>DASRII010000307.1:0-10446 GCA_035650075.1 Micromonosporaceae bacterium | reverse complement strand
CGGGTCAGGTCGGCCTTCAGGTGCGGGCACCGGCGCTGCACGACCCAGTCCCCGAGCGTGACGTCCTCCGCCTCGGTGTGCCGTTCGTGCTCGTCGTACCAGCCCTCGGCGTACTGCAGGCGCTCCTCTGACAGGCACTTGAAGAAGGCGTACACGAACTCGTTGTACTGGCCGATGCGGGCCGCCGAGAACCGGCACGACAGGAACAGCGAGTTGACCCAGTCGAGCTCGTCGATGTAGAGCAGGTGCTCCACCAACGCCCGCTCGGTCCGGAAGCGGTAGCGGACCTTCTCGTCGGCGGCCCGGCGTACCTGCTTGCCAGGGAAGTCCACCACGATCGACTCCACGGACTCGCCGTCGTAGCCGACGAGGTCGAACCGCACCGGCCCGCCCACTCCGCGGGCCAGGTACTCCGATTCGTCCAGCAGCGGCTCGAGACGCCGCTTCAGTTCCTTGACCACATCGATCTCGGGGTGCCGCCACGAGTTCTTGGCCGCCGCGATGACCGGCCGCTGCCGTTCCTGGTACGCCCGCAGGTGTTTCTCCTTGCGGGCGAAGAACTCGCGCACGTCGGGAACCGGGTGCTCGACGTCGCACACTTCTGAGGTGACCGTCGCGACCGAGCCCGGCAGCAACAGGACCCCGTTCGGATAGCCCAGCGACCCGTAGTGGTCGAGGAACACCTGCTGGTCCGGGAAGATGTTGCCCTCGTCGGTACCGAGGTCGTTGAAGCCCCACAGCTCGTCGTCGAGGAAACACGGCGGCCCGGCGATCGGGAATACCCAGGATGCCTTCAGATCATCGACGTACCGAACCGTACGGTCGAACTGCCGTTCCCGCTTCTGCTTGCCGAAGGCGGTCTTGGCGGCGGTCGGCAGCTCGTAGACCATCGGGTACCAGATCGCACCGGAGAACTGCAGCAGGTGGGCGTGCACGTGGCCCAGGGCGGCGAACACCGACAGGTCGGTCGGGCGCGCGTCGTTCTGGTTGAGCAGCCGGATCCCGTCGTACTCCACCCACAGCGACGAGTCGCCGATCGGCCCGTCGGTCGGCGACGTGAGCGCCTGGATCATCACGGTCAGCCCGCCGTCGAGCGCGACCGGCTCGTTGGTAACGGTCTTCACGAACGACGTGAACCCCAGCTCGCGCAGCTCGTCCTCGAGCTGGCTGGTCGGGTACTCCGGCAGGAGTACCGCCGCCTTCTTGCTGACGAACCGCGCGAGGTGCGCGGCGTCGAAGTGATCCCGATGCAGGTGCGAGACGTAGAGGTAGTCGACCTGGCCGAGCGTCTCCCAATCGAGCTGCGAGTTGTCCGGAAACGGGAACCACGAGGCGAAGTAGGCCGGGTTCACCCACGGGTCGCACAGGATGCTGCCGGCGGGCGTGTCGATGCGCATGCCCGCATGGCCGGTTCCGGTTACTCGCACGGCCCAAACGGTACCGGAGCCTGCCGTTCGACCCGCCGAGCGGCATGCCAGACTGACCTCGACGCAAACAACGGCGGAAGGACCCGAGCGTGGCCGCGGAAGAGCCGGTGACCTCACCCGACCAGCGCAAGACCATCAACCCGAAGGCTGCCCGGGTCGGCGCGGTACTCACGATCCTGGTGCTGCTCGCGATGCAGCTCGGCTACCCGCTCACCGCCATGGAGCGGATCTGGCTGGCGAGCATCGCCGGTCTCCTGGCGCTGTTCCTCATCGGCGACGCGGCCCTGCGCCGGGTAGGCCTGAAGCGCTGACGCCGCTTCCTCAGCGTCGCCTTCTCAGCGTTGATCATGAAGTTGGTGTGACGACACGCCGTCCACCCACCAACTAACTTCATGATCAACGGGGTGGAAGACCCGGCTAGCGGCGGCGGATGATGTCGCGGACTTCTTTGAGGGCCGCGTCGACTTCGGCTTCGAAGTAGCCGCCCGGTACGAGGTTGAACTGCGACGGGTCGAGTTCGGCCTCACTGATCCCGCCACGGCCAGCCATCGCGGAGATGATGCCCTCGAAGAGGCGGTCGACCTGACCGGGGTCGTAACCACTGCCGAATCGGCGGGGCTGGAACGTACGCCGCATCTGGTCGATGCGCTGGACGTCGGCCGGTACCGCACCCGGTCCCGGTGGGCCGGGCATGACCGGTGCGCCGTAGCCTGGGTCGCCTCCGCCCATGCGGATCTCGGCGGTCATGTCCATCTTGCCGTGCCGACCCGGCTCGAACCCGTCGAAGCCGCCGCCGTACGTCGGCTCGTCGTAGCGGCCGTAGCCCGGATCCCGCGGCGGTGCGCCCATCGGAGGGCCGGGCGGGGCCATCGGCCCTGGTGCCGCCATGGGCGGGCCGGCCATGGGTGACACCGGCCGGGTTGGCATCGGCGGCGGCATCCGATCGTCGCGCATCGGTGGACCCATGCGGTCGTCGCGCATCGGCGCGCCCATCCGCGGCTCGGGTCCGCGTACGAAGCCGCCGCGGTCCTCGATCTCCGCCAGCTGCCGCTCGACCCGGTCGAGGTGCAGGTCGACCTGCCACTCGTCGTACCCGCCGAACCTCACCCGGAACACGACGTCGTGAACTTCCTGCGCGGAGACCGGAGCGTCGACCCGCGCCCCGGCAAGTGTCGCCTCCACCCGGTCGAGGAACGCGTCGACCTCGTCGACCTTGTACCCGCGACGAAGAGCGCGACGCCGGAACCGCTGTCCCTGACTAGTCACCGTTCATCCTCCGTTCGCGGCTAGCTGCCCGCATGCTCCGTCGATCTCCCGACCTCGGGTATCCCGGACCGTGGTCGGTACGCCGGCCGCGCGCAGCCGCCGAACGAACTCGCGCTCCACCGACTTGTCACTGGCATCCCATTGGCTACCCGGCGTCGGGTTCAGCGGGATGAGGTTTACATGGGCCAGCCGGCCCGCCAGCAGCCGACCGAGGAGGTCGGCGCGCCACGGCTGGTCGTTCACATTCTTGATCATGGCGTACTCGATGGACACCCGTCTCCCCGTGCGAGCCGCGTACCCCCAGGCAGCTTCGAGGACCTGAGCGACCTTCCAGCGTTGGTTGACCGGCACAAGCTCGTCGCGCAGATCATCATCGGGTGCGTGCAGCGACAGCGCAAGAGTCACTGCGAGGTCCTCGTCGGCCAGGCGCTCCAGGGCCGGTACCAGCCCGACCGTGGAGACCGTGACGTGCCGCTGGGACAGACCCAGTCCGGCCGGCGCGGGATCGGTCAGCCGGCGAACCGCCGCGATGACGCGGGAGTAGTTCGCCATCGGCTCGCCCATCCCCATGAAGACCACGTGGGTGGGTCGCCGCTGTCCCGCCGCGACCCTCGATCCGGCGAACCAGACGACCTGGTCGACGATCTCCGCCGTGGACAGGTTCCGGGTCAGGCCGGCCTGGCCTGTCGCGCAGAACGGACACCCGATCCCACATCCGGCCTGGCTGGAGATGCAGACCGTCACCCGGTCCGGGTACTCCATCAGGACGCTCTCGACCAGCGACCCGTCGTGGAGTCGCCACAGTGTTTTGCGGGTGGTGCCGCCGTCGCAGGACAGCTCGCGTACCGGAGTCAGCAGCGTGGGCAGCAGTGCACCGGCCAGCCCGGCCCGGGTCGCGGACGGGATGTCGGTCATCGCCCCCGGCTCGCGTACCAGCCGCCCGAAGTAGTGCGTCGACAGTTGGCTCGCCCGGTACTCCGGTTCGCCGAATTCGACCACGGCCGCCCTGCGCTCGCCCGGGTCGAGGTCGGCGAGATGGCGGGGCGGAAGCGAGGCCCGGGGCACGACGCGCAGGCCGGTGGAGGTATCCCCGGCTGGTTCGGCCACTGCCCGCATGCTCGCCATGACTCATCCAGTCTTCCATGCCCGCGCCGATACCGATGTCCGGCCTCTAAGCCCAGCGACCCACCTCACGCGGTAGGCAACGCGAGCACCGACAGCAACAGGTATGCCGCGGGTGCGGCGAACAGGATCGAGTCCAGGCGGTCCATCAGCCCGCCGTGTCCGGGCAGCAGATGGCTCATGTCCTTGATGCCGAGATCCCGCTTCAGCAGCGACTCGGCGAGGTCGCCCAGAACGGACGCGGCGGACACCACCACCCCGAACACGAGCCCCCACCACCACGCGATGTCGAGCAGGAAGTAGAGCATGACCGCGCTGCCGACCGCTGTGGCGAGCAGCGAACCGGCCAGCCCCTCCCACGACTTCTTGGGGCTCACCGTCGGGGCCATCGGTCGCTTGCCGAAGAAAACGCCGGCGACGTACCCGCCGGTGTCCGATAGCACGACGGCCGCGAGCGTGACCAACACCTGCCACTGCCCGTCGCTCGGCGAGGCGAGCATCGCGGCGAACCCGGCGAGGAACGGGACGTAGACCGCGATCAAGGTACCGGCGGTGACGTCACGGTGGTAGCCCGCCGGCCCGTCCGCCAGCCGCCAGACCATCATCGCGAGCACGGTCAGCAGCAGGCCGATGGCCAGCGCGTCCGGCCCGAAGAACCAGGCGAGCAGCTCCATCATCGCGCCGCCGACGAGCAGCGGCACGAGCGGCGGGCGGGCACCGCTCGGCCCTACCGCGCGGACCATCTCCCAGATGCCCACCCCGACCGCGGCCACGAGCACGAGCAGGAACAGCGGACGGTAGAAGAACAGCGAGCCGACGACCAGCGCGCCGAGCAGCAGCCCGATCCCGATGGCCGCCGGCAGGTTGCGGCCGGCACGCCCGGTCGGCGGGGCCGCGGGTTGCGCCGGCTCCGACGGCGGCTCCGCGCCCCACGGGCTGAATTCAGGCTCCGGGGGTACCGGTTCAGGCTGGTTGTCCCACGCGGTGTCCCAGCCGTAGGGATCGTCGTCCTGGGGCGCGGCATCGGCGTGCCGCGCCCGGTACCGCCCTCGGCGCGACCAGTCGTCCGCTGGTCGGTTGGTCATCAGAACTCGAGCAGCTCGGCTTCCTTGTGCTTGACGATCTCGTCGACGTGCGCGACGTACTTGTGGGTCAGATCGTCGAGCTCCTTCTCGGCGCGGCGGCCCTCGTCCTCACCGGACTCCCCGTCGCGCACGATCCGGTCGAGCTCGTCCTTTGCCTTGCGCCGGACGTTGCGGATCGCGACCTTGGCCTCCTCGCCCTTGTGCCGCGCCACTTTGATCATCTCGCGCCGGCGCTCCTCCGTCATCGGCGGAAGCACGATGCGGATCTGCGTACCCTCGTTGTTGGGGTTGACCCCCAGGTCGGAGTCCCGGATGGCCTTCTCCATCGCGCGCAGTTGGGACGCGTCGTAGGGCTTGATGAGCGCCATGCGCGGCTCCGGTACGGCGATCGACGCCAGCTGCGGCAAGGGGGTCGGCGATCCGTAGTAGTCGATGGTTATCTTGCCGAACATCGCCGCGGTGGCGCGGCCGGTACGGATCGTCGCGAACTCCTCCTTGGCGTGCTCGACCGCACGCTCCATTCTCTCCTCGGCGTCGAAGAGCGTCTCGTCGATCACGTGCCCTCCTCAGGCTGTGATTAGTGTGCCGATCCGTTCACCGCTGACGGCTCGGACGATGGTGTCGTCCCCTTCCGCGGCGAACACCATCATCGGCAGTTTGTTCTCCATGCACAGGCTGAACGCCGCCGCATCGACCACCTTCAGCCCGCGGCGCAGCGCCTCGGCGAAAGTGATCTCGTCGAGCTTACGGGCGGTCGGGTCGGTACGCGGATCCGCCGTGTAGACGCCGTCGACCCCGTTCTTGCTCATCAGCACGAGGTCTGCCCGGATCTCCAGGGCGCGCTGAGCGGCGACGGTGTCGGTCGAGAAGTACGGCATGCCCGCGCCCGCGCCGAAGATGACGACGCGGTTCTTCTCCAGGTGTCGGATGGCCCGCAGGGGGATGTACGGCTCGGCGACCTGGGCCATCGTGATCGCGGTCTGTACCCGTGTCTCGACGCCTTCCTTCTCCAGGAAGTCCTGGAGCGCCAAGCAGTTCATGACGGTACCGAGCATGCCCAGATAGTCGGCACGAGCCCGGTCCATGCCCCGGCGCTGCAGTTCGGCGCCCCGGAAGAAGTTGCCGCCTCCGACGACCACGGCTACCTGGACACCGCGCCGCACACACGTGGCGATCTGGCTTGCGATGCCCTGGACCACGTCCGGGTCGACGCCGACCGCGCCGCCGCCGAACACCTCGCCGGAGAGTTTCAGCACGACCCGCTTGGGCCGTACCGCTGGCTCCTTCTCCGTCATGCCGCCCGCCTTCCGCCCTGCAGGGCTTGCCATGAGGCTCCAGCGCCTCTCTGCACGATATGCGACGGGGAGGCCGCGGTGTACGCACCGCGACCTCCCCGTTTCCGATCACGCCTGGCCGACCTCGAAGCGGACGAACCGCGTCACCGTGATGCCGGCCTCGTCCAGCATCTGCCGGACGGTCTTCTTCTGGTCGATAACGGACGCCTGCTCCACGAGGACGAAGTCTTTGAAGAACGCGTTCACGCGGCCATCGATGATCTTCGGCAGCGCGGCCGCGGGCTTGCCCTCCTCGCGAGCGGTCTCCTCGGCGATCCGGCGCTCCGATTCGACGACGTCAGCCGGTACCTCGTCCCGGGTGACGTACTTCGGACGCATGGCAGCGATCTGCATCGCCACGCCGCGCGCGTCGCTGTGCGCCGTCTCGTCGGTCTTGCCGGAGTACTCGACCATCACGCCGACCTGCGGCGGCAGGTCCGGGTCCTTGCGGTGCAGGTAGACCGCGACGGTGCCGTCCAGTGCCCCGAAGCGGCTGAGCACGAGCTTCTCGCCGATGCGGGCCGACTCGGCCTGGACCAGATCGGCGACCGACTGCCCGTCGATCGGCGAGGCGAGCAACGCGTCGACGTCGGCCGGGCGCGTCGCGGCGACGTGCTCGACCAGCCGCTGCGCGAGCGCGACGACGTCGGGGCTCTTCGCCACGAAGTCGGTCTCGCAGTTGAGCTCGAGCAGCGCGTTACCGGCGTGGGCCACGAGCCCGTTGGCGGTGGTACGCCCGACCCGCTTGCCGACGTCCTTGGCGCCCTTGATCCGCAGGATCTCGATCGCCTTGTCGATGTCGCCGGCCGCCTCTTCCAGGGCCTTCTTGCAGTCCATCATGCCGGCGCCGGTGAGGTCGCGGAGCTTCTTGACGTCCGCGGCGGTGAAGTTGGACATGACTCTCTCTCAGTCGGTTGGGTGGTCTACTCGGCGGAAGTGGCGGCGGGCTGGGACGGCGGCTCGGACGCGCCCTCGAGCAGCTCGCGCTCCCACTCGGCGAGCGGTTCGTCGGCACCGACGACACCCGGCTCCGGCTTCTCGTCGGTCCGCAGGGCCTTACCCGACCGGGCGATCAGACCGTCGGCCACGGCGTCGGCAACCACCCGGGTGAGCAGCGCCGCGGAGCGGATCGCGTCGTCGTTGCCGGGAATCGGGAAGTCCACCTCGTCCGGATCACAGTTGGTGTCCAGGACCGCAATGACCGGTATGCCCAGCTTGCGTGCCTCGTCGACTGCGATGTGCTCTTTCTTCGTGTCGACAATCCAGACCGCGGCCGGCACCTTCTGCATGTCCCGCAGGCCGCCCAGGGTCTTGGTGAGCTTGTCCTTCTCCCGGGTGAGTTGGAGGGTTTCCTTCTTCGTCCGGCCGGACGCCGCGCCCGTCTGCTCGATGGACTCGAGTTCCTTCATGCGCAGCAAGCGCTTGTGGACGGTCTGGAAGTTCGTGAGCATGCCGCCCAACCAGCGGTGGTTGACGAAGGGCATGCCGACCCGCGTCGCCTGCTCGGAGATCGCCTCCTGAGCCTGCTTCTTCGTACCGACGAACAACACGGAACCGCCCTCGGCGACCGTGTTGCGGATGAAGTCGAAGGCCTTCTCGATGTAGTCGAGAGTCTGGCGCAGGTCGATGATGTAGATGCCGTTGCGCTCGGTGAAAATGAAGCGCTTCATCTTCGGGTTCCACCGGCGAGTCTGATGTCCGAAATGGACACCGCTCTCCAGCAGTTGCCGCATGGTCACTACGGCCATGTCTGGGTTACTCCTCGGGTCCCTGGTTTGTCGCGGTGGACCGGCGGCCCTCCGCCCTGGCGCCCGGTCGCCGGCCGTATCGGGCCCGCCGCACGCAGCGGGACCAGGGCGGCCGTCGCTCCACGACATCAGCCGTGGAGAGGACGCGCGAGGTCGACCAGATGTCTACTGGTCGCCAGTCGAACAGTGTACTCCACCGGTCGATCTTGCTGGCTCGAGGCGCGGTCGCCCCTCAGCCAGCGGCGAGGCCTGCGGCGAGGAGACAAACCAGGCCGATTACCAGGTACGCCAGCGGCGGCCGCAGCCACAGCCGGACCCAGCTCGGTTCCGGTACCCGGGCGGCACCGGTCATCAGCGCATAGAGACCCATCGCCAGCAGGGGTAGCCCGATCAGCGCCAGGACGCTGGCGATCACGCCCGACGGGACGATCACCGGCCCGAACGCGGAGCTGAGCAGTACGCGGAGCGTGGGTATGGCCAACAGAACCGCGACCACAGCCATGGGCACGGCAACGATCGGCCTACGGGTGCGGTAGATGCCCTCGCCCGGCGGTGCCGCCCCGGGTCCCGCCCCCGGCGGCCTTCGCAGCGCCGCCCGTTCGAGTGTCTCGGTGTGTCGACCCTGCTCGTCGGGTATTCCGCCGAACTGGTCGCCCATCAGGGGTGGCATGACCTGGCCCGATCGCGGGCCGACCGGTCCACTTCCCCAACTTCCGGTGCGGGGCTCCGGCACCCGCTGCTCCTGCTCGGCTCCGAACCAACTCGACTCGCCGCTTGGCGGATAACTCCTATGTCCCTCCACGACACCGCACCGTATGCCACGGGTGCATGATCGCGCCATGCCCGAAACGGATGCCGCACGGTTACCTCGCATGTTCCGGCACTTCGCCGACCGCGAGTTCCGTGGTTCGTCCCCGCGGTACGACCGGCTCGCGCGGTTGCTCGCCGACCGCCCCGAGCTGGCCGTTCCGCTGCTCGCGGCACCGCGTACGCAACAGCGGGCGATCCTCTACTTCGCCGCCGTGCAGTACCTGCTGCGAACCACGGCGGTGGATCACCCGCTCGCGGCATACCTGCCGGTGCTCGGCGGTGACCGGGGCCTGGACGACGGCTTCGAGGGCGCCTTCGAAGACCTGGTCACGGCGTACGCGGGTGCGCTCGAGCGGTTGTGCGCCACCCGGCACACGCAGACGAACGAGGCTCGCCGCGCGGCCCTGCTGCGACCCGGGTTCGGGCGCGCTTCCGGGTTGCTCGACGACCGTCCGCTGTCACTCGTCGAACTCGGTACGAGTGCCGGCCTGTTGTTGCTGCCGGACCGGTACGGCTACCGCTACGCCACCCCGGACGGCACCCGGGTCCTGGAAACCGGTCGGGCCGACGCGCCGACCGCGCTGGTGATGCGGGCCGAGGTACGCGGTACCGGCTGGCCGTCGCCGGCCGGTCACGAGTTCATCGTGGCGCGGCGCGTCGGCATCGACACTTCTCCCTCGTCAGAGGATGTGGACTGGCTGCGGTCCTGCATCTGGCCGGAACACACCGAGCGGCTCGTACGCCTCGACGCGGCTCTGGCCGAGGCGGCAGTCGTCCAGCCCGAGCTGGTCGCCGGCGACATGGTGGAGTCGCTGCCCGCCGTACTGTCCACTATGGATGATGAGGCCGTCCCGTGCGTGTTCGCGTCCAACGCGATCAACTACCTCACCCGCGACGGCACCGCCCGGCTCGTCGAGGTGCTGGCCTCGTGGGGGGCGCGCCGCGATCTGGTCGTGGTGCTCAACGAGGCGTCGCGCTTCGGCGCCGAGCTGTTCCTGCCCGAACCCCCGGTCGAGGCCGGTCCGCCGGGGGTGCTCGTCGTCGGGTTGCTCACCCTCGTCGCCTGGCGCGAGGGCCGGGCCACCGTCGAGGTTCTGGCTCGCACCGGACCGCACGGCGAGTGGTTGGAATGGCTGCCGCACGAGTACCGGTACGCGCCATCGCATAGCAGATCAACTGGTTAGCTGTCCCGTTGTCCACAGTGGTCTGCGTTTTCCACATCTCGATCTCGTCGTCGTTGTCTTTGGTCGGGCGTGCCGGTCAAGGTGGCCGTCATGACGCATGCGAGGCGGGCGTTCGGCGCATGGGGTGAGCAGCGGGCGGCGGCACACCTCGTCGAGCAGGGCATGGTGTTGCTCGCCCGCAACTGGCGGTGCCGCACCGGCGAAATCGACATCGTGGCCCGGGATGGCGAAACCCTGGTCTTCGTCGAGGTGAAGACGCGCCGATCGGAGACGTTCGGTCCACCGGCCGCGGCCGTTGTCGCGCGCAAGGTCAGCCGGCTGCGCAGGCTGGCCGCCGAATGGCTCGCCACGTCCGGCCTGCGTCCTCCGGCCGTCCGCTTCGACGTGGTGTCGGTGCTGCCGCGCCACCGCGGCGAGCCGTATCTCGAACATCTCAAGGACGCGTTCCAGTGAGCGCGCGGAGCGTCGCC
>DASRII010000306.1:0-3467 GCA_035650075.1 Micromonosporaceae bacterium | reverse complement strand
GGTGCACGGCCTGGGCGGTCAGCTGCCTGGTTGCCACATACGACTGGGCGTCCTGCGCCAAGGCGACGCGGCGGGCCAGTGTTGTCACCGCCCGCCCACCGACGAAGATCGTTATCTGCAGGACGCTGATGCCGTAGCAGGTCATCGCGAAGCGGGTCAGGTTGGTCCGGTCGGTGTCCCCCGCTGCGAGGAGCATGACCAGGCCGATGCCGGCGTTGGCGGTGAAGAACGCGACGAGTTCGGCGAGGCGACGCCGCCAGAGCGCGACCAGGGCGTACCAGCCGCCGGCGGAGAACGTCCAGATGTAGCGGTCGAGGATCGAGCCGTCCGGGTTGGCCAGCGCGTTGACCACCAGACCGCACAGCAGCAGTGGCGCGACGATCAGGGGCAGGGTGGGGGTGCGGCCGCCGCCGCGCAGCACTACGACGGTGGATGCGGCACCGATGATCGCGTACGCGACCCACAATGTGGCGCTGACGATTCTGTCCGTCGTGGACGAGCCGGTCTGCAGGACCGTCGGCAGGACAGAGAACAGGTGCCAACTGCCCATGACGACGATCGCGGCAAGCAGTGTTCCGCGGCTGTACCGTTCCTCGACCGCCTCGACGGGGTCATTCACGGCGCCACTCCAGCACCAGTGTCGAGCCCTGGCCCGGCGTCGACCGTACCGTCGCCGTGCCGCCGACCAGGGCCATGGCGGCGACGACGGCCGTGCGCAGACCGAACCGCTGGGCCGGCATGTCAGCCGGATCGAACCCACGTCCGCGGTCGGCGACCGTGACCCGGACGAGCCCGTCGCGCTCCTCCAGAACGACTTCTGCCCGACGGACCTGGGCGTGTCGGACGACGTTCTCCAACGCCTCCGCGACTGCGTGGGCGAACGCGTCAGCGACCTCGTCGGGCACCGGGCACGGTGGCAGGGTCGCGGACACGGTCAGCGTCGGCTGGCACCAGGTCACGGCCTGAGCCACCCGCTCGTCGAGCCGCTGGCTGCCGGCGGGAGCGTCGGCGGCGCTCGCCAGCTGCGGCAATGCGTCCAGGTCGGCCGCGGCCCGCCTGCGCAGCAGGTGCGACGAAGAACTGTTATGCGCGTTGAGGGCCATGCTGAGGGTGGTCAGCGGCCCGTTGTGGAGCAGCCGGAACTGCGTGAGCTCGTCGGCCCGCCGGGCCAGTTCGATCTGGGCCTGCCGCTGGGTCCGCTCCAGCTCCGCGAACGTGCTCGACGCCGCGCGCCCCGCGTGCAGGACCACGCCGGTTACCACTGCGGACACGGCGGCCTGGGTCGCGACCGTGACGCCGATGTTGGCGACGACGTCGATGGACGCGCCTGCGGTGTGCAGCCCGGCTGCGACGCTTGCTGCCACGACCAGGCCGGCAGGCACCGACAGGACCGGGCGGCCCGCCAGCTGGGCGCAGACGACCGCCATGCTGGCGACCTGGGTCACCCACCCCCAGCCGCTGGCCAGCGCCGGCTCACCCACCAACCTGCTCGACATCAGGCCCAGGCCGCACAGGAGCACGACATCGACCGCGATGACCCAGGCTCGCAGCCCTCGGGTCCAGGACACCCACGCGTAAACCGCGGTCCAACCCGTCAGCAGCACTGCGGCGGGCAGCAGCCACCGCAATGAGGCGGGTGGGGCGACGGCGAGCAGCCCCGACGGAACCGCCACCGCGACCGACGTGCCGCGCACGACCGAGGCAAGTCTGGCCATCGTCGCGTGCACGGGCCGGCCGGCCGACAGACCGATGCCGCCGATCTCGTCGGTGGTTGTCTGCTGCCTGCCCGGTAGCACCTCGGCAACGGTGGCGTCCACTGGCTGCCCGTCCCTTCTGCCGGAGCGGATCGTTACACTACGTCACTGGGGCGCGGACCGACTGTGGCCGAAAACGAACGGCACAGGCTGGGCTCCTTCCAGGTACCTCTGCCGTCGAGCCGCGACGCAGATCCGCACCACGAACATGAGACTTGCGCTGCGAGACCCCTGATCGGCCGCCAGAGCAGGGTCGGGCGGGGAGGCCGGGCCCCGGACGGATGTGGTCTGTCCGGGGCCCAGCCCGTCGCCCGAGGATCATGGGCGCTGGCGAACGGGCACGTCACGGCACGAGACATCCGCCGTCTACCTCGATGCGGACGGTTGCACCAACCACCTTGATCGTGCTGGCAACCACGCCGCAGCGCAGTCGGCTGGCTGTCCCGATGACCGTCACCCCGCCGTTGAGCGTTTGCGTGGTCCCGAGGATCTGTGTATATGCTCCGGCGATCCGGACCGCGTCGGGGCCGCTGGCTCCACTGATCAGTGCCGGAGATCCGGCGCCACCAGGGTCGATGACGACCGCGGTTCCCTCGACGGTGATGGAACCCTCCGCGACCAGGATCGCGGGGACACGTCCGGACCCTGCGATCGTGACCGCGCAGGGCACGTAGACGATACCCGCGGGAATCGTGCCCGGAGTTGCCGTCCATCGTCCGTCGACGCAGTCCGACGACGAGATCGGGTGATAGCTGCTGCCTGCTGCTATCGCGCGTCTTCCGCCGGGGCGGTAGTCAGCCACGTCCACGATGGACGGCACTCCGCCGGCCGCCACCTTCCGCGCGCCTGGCACGCTCGCACCGGCACCGGTGACGGTCAGTCGGGTGGCATACTCGGCGCCGGATGACACCGTGACCCGCGCGCCGGTCACGGCGATGTCCGCGTTGCTGTGAACGCGACCGCCCACGGTGATCCCGGCTCCGGTCAGGGCGAGGGCACCCGGCGAGTTGCTAGTCGCCCAGAGCCCTGCCACCGATGGGATCGGGTCGATCGTGGTGGACAGTGCCTTGCCGGAGGTACGGCTGCGAGCGGTGATGTTGATGATGCCGCCAGCGTCGAGAGTATCGAAGACCGGCAGTTCGATGAAGATACCGCCGTTCTCGTCCGGGGTCACGGTGTCGAAGATCTCGCCGTGGTAGATCACGTCGACCTGTTCGCCGGTCGTGCCGTCCTCGGCTGCGGACGGGGTGAAGCAGCAGAGGTAGGTGGCGTAACTGCCGCCACCGTTCGGGCGGCCGGGATAACTGAGCCGTACCTGTTTGTGTATTCCGCTGCCGCCGGGGGTTTGCCCCTGCAGTTCGAGGGCGTGCACGCCCGCCGCGGCGGCGGGTAGCCGAAGTGTGGCGTTGAGCACGCCGTTCGCGTCGGTGGTGAAGGTGCCGATGTCGACGGGCGCGGAGTAGAGGGTGATCCGAACGGGGGCGTTGAACGCGAATCCTCCGATGCTGAGCTGAATTGTGACCCCGGCGCCGCCGAGCATCGGCGCGAGCAGCACCGGTAGGCCGTTGACGAGGTCGTTGCTGGGCGCCCGGGCGGTGCGGCAACTGTCGGCGCTGGCACCGGTATAGGCCGCCTTGACGTTGCAGGCCATCACGGCGTAGCCGTTCGCGTTGGGGTGGAACATGCCGCTCCAGCGGTCCAGGCGCACCTGGG
>DASRII010000305.1:0-8044 GCA_035650075.1 Micromonosporaceae bacterium | reverse complement strand
CTCGCCTGCCCGGCCGGGAAGTCGTAGATCAGATCCCGGACCCGCAGCACGCCGCCGGGCCGCAGTATCCCCGCCATCCGGTCCAGGGCGAGCACCTTCCAGAAGTCGGGTAGCTGATGCAGGCCGTTGCGCGTGTAGACGCCGTCGGCGGGCGGCCCGTCGTGCTGGTAGCCGAGGAACCCGGCCTGGACGATGTCCGGACGTGAACCGGTGTGGCCGGCGGCGCGGTTGCGCAGGTAGGTCACCATCGCCGGGGACACGTCCACTGCCACCACCCTGCCGAACACTCGCGCGGCGGCGAGCGCGAACTGGCCGGTACCGGCGGCGAGGTCGACGATGGTGGACGCCGCGTCCAGTCCGTGGGCCTGGAACACCGCGATGTCGGTCGCCGGGTCGGGCCAGCCTTGCTTGCGGTCGTAACCGGCGACGAAGGCAGGGTCGAGGTGTTCGGCCCCGGCGTGAGCCCGCTCGTCCAGCAGCCACGGGATGTCCATGCGCGCAGCCTGCCCGAGCACCGCGGCGTGCGCGATCGAGTTCAGCACGGGTACCGCGAAACGATTCGTTGAATTTCTCGCAACGTTTTGCCACACTGGCATCGACGTCTGTGGTTGTGAACGTTCACATGCAGGAGGCGCACATGCGAACACGTGCCAGCTGGCTCGCCGCGGTGGCGGCGTTGGTCGTGACCGCCGCCGTGGCGCTGCCCGCGAGCGTCGCGAACGCCGAGTCCAACGGCGGAGTACGCGTCATGCCGCTCGGCGACTCCATCACCCATGGGACCCAGGTACCGGGCGGATACCGCATCGGCCTGTGGCAACGCTTCACCACCAACGGGTACCGGGTGGACTTCGTGGGGTCGCAGTTCAATGGACCGGCCAACCTGGGTGACCACGACCACGAGGGGCATCCTGGCTGGCGGATCGACCAGATCGACGCGAACATCGTCGGCTGGATGCAGACGTTCACTCCGCACTCGGTCCTGCTGCACATCGGCACCAACGACGTCCTGCAGAACTTCAATCTCGGTACCGCACCGAATCGACTGTCCACATTGATCGATCGCATCACCAATACGGCGCCCACCGCCGAGGTGTTCGTCGCGCAGATCACCCCACTCGCCAACGCCAACCAGGAAGCCGCCGTGCGTACCTTCAACTCGGCGATCCCCGGGATCGTGCAGAGCAAGGTGAACGCTGGCAAGCACGTCCACCTGGTCGACATGCACAGCGCGTTGACCACGGCCGACCTGATCGACGGGATCCATCCCACCGCCGGCGGGTACGACAAGATGGCCGTCACGTGGTTCAACGCGCTGCGCTCCGTGCCCGGCAGCATCGGCGACCAAGCGCCCGCCGACCTCTTGACGAACGGCAACATCGAGTCGGGTACGACGGGGTGGTCCGCATTCGGCAGCGGCACGCTCGCGGCCAACACCAGCGTCGTCCACGGTGGCACCCGCTCGTTGCTGCTGACCGGCCGGACCGCGGCGTGGAACGGCCCCAGCCAGAACCTGGCCTCCAGGCTGACCAATGGTAGGAGCTACACGGCGCGCGTGTGGATGAGGACGCAGAGCGGAGCGCCGACCGGCAAGGTCACTCTGGCGTTGACAGCCAACGGGACGACGACCTATCTCAACCTCGCTCAGGGTGCGGTCAACTCGTCTGGTTGGACGTTGTTGACCGGCACCAGAACCGTGTCCTGGAATGGGACTTTGTCACTCGCGCGGTTCTATGTCGAGACCACCGCCGGCACGGACAGCTTCTTCATCGACGACACATCGATGCAATAACCCGCTCAGCCGACCGTTCATGAACGCCCCGATCGGGTACCGGCAGCCGGTGGAGTGGTCGACGACCTCACCGCGCTGGTCGTTCCAGGTCCACTGCTTCATCGGACGCTCGCCGGAGGCGATCTGCGACCGCCGTCGCCGATTGCGGTCCGACCGCGCGGTTTGTTCGGCGGCTGCCGCGAGGCGGCGCTGCAATTCCAGGAACGCGGCCTGGATGTTCTGTCGCTGGCTGCGCGAGGCCGTCGCCACGACGACGGTACCCGTCGGCCGGTGGGTCAGCCGGGCGCACTGCTCGCTCTTGTTGCGATGCTGCCCACCGGGACCGGAGCCGCTGAAAACGTCGATGTCGACATCGTCCCACGACAGGGCGGTCTCGACCGACGTGCCGCCGTCGAGGATCGCGACCGTAGCGGTGGATGTGTGGCGGCGGCCGATCCGGTCGTTGCGGGGGATCCGCTGGATCCGATGGGTACCGGTGAACCTGTGCAGGGCCAGCCGGGCCAGGTCGCGTCCGGTGACGGTAACGGCGATGGTCCGTCCAGTGTGGACGGTCGGGTGGTATCCCTCGCGCCGGGCGTAGGAGGCGAAGGCGCCGGCCAGGTCAGTGGCGAAGGCCAGGGCGTCGTCACCGCCCTCACCCGGTCGGATCTCGAGCACGATCGAGTTGGTACGGGACATGGCGTTGGGTCCTTTCCAAGGCGGATAGCCGAGAAAGGCGCACCAACCGGCAGAGACGGCCGGCCTGAGGGCGAGACGGCGACGGTGCGCGCCGCGGCGGCGACATGCCACCGACGGGGATGGGACGCCGGCTCGCGCCGTCAGCGCCGACCGGGTAGCTGACCGCACGCAACACTCGACACGCTGGCTGAACCAGCGGTCGGCGAGATGGGCGGGCGGCGCATGTCGTCCATGATAGCCGCCCGCCCGGAGCAACTCAGCTCAGGAAACCGGGTACCAGGTCCCGGGATCCTCGAGCGTGGCGAAGGTGAGGTCGTCGGATACTTTCAGCAGTTCCTCGTCCGACAGGGTCTGCGACGGGTCCTCGACGGCGACCCAGAACTTGCCACCCGGCAGCGTCGTGGCGCACCAATGCTGTCCGGGGTTGCAGCGACTCGTCCGCTTGACCGCGTCCGGCGGCGGGGTGTCGACCCACAGGATGCTGATCGTCACAGAGACAGCGGTGGTGCCCGGCTGGGCGTAGACGAACGTCACCATCCCACGGTTCTCTGCGGTGAGGCTCTGGCCGCTCACCGACTGCAGGGTGAAGCCGGCGGGCAGGTAGCCGGTCCGGAACGGCACCTTGGCCGGTACCGGGTCGGTGGGCGCGACGGTGAACCGCTCTGCCACCTCGATCGCGTCAGCGAGCGGGAACACGGCTCCGATGGGGTTCGCCTCGGTGCTGAGGACGGCCCACGAGTCGTGGGCGTACTGCCAAGCCAACGCGTTCGTGGTCACGGTAAAACTGATCGATGGGCCGTCGCTGGGTACCCCGACCGCACGCCCGCCGACACTCCACCCGCCGACCGGCTGCTGGGTCTCGTACTGGAACGCGTCCCGCCCCTGCACGGTCATCGGCGTACTCACGCGGAACTTGGCCGGGTCGAATGTCGTCGGCTGGTACACGGTCAGCGTGCCCACGTACAGAGTGGTCACCTTGCCCCTGGCGTCCTTGCGGTCCCGCAGGACCCCGGCGGTCTGGTACGTCTGGTTCACCTCGTCCGGCGCCAGAACCCGGTACTCGCCGACCTGGTACCCGCCGAAGGTGAACGTGAACGGCGGCGACGGCGCCGGCGTGGTGGGCGCCGGCGGGCTCGCCGCCGACACCGCGGTGCTCACGCCGTGGTTGATGGGCACCACCAGATTGACCGCGGACAGCACCGCGGTGGTGGCTACGGCGGCGGCGAGGACGCCCACGCCACCCACCCGCTGGACGAACGCGCGACGGCTGCGGCGCCGGCCCGCCGCGACGATGTCCTCGACGCCGTACCTCGCCGGCGGTGCGTCCGCCTTAGCCATCAACAAGATTTCGCGCACATCGTGCATCGTCGTCCCTCTCCTCGAGCTCCTCGACCAACGCGATGTCCTCGGCGGCCAGCAGCCTGCGCAACGTCGCCAACCCGCGTGCGGTCTGGCTGCTGATCGTGCCGGGACTGCGGCCCAGCACCTCGGCTGTCTCCTCGACGCTGAAGTCGGCGTAGAACCGGAGCACCAGCACCGTCCGCTGCCCCGGTGGCAGCTGATGCAACGCCTGGCGCACCCGCATGGCCTCGGTGATCCGATCGGAGACGTCCGGCTCGATCACTTCCGGTAGCGCGTGACTTGCCGACCACTCTCGCCGCCACGGCCGGCGCGCCTCGTCGACCACGGCACGGACCACCATGCGGGTCACGTACCGCTCCGGCGAGCTGACCGAGCCCCAGCGCACGTACAGCTTCGCCAGACACGTCGACACCACGTCTTCGGCTATCTGCCAGTCGCCACAGGTCAGGTACGCCAAGCCACGCAGCATCTCCAAGCGCGCGGCCACGAACCGCCGGAACTCCTCCTCGTCCGGGTTCACTCGACACGGCTCCTTCCGTCGCGTGTAAGACGGAGCAAACCAGCTCGCACATTGCACGCGAGTCCGATTCAATCCTGGGACCGCACTGTCGGGAAGGCGCAGTTGGCGGGCGTGGGGCCGGCCCAGGTCGTACGGTGCCGCCTGCGAGGTGATGCCCCATGCGACGTGCCATGTGCGCCGCGATTGCCGTTCTCGTCGGAGCGTCGGTGGCGGTGGTCGCTACGCCGGCGTGGGCCGTACCGGGTCTGGTGGCGGTCACGGTGACGAGCGCCGAAGTCGGCTCGGAGTCGTTCAAGGGCGCGAACGCCGTGTGCCCGGCCGGTACGAAGATCGTCGGCGGTGGTGCCGATGTCCTCGGCGGCGGCCACAGCGTGCGCATCGCCGGCATCAACCCGGCGCCGCTGCTGCCGAACCCAAACTCGCTGTGGGCCACGGCGCACGAGGATGTGCTCGGGTACTCCGGTGTGTGGAGCCTGCGGGCGTGGGCGATCTGTGCCTCGGGCGTGACCGGCTGGCAGGTGGTACTCGCCGACAACACCGGGCCGACGAACGGCTACGCCTTCGCCACGGCGAGCTGTCCGGCCGGCAAGAAGGTCATCGGTGCCGGCGGTCGCAGCACCGGCAAGCCCAGCGTCGTACTCGACAGCATCAACATCGCCGCCGACCTGAGCAGCGTCACCGTCGAGGTGGTGGCCATCAATGGCGCCACGCCTATCGCATACGCGTACGCGATCTGCATCAACCCGGTACCCCGACAGCAGCGGGTGGCGTTGAACAAGCAGCCCGGATCGGACGACCAGACCCTCGCCCTGTCCTGTCCAGAGGGGACGAAGACCCACGGTGTCGGCGGCGGAATGACCGCCGCGGTTGGACAGTCCTATCTGGACGAACTGGCACCGAACGGGGCCAGCC
This sequence comes from Micromonosporaceae bacterium, assembly GCA_035650075.1. Taxonomy (GTDB): domain Bacteria; phylum Actinomycetota; class Actinomycetes; order Mycobacteriales; family Micromonosporaceae; genus DASSUC01. The sequence continues at coordinate 2,783 of DASRII010000305.1, read as the reverse complement.
TCACCGGTGTCTACATCGATGCCCGCGAGGACGCGACGGGCAACCCCTTCTCCTGGTCCGTGAACCTGCAGGCCGTCTGCGCCGGCTGAGCGCCGCTAGAGTACGTGAGCCGAGGTCGGTTCGCGTCGTGCCGTCGTGCCCATCCTGATCCCCCTGTCTTGTCCGGGCTATGCCTTCCGCCCGGAGATCCCCTCAACCGCGCCGGCCCCTCCCGGCGCGGGGTAAGTCTGGACGGCCGCATCGACAGTGTGTCGACATCTCGTCGACAGCGCGGTCGAACCGGCGGCGATCGACCTCCGTATCGTGGATAGAGCCCGACTGATGGGATCTCCGGGCGGAAGGCATAGCCCGGACAGGACAGGGGGGATCCATGGAGGGCGAGGGGGGCCGGCTGGAGTTCTGGCTGCTCGGACCATTCGAAGTGACATTGGGCGGCGAGCGGCTGAACGTCGGCGGGCCGCAACTGCGCACCGTCCTGGCACGCCTGCTCGTGGATGCGGGTCGGACCGTGAGCCTGGCGGCACTCATCGACGAACTCTGGGGAGAACACGCGCCGGTCGACGCGAGCCGGACCGCACGCACGTACGTCTCCCGGCTACGAAAGACGTTGCCCAACGGGGAGCTCGTCATGTCGCCGCCCGGCTACCGCCTGACGGTCGACCGGGACACTGTCGACGCAGTGCGGTTCGAGCGGCTGGCGACCTCCGGCCGCCAAGCGCTGGAGGCCGGCCAACCGGGGCTGGCTCACGAACGGCTGACCGCCGCGCTCGCGTTGTGGCGCGGCGACGCCCTGGCCGAGTTCGCCGAACTGCCGGCGCTCGGCGATGCCGCGGTCCGGCTGGACCGGATGCGACTGGATGTGATCGAGGAGCGGATCGAGGCGGCGCTGGCCATGGGGCTCGATGCCGAGCTGGCCGGCGAACTCGAGGACATGGTCCGCGCGCACCCGCTCCGGGAGCGGCTGTGGGGCCAGCTGATGGTCGCGCTGTACCGGTCGGGACGGCAGGCCGAGGCCTTGGCCGCGTACCGGCAGGCCCGCGACATCCTGGTCGACGAGTACGCGGTCGAGCCGTCACCGAGGCTCGCCGAGATCCACCAACAGATCCTGCGGCAGGACTCCGGCCTGATCCCGAACCCGCCCGCGCAAGCTCGGTCAGCGTTGCCGGTACCGGCCCAACTGCCGCCTCGGGTAATGGACTTCACCGGCCGTACCGCCGAGCTCGAGTACCTCGACTCACTCCTGGCCGCCTGCTCGACCGCGGTCGTGATCTCGACGGTGTCGGGTACCGCGGGGGTGGGCAAGACCGCGCTGGCGGTCTACTGGGCGCATCGGGTCGCCGACCGGTTCCCGGACGGTCAGCTGTACCTGAACCTGCGCGGCTTCGACCCCACCGGTCACGTACTCGATCCGGCCGACGCGCTGCGTCGTTTGCTGGACTCCCTCGACGTACCCGCCGATCGGATCCCCGACGACCTGGACGCCCGGACGGCGCTGTACCGCAGCCGGTTGGCCGGCAAGAGGGTTCTGGTGGTACTGGACAACGCGCGGGACAGCGCCCAGGTGCGGCCCCTGCTGCCCGGCTCACCGAACTGCCTCGTGTTGGTGACCAGCCGCGCGCAGCTCACCGGACTGGTCGCCAACGACGGCGCGCATCCCGTCAACCTCGACCTGCTCACCCACGACGAGGCGCGCCACCTGCTGGCTCGCCGGCTCGGTGCCGACCGGTTGATGTCCGAACCCGACGAGGTGGACGAGATCGTCGACCGCTGCGCGCGGCTGCCCATCGCCCTGACGATCCTGGCTGCCCGCGCCGCCACCCAACCCCACCGACCCCTGAGCGACCTCGCCGCTGAGCTGCGCGACAGCCGCGACCGTTTCGACACCCTCACCACCGACGACCCGACCAAGGACGTGCGGGCGGTGTTCTCGTGGTCGTACCGGCAACTCGGTCCCGCCGCGAGCCGGATGTTCCGGCTCCTCGGCCTGCACCCGGGACCGGACATCGGCGCACCGGCCGCCGCATCGCTCGGCGGAGTCCCGGTCGACGAGGCTCGAGCGCTGCTGGCGGAACTGGTGAGCGCCAACCTGATCGCCGAGCACGCATCCGGTCGGTTCAGCTTCCACGATCTCCTGCACGCGTACGCCCTCGACCTCACCTCCACAGTGGACAGCGAAGACGTGCGCACGGGTGCCCGGGACCGGATGTACAACCACTACCTGCACTCCGCGTACGCCGCGGACCGGATGATGGACCTGCACCGTGACCCCATCGACGTCGCCGAGGTCCGCGCCGGCGTCACGCCGGAGGAGTTCGCCGACGCCGACACGGCGATGAGCTGGTTCACCGCGGAGCACATGGTGCTACGCGGCATTCTGAGCCAAGCGGCCGCGAGCGGCCTGGACGAACACACGTTGCAGATTCCGTGGACCCTGATGGGCTTCTACGAGTTACGGGGGCATCGCAGCGACCGGGACGCGGCACTACGGATCGCCCTGGAGGCGGCGGTGCGGTTGGCTGACCGGGCTACCGAGGCACGCGCCCACCGCGGCTTCGCCGTTGCCTATGTGCGGCAGGGCCGGTTCGAGGACATGGACCACCATCTGCGCCAGGCCCTCCGGATCTACCGGGAACTCGACGATCGGCGCGGGTTGGCGCACGTCCACTCGCTCGCCGGAGGGTCATTGGCGTTGCGTGGCCAAGCCCGGGAGGCGCTGGCCGAGTTCGAGCGCTGCCTGAGCCACCACCGCGCCTTGGGCGACTCGGTGAACGAGGCGAACGCGC
>DASRII010000304.1:0-9439 GCA_035650075.1 Micromonosporaceae bacterium | reverse complement strand
GTGGCCGCGTGGATCATCGGGGTGAGCGAGAACCTGGCCGCCACGTACATCGGCGTCATCGGCAACGATCTGCGCATTTCCGTACCGCTGCTGCTGACCGTGCTGGTGCTCCTGCTGCGCCCGCAGGGCCTGTTCGGCCGGCGCGAGGTGGTGCGGGTATGAGACGCACCTGGTACCGCGCGGGCGCCCTCGCCGCCGGGATCATCGTGCTCGCCGTGCTGCCGCTGAACTCCACGCCGTACACCAACTACCAGGTCGCCCTGGTGGCCACCTACGCGGTGGCGATCCTCGGCCTGAACCTGGTCAGCGGGTACGCGGGGCAGATCTCGCTCGGCCAGAGCGCGTTCTTCGGGCTGGGGGGCTACTGCGCCGCCATCGCCACGGCACGTGCCGGCTGGCCGCTGCCGGCCTCGTTCCTGCTCGCCTGCGCGCTGCCGGCAGCCGTCGGGCTGCTGATCGCCATCCCGGCCGTCCGGTTGCGCGGCCACGGGCTGGCGATCTTCACCCTGGCGCTGCCGTTGATCGGGGTGGCACTGGCCAAGCGCTTCCTCGACCTGACCGGAGGATCGGAGGGACTGAGCGCACGGATCGCGCGGGTACCGGGTTGGACCGGGCTCGACATCGACCAGTGGACGTACTACGTCGTGCTGGCCATCGCGGGAGCGCTGTTCCTGTTGGCGCGCAACATGGTCACCGGGCGCTTGGGTCGCGCGCTGTCGACCGTCCGCGAGAACGAGGTCGTGGCCGCTTCGATGGGCATCTCCCCGCGGAGGTACAAGGCGTTGGCGTTCGCCATGGCCGCGGCGTACGGCGGTGCCGCGGGCTGGCTGTACGTCTACACCATCGGCTTCGTCTCCCCCGTGGAGATGGAGCTCCTGCTCAGCATCAACCTGCTGGCGATGATGATCGTCGGGGGGATGGGAAGCGTGCTCGGCTCGCTGCTGGGCGGCGTGCTGTACGTATACGTCCCCATCGTCGCCGGGACGGTGGACCCCGTCCGCACCACTCTGCTGTACGGCGCGATCCTCGTGCTGGTGCTCTTTCTCGCTCCGGGCGGCATCGCCCGCGCACTGCACCGGACCGGCGACTGGCTCAGCGACCTGCGGGCCAGGAAGGGCCCAGGCCCGCCGGCTCCCGGTGACCGAGACCTAGGTGACGATTGGCGGCGCCGTGCGTCGGCGCCCGAGGAGACAAGGAAGGTGCATGGTGCGACAACGCAACGGCTACCTCGTGCTCGTGGCGGCGACCGCGATGATGGGAATGGCTCTCACCGCCTGCGGACGCGACGAGAGTAGCGGCGGGACCCAATCCACTCCCGGTATCAGCGACAGCACGGTAAAGATCGGTATCAGCGTCCCGCTCTCCGGCCCGGTTTCCGACGCCGGTACCGCGCAACTCGGCGGCGCCAAGGCGTACTACGAGGCGATCAACGCCGCGGGCGGGGTGCGGATGCGCGACGGCAAGACCCGCAAGATCGAGCTGACCTCGTACGACGACGGCTACGAGCCCGGCCGGTCGGCGCAGAACTTCCGCAGGCTGGTCCAACAGGACGGGGCGCTGGCCGTGGTCGGCGGTCTCGGTACGGCGCAGAACGCCGCGGTCCTCCCCGTCGCCAAGGAACTGGGCGTACCCCAGGTGTTCGTGGCCAGCGGCGCGAGCCTGTTCAGCGCCAAACCGGCGGACAACCCGTGGACCATCGGCTGGCAACCGACGTACGAGGCCGAGGGCGAGGCGCTGGCCCAGGCCGCCATCGCCCTGAACCGACCGGTCACGGTAGCGGTGCTCCGCCAGAACGACGACCTCGGTAAGGCGTTCCTCAACGGGTTCAACAAGGGGATCGAGGGCTCGCAGGTCAAGCTCGCCGGCACCATCCAGACGTACGAGGCGGCCGACACCACTGTGGACAGTCAGATCACGAACCTCGCGGCGACCAAGGCCGAGGTGTTGCTGTCGGCGGTGGCGGTCGTCCGGTTGCAGATCTCCGCCCTCACCAAGGCCCGTGAACTGAACTGGAAACCGGTCGTCCTGCTGCCCGGCTTCACCCAGGGGTTCAGCACGGTACTCAAACCGTCGGGTGCCGACGCCTACTTCGACCAGATCTACAGCACCGGGTTCGTGAAGATTCCCAGCGACCCGCAATGGTCGTCCGATCAGGCCGTCACCGAGTTCACCGGCCGGATGAAGCAGTACAGCCCGCAGGCCAACGCGAACCTCCCCAACGCGGTCTGGGGCTACGCCACCGCCGCCACGTTCGTCCGGGCGCTCGAGACGATGGACGGGCTGACCCGGCAGAACCTGATGGACGCCATCCGCAAGCTGAAGGCCGACGACATTCCGATGCTGTTGCCCGGGGTCACGGTCGACGCCTCCGCCGCGGGCAAGTCACCCGTGAACGTGACCAAGCTTTTCAAGTTCGCCGACGGGAAGTACAGCCTGGCGCAACCTAGCTGACCCGGTTGACCGGTACCTCGATCAGGCGGGGGCCGTCCGCGGTCCCCGCCGCCTTCAGCGCCGCGGTCAGTTGCGCACCGGTGGCGATGTGCTCGCCCGGTACGCCGTAGCCGGCGGCGATCCGCACCGCGTCGAGGCCGGGCAGGTCCAGTCCTGGAGCGTCCTTGACGCCCAACGGTTCGAGGAAGCCTCGCAACCCCTCGTACCCACCGTTGCGCAGTACCACGAACGTGACCGGTAGCCGGAGCTGGGCCGCCGTCCACAACCCCGTGACGCCGTACTGGACGGCGCCGTCGCCGAGTACCGCGACCACCGGTCGGCTCGGGTCGGCCAACGCCACCCCGACCGCCGCGGGCAACCCGAATCCGAGCCCGCCCGCCGCCGGGAAGAACAGGGTGCGCGGTCGGCTGCGGTTCAGGTGCGTCCAGAACTGGATGGTGTTGGACGTCGACTCGTTTATCAGCGGTACCTCGACCGGCAGGCAGCGGGCGAGCTCCGCGAACACGGCGTTCGCGGCGAACGGTGCTTGTTCCGGCGTGGGCACGTCGGCGACCTGGCGGATCGGGGGTCGCTCCGCACGACGCTCGGGGAGCCGGTCGAGCAACTGCGCGACGACGGCGCCGGCGTCGGCCACGACCGCGTCCCCGAAGGCTGCCCGCGATGCCTCGTGCGGGTCGCTGCCCACGGCGACCAGCTCCGCGTCCGGCGGCAGCCAGGGTCCGGGGCGGTAGATGTGGTACCGGAAGACGGGTGCGCCGAGCGCCAGGATCAGGTCGTGTCCGGTGAGTCGCTCGCTCACTCCGGCGATGCTGGGCGGCAGCACGCCCTGCCACAGCGGGTGCCGGGTGGGGAAGGGACATCGGGGCGGTACGGGTGCCGTCCACACCGCCGCCCCGAGTCGCTCGGCGAGAGCGACGACGAGCGGATAGGCGTACTCGTCGTCCATCTCCGGTCCGACGACGAGGGCCGGCGCCTGCGCGCGTACCAGGCGGTCGGTCAGCTCGGAGATCAGCTCGGCGGAGGCCGCGCCGGCCGCGCGGACCTTGCGTTGCGCGAGCGACGCGACCTCGTGCGGGTCGACCTCCTTCGTCCAGTCGTCCAGCGGTAGCGACACGAAGACGGGACCGGCCGGTGGCAGCGCGGCGAGGTGGAAGGCCTCGGACAGCGCGCGCGGTACGTCCTGCGCCCGCGCCGGCTCGAAGGACCATTTGACGTGCGGCTCGGGTACCCGGGTCAGATCGGGCTCGGCCAGCACGGCGCCGAGTCCGATCATGGCCCGGGACTGTTGCCCGGCGGTGATCACCAGTGGGGTGTGGGCGGCGCGGGCGTTCGTCAGGTTGCCCATCGCGTTGCCCAGCCCGGCTGACGAGTGCAGGTTGACGAACGCCGGCCTACCGGTGGCCTGGGCGTAGCCGTCGGCCATCGCCAGGACCGCCCCCTCGTGCAGCCCCAGCACGTACCTGAAGTCGTCCGGGAAGCTGTCCAGGAACGGCAGCTCGTTCGACCCCGGGTTGCCGAAGATCGTGGTCAGGCCCCAGGTGCGGAGCAGGTCGTGAACTGTCTCTCTAACCGTGGTCACAGAAGTATCAAACCTTGACGGCGGTACGCCATCCCTCGTGGTACGTCTCGCGGGCCACGACCGAGTACGGCGCCGGGCTCACCACGGCCCGTACCGGCAACTGTTCGTGGGGCTGGACCGTGGTCTTGCGCGAACCGCCGTTCGGCTCACCCCAGACCACTGTCACCTCGGCGCCGATCGGGACGTCGGGGTTCACGGTCGCTAGCGATAGTGCCCGGCGTTCGTTCGCGCTGTACCCGGCGAACATGGACACCCCGAGCAGCGTGCCGTCCGCGTCGAGAATCGAGTCGAAGTTGGACGACCCGTAGTTCGCGTTGGGCAGGTCGAAGAACTGGTAGTGCGGACCATCCACATTGGACGGAGAGGCCAGCAGCTTGCCGAGGTCCTCGGGGTGCCAGGCGAGCGTCACCTTGCGCCGCTGGGTCTCCGGGTCGATAGCCTCCAGCGCGTCCCGACCGACGAAGTCGTGGTCGAACTTGACGTGCGGGCCGTAGCCGAGCTCGAACGGGTTCGTGTAGTAGTCCTCGATGTTGTCCGACACGAAGCTGCCGGCCAACGCGTTCGTCGCCTCGTAGCTGTCCGGGGCGAGCCACTCGCGGTACGCCCGCAGCCCTTCGCTGGTGTAGATGGCGGGCAGCGGCGAGGGGATCCAGCCGGACTCCAGCGTGTTGGCCGAATAGGCGCGCGATCCGCACAGCTCCATGCCGAACTCGCGGCCCGCCTCGAGGATGGTCGTCCGCACCTCCTCGTAGGTCTCGTACGGTCCCCACAGCTCGAGGCCCGGGGCGCCCGCCATGCCGTGGCGCAACGTACGAATCTGCCTGCCGGCCAGGTTCAGGTGCCCCATCCGGAAGAAGCGGACCTGCTCGACCGGGCCGCCGTTGAGCTTCTCGATGACCTGCCAGGCCTTCGGACCCTGGATCTGGAAGCGCCACAGATCGCGCTTGACCGGATGGCCGTACGGCCGCGAGGGCGACCGCTCGTCCCGGTGGATGTCGGCGTTGTAGCCCTTGCTGCCCACGAAGGTCAGGTAGTCGGCGACGGGCGCGCGGCCGACGAACACGAACTCCTCGTCCGCCAGATGGAAGAGGATGCCGTCACCGATGACGCCGCCCTCGGGGGAGACCGGGACGAACTGCTTGGCCATGTCCACCGGGAAGTTGGCCATGCTGTTGACCCCGGTTTCCGAAAGCAACCGCAGCGCGTCGGGGCCCGAGATGAAGAGGTTGACCATGTGGTGCGACTGGTCGTACAGCACCGCCGCATCGCGCCAGGCGATCGTCTCGCGGCGCCAGTTCGTGAACTCGGCCGGTACCACCGGGTAGATGTAGGCCCCGAGCTGCGAGTTCCGGAGCATATCCACGATGTTTCCCGACCGGTCCAACAGCTCCTGCAGGTTCTTCGCGCTCATCAGCCGCCCGTTCTCGTCGACGCCTCGGTGATCCCGTCGGGCCTAAAGCTACGCAGGCCAAACAGCCGCTGACATAGAGGAAAGGTGGGATCCCACCTGCCGCGACCGGATATGCCGACTAAGTCAAATGACGTACCGTACGGCGATCGGCCGGCGGAGGCGGGTCATTTGTCGCGGTCAACTGCCTCTCGATGCCGGACGAAACGCGATCTCCGCTCGGCTCTACTGAATGTCGTGAGCACCAGGCTTGCTGACCTGCTGAGCAACGTCAGCTACGAGGTCATCCCGTTCAAGAGCACCGAACAAGCGGTACTCGCCAGCGTACCGACGAGCATCCCGTTGACCGTCACGGTCACCGAGGCCAGAGGCCTGGAGTCGACGCTGCGGGTGACCGAACAACTGGTGTCGCACGGGTACCGCGTCGCACCGCACCTGGCGGCACGGCTGTTCGTCGACCGGGACCACGTCGCCGACGTGGTGGCCCGCCTCCGCGCGGCCGGCGTGCGGTCGGTCTTCGTCATCGGCGGTGACTCCGCCGAGCCGGTGGGGCGTTTTCCCGACGCCTACTCGTTGCTGCAGGCGCTCGGGCAGTCGTTCGAGGAGATCGGCATCGCCGGTTACCCGGAGGGCCACGCGGCGATCTCGCAGGAGGCGATCGACCTCGCGTTGAAGCAGAAGGCGCCGTTGGCGACCCGCATCATCAGCCAGATCTGCTTCGACGCCAGGACGACGAGCGCATGGGCCGCGCGCATCGCCGCCTTCGGCGTCGGCCTCCCGGTCCAGGTCGGCATGCCGGGACCGGTGAACCGGCAGAAGCTGATGCGTATCTCGGCCAGCCTCGGGCTCGGCCAGTCGGCGAGGTTTCTGCGCAAGCAGCAGAACCTGCTGTGGCGGTTCCTGATGCCCGGTGGCTACCACCCCACGAGGCTGGCCAAGCGGCTGGCCAGCGCGGTGACCGAGACCAGCAACAACGTCCGTGGGTTGCACATCTTCACGTTCAACGAGCTGGCCAGGACCGAGGCCTGGCGGCAGGAGTTGCTGTCGTCGTTCACGGAGCCGGCCTCATGACCGAGCGCTCGCGCGAGGTCCAGCTAGCACGTCATGGCCGCGCCGACCGAAGGGAGGCGCGGCCATGATAGACGGCGACTTCGGGCGTCTCATCGTTCAAGGCCCCGACCGGCCCGGGATCGTGGCCAGGGTGTCCACTGTGCTCAGTGAGAGCGGAGCCAACATCGTCTCGCTCGCCCAGTCCTCCAGCGATCCGTCCGGCGGGCGGTTCTTCCAGCGCACCGTCTTTCACCTGCCGGGGCTGGCCATGCAGCTCGACGCGCTGCGGGAGGCCCTGGAGCTGAACCTGCGGGCGGAGATGGGTCTCGACTTCCGGCTCGTCGAGGCGAGGCGCAGGAAGCGGGTGGCCATCTTCGTGTCCAGAGCGGACCATTGCCTGCTCGACCTGCTGTGGCGGCAACGGCGTGGCGACCTCGAGATGACCGTACCGATGGTGGTGTCGAACCACCCGGATCTCCATGACGACGTACGGCAGTTCGGTATCCCGTTCTTCCACGTCCCCGTGGACAGCGGCGACAAGGCGGCCGCCGAACGGGAGCAGCTGAAGTTGCTCGACGGCAACGTGGACCTGCTCGTCCTGGCCCGGTACATGCAGATTCTCACCAAGGACTTTCTGGACGAGGTGGCGGTCCCCATCATCAACATCCACCACTCGTTTCTGCCGGCCTTCGTTGGTCCGAGCCCGTACCAGCGGGCCAAGGAGCGCGGCGTCAAGCTGATCGGTGCGACGGCGCACTACGTGACCGAGGAACTCGACGAGGGGCCCATTATCGAGCAGGACGTCATCCGGGTGTCGCATCATGAGTCGGTACGGGAGCTGCAGCGCAAAGGAGCGGACGTGGAGCGGTTGGTGCTTTCCCGCGCGGTGGCGTGGCACTGCGCCGATCGGGTGATCCGGGACGGCAACACGACGGTGGTCTTCTCGTGAGTGCCGAGATCCTGGACGGGCGGGCCGTGTCGGCGGCGATCCTCGATCGGGTCCAGCGCGAGGTGACGGAGTTCGTCGACCGGTACGGTCGCATCCCGCTCCTGGCCACGGTGCTGGTGGGTGACGATCCGGCGTCCCACACGTACGTCCGCATGAAGGTCAACCGCTGCGCGAAGGTCGGCATGGGTTCGCGCCGGATCGACCTCGATGCCGGCATCACCACCGAGGCGTTGGTGAGCCGGATCGACCGGCTGTCCGCCGACCGGACCGTCGACGGGATCCTGCTGCAGCACCCGATACCCGGTCACCTCGACGAGCGCGCCGCGTTCGAGGCGATCACGCCGAGCAAGGACGTCGACGGGGTCACCCGCACGTCGTTCGCCGCCATGGCGTTCGGCGAGCGCGGATGGCGGTCGGCGACGCCGAGCGGCATCATGGCGCTGCTCGACGCGTACGACATCGCGCTGTCGGGCAAGCACGCCGTGGTCGTGGGGCGCAGCCCGATCCTCGGCAAGCCCGTCGGCATGCTGCTGCTGGCCCGGGACGCGACAGTGACCTACTGCCACTCCCGGACCGTCGACCTGGCCGATCGGGTTGCCGAGGCGGACGTGGTGGTCGCGTGCGTGGGACGGCCGAACCTGATCCGCGGTGACTGGATCAAGCCGGGTGCGGTCGTGGTCGACGCCGGATACACGAACGACACGGGCGACGTGGAGTTCGCGGCGGCGGCCGAGAGAGCGTCGTACATCAGCCCGGTACCGGGTGGTGTCGGGCCCATGACCATCGCCACGTTGCTCGCGCAGACGATCCAGGCCGCGCGCGAACACGAGGACTCAGACCTCGGGGTTGCCGTTCGCTGAGGTGGCGGAGATGGCCGCTCCGACGTCCCAGTGCTCGACTATCTTGCCGTTCGCGTCGAGGCGGAAGATGTCGACAAGTTTGGTACCGCGCTCGGTGAACACCGGGACCGCACCGGTGGCCAAGGAGTGGGTGACGACGAGGTCGCACTCGGCGATAACCCGCCTGATGTCGATGTGCGCGTCCGGGAAAGCGGTCGTGAAGCTCTCGAAGAACGCGATGAAGGCGTCGAAACCGTTGGGGGCCAACGGGTTGTGCTGGATGTACTCGGCGCCGCCGTACAGCTCGACCGCGCGGCGCGGGTTCTTGTCGTTGAACGCCGTCGTGTAGAACGCCACCGCGTTCTGCTTGTTGCGCTCCAAGTGGTGCTTGCTGCGCACGCAGGCCGAGTTCGGGCCGCTGTCGAGGGTCTCCACGGTCTGTGCGTATGCGCTCGAGCTCAGCGCCAGGAACATCACCGCGACGAGGGCGGCAACACGGAACGGGATGCGGGTCATTGACACATGTTGACATAACTGTCGGAAATCCTGGAGAACCTTTGTAGGACAATCTTGGCGGCAACAGCTCTGGCCTTCCGTCGTGACTGAAGGGAGAATGCGACTGTGCGAAGCGTCGTGGAGCAGGAGGAGCTGCCCCGGGCAGCCGGCCTGCTCGAGGCGCTGCGAATGGCGATCTACCAGGGTGAGTTGACCCCGGGACAACGGCTCGTCGAGGCGGAGATAGCCAGCCGGTACGACGCGTCCCGCGGTGCGGTGCGCGAGGCGCTCGCGTTGCTGAGCAACGAAGGGCTCGTGGTGCGGGAGCGCAACCGGGGCGCGCGGGTCCGGCCGATCACGCTCAGCGAGGCGATCGAGATCACCGAAGCCCGCGCGGTCCTCGAGGGTCTGTGTGCCGCCAAGGCGGCCGCGGTCATCACCGCGCGGGGGAGGCGCGACCTTGAGGCGCTCGCCGCCCCGCTGAGGGAGGCGGTGCGGAAGAACGACATCATCGGGTACAACCGGACGTGCCTGCAGGTCCACAACAAGGTTCGCGAGATCGCCAAGCAGGCCACGGTGAACACCCTGCTCGACCGGTTGCGCTACCAGGGCGTGCGGTACCAGTTCCAGGTGGCGCTCCTGCCCGGGCGGCCGGCCCAGGGTCTCGA
>DASRII010000303.1:0-28167 GCA_035650075.1 Micromonosporaceae bacterium | reverse complement strand
CCTCATCCAGGAAGGCAACCTCGGCCTCATCCGCGCCGTCGAAAAGTTCGACTACACCAAGGGCTACAAGTTCTCCACCTACGCCACCTGGTGGATCCGCCAAGCCATCACCCGCGCCATGGCCGACCAAGCCCGCACCATTCGCATCCCGGTACACATGGTCGAGCAGGTCAACCGCATGGTCCGCGCGCGGCGCGACCTGGCCACGGCCCTCGGTCGCGAGCCGTCGGTCGCTGAGATCGCCGTCGCGATGGGCGTCGAGGAGTTCCAGGTACTGGAACTGATCTCGTACGACCGCGAGCCGGTCAGCCTCGACCAGGCGGTCGGCGAGGACGGCGAGAGCGCGCTCGGCGACTTCGTGGCCAGCGTGGACCCGCGCGACGAGCCCGGGGACAGCGTCTCCAACGGCATGCTGCGCAGCGAGGTCGAGATCGTGCTGTCTACGCTGTCCCAGCGCGAGCAGGCGGTCATCCGGCTGCGCTTCGGCCTCGACGACGGGCGGCAGCGCACGCTCGACGAGGTGGGCCGCGAGTTCGGGCTGTCCCGCGAACGGATCCGCCAGATCGAGAAGGTCACCCTCCTCAAACTGCGTCACCCCTCGCGCGCGAAGCGCCTGGAGGCGTACGCGAACTGACTCAACCCCCTCCAAAAGACGGCCCCCGCGAAACTACTAGTCGCGGGGGTCGTCCGGGTCCAGGCCGTGCAAAGGGAACACCGCCTTGCGGGTAGCGACGATCGCCCGGTCGACGGCGTCCGGTTCGCCGCTGGGCTCCCACGACCGGTACACCGGTTCCGCGTCATCGGTCAACCGCAGCGGTACCTCACGCTCGGGCCGGCGTTCCTTGGCCAGCGCGCGCCAGCCCGGCGGTGTCAGGGTGGCCGGCGAGAGCGCCTCACCCGTCGCCGCGGCCAGCAGGTGCGTCCAGGCCCGCGGTACCGCCTCCACGAGGGCGTACCCGCCACCGCCCGTAGCCACCCACCGGCTGTCGCACAGTTCGTCGGCCAGCTCCCGCAACGCCAGATAGCTCGCCCGCTGACCGTCCACCGTCAACCGCAGGTCGGCCAGTGGATCGAGCCGGTGCGTGTCCGCCCCGCACTGGGTGAACAGCAGCGTCGGCCGGAACGCCCGCAGTACCGACGGGACCACCGCGTGGAAGGCGCGCAGCCAGCCGGCATCGCCACAGCCCGGCGGCAGAGCCACGTTCACCGCGGTACCGGACGCGGACGGTCCGCCCGTCTCGTCGGCGAACCCGGTACCGGGGAACAGCGTCAACGGCGTCTGGTGCAGGCTGATCGTCAGTACCCGCGGGTCGTCGTAGAAGATCTCCTGCACGCCGTCACCGTGGTGGACGTCCACGTCGACGTACGCGATGCGGTCGGCGCCGAGGTCTAGCAGCCGGGCGATGGCGATGGCCGGGTCGTTGTACACGCAGAATCCCGAGGCGCGGCCCGGCATCGCGTGATGTAGCCCGCCCGCGATGCTGACCGCGTGCGTCGCGTCGCCCCGCCACACCGCCTCGGCGGCGGCCAGGGTCGCGCCGACCACGCGGGCGCTCGCCTCGTGCATCCGCGGGAACACCGGATTGTCCGGTGTGTTGAGGCCGTACCCCCGGAAGAACGGATCGTTCGGCGCCTCCTTGACCGCGGCGATGTAGTCCGCGTCGTGGACGAGCTCGAGCGTCGCGTCGTCGGTATCCAGCGGCGTCACCATCCGCACCCCGGGCCGGTCGAGCACGCCCAGCTCGCGGGCCAGCGCCATGGTCAGCTCGACGCGTACCGGGTCGAGCGGATGGTCACCGAGGTCGTACCCGAGCAGCGCCTCGTCCCAGACAACGACCGCGTTCATCGGGCCACCGGGCGCTCGGCGTCGGTCACCCAGTTGCTCCACGAGCCGACGTAGAGCGCCGCGTCGGTGCGCCCCGCCAGGTGCAACGCCAGCACGGTGTGGGCGGCGGTCACGCCGGAGCCGCAGTACGCGCCGACCGGTACCCCCGACGTGATGCCTGTTTCGGCGAAGCGGTCCCGCAGCGCCGCCGCGGCGAGCAACCGCCCGTCGGGGCCGGCCAGCTCGGCGGCGGGCACGTTGACGGCACCCGGGATGTGTCCCGCGACCGGGTCGACCGGCTCCACTTCGCCGCGGTAGCGCGCCGGGATCCGGGCGTCGACCAGCACGCCGTCGGCTGCCATCGCGGCGGCGCCTGCGGCATCCAGCACCGGCATGCCACCCGGCCGCACCACGATGTCACCCGGCGGCGGGTCGGGAATGTCTTTGGTGATGGCGTGGCCGGCGGCGACCCAGGCGGCGTATCCGCCGTCGAGCACCGAGACCTCGGCGTGGCCCGCCCAGCGCAACGTCCACCACGCCCGTGCGGCGGACTGGCCGTCGCCGGCGTCGTAGACCACCACCGGGTGCCCAGCCAGTACCCCGGCCGCGCGCAACACCTCCTGCAGTGCGGCGGGGTCGGGCAGCGGGTGGCGCCCGCCGGCCCCGGGCGGGCCGCTCAGGTCGGTGTCGAGATCGAGAAACACCGCGCCCGGCACGTGACCGGCGTCATAGTCCGGTCGGCCCGGCGACCCCAGCCGCCATCGAACATCCAGGATGGTGGGCTTGTCGTGAGTGACCGCTGCGGCCAGTGTGGTCGTGTCGATCAGTGGGGCGACGTGCACTGATCTAGTCAACACCATCCGCCCGCAAGATTGGTGTCGGTCCCGCGGGGTAGCATCGGCGCACGGGAGGCACGCTGTGAACGACCTTGTCGACACTACCGAGATGTACCTCAAGACGGTCCTCGAGCTGGAAGAGGAGGGGATCGTCCCGCTGCGTGCCCGGATCGCGGAACGCCTGCGCCAGAGCGGCCCGACGGTCAGCCAGACGGTGTCCAGGATGGAGCGGGACGGTCTGCTCACCGTCGAGGGCGACCGGCACCTGCAACTGACCGACCTCGGGCGGCAACGAGCGATCGCCGTCATGCGCAAGCACCGCATCGCGGAGCTGTTGCTGGTCAACGTCATCGGTATGCCGTATGAGGACGCTCACGACGAGGCCTGCCGCTGGGAACACGTGATGAGCGACGCGGTGGAGCGCAGGGTCTACGAGATGCTGGGCCGGCCGACCCGCTCGCCGTACGGCAACCCGATTCCGGGTCTCGACCACCTGGACACTGAAGCACCGGCGTACCCCGGCGGTTCGGACGGCGAGCGCAACCTGGCGTTTCCCGGCCTGACCGGCGCGGTGGTCGTCCGGCGCATCTGCGAGAGCGTGCAGATCGACGTCGACGTGCTGCGCCAACTGCACGCGGCAGGCATCGACCCCGGAGCCACGGTCACGGTGGCGCAGGAGCGCGACGGTGTCACGGTCGACCGCGAGGGCGACAAGATCCTGCTGCCCCGGGAAGTCGCGTCCCGCGTGTTTGTCGCGGTCAGCCCGGCGCCCGCCCTCACCCCAGCGGGTCGATCATGAAGTTAAGTGCGGGTTCGACGGCGTGTCGAGTCACCAACTTCATGATCAACTGAGCGGGCGTCAGACGCCGATCTGGTCGATCTTCTTCGCCAGAGTCACGAGTTTCGCGGCGAATGCCGTGGCGTCGGCTGGTGTCGTGCCGGCCACGGTGGTGTAGCGCAGTGTCATCAGCCTGTTGTTGGCGGACAGCCACGACACCTCGACGATCGGACCGCGACCGCTGCCGGCCTTGCCGACGGCGTGGTAGCCGACCTTGCCCAGCCCCGTGACGAGCGTGGCTCCCTGCGGCATCAGGTCGTTCCGGAAGATCGGCGTGTCGACGGTCGTTGGAGTGACGATCAGCAGCAGGTCCGGCAGCGAGCTGCCGGCCCGTTGCACCACACAGGTGTACGTCGCATCCTGTTGCGCGGCCGCCGATATCTCGAATTTGACGCCGATCGACTCCTCGATGAGCGTGAAGTCGAGCAGCTGGCACGCTCCGCCGGCAACGGCCGCGACCCGCGGCTCCGGGGTGCCCTCGGGAGTCGGCGCCGGATCGCCGGTCAGGACGTCGCATCCGCCGATCATCAGCAGCATCAATACGCCGGCGGCGATCCTTACTGGCACGTCGGACACCGTACGGCCAGCGGACTCGATGCCGCTACTGTGCCGGCAAGGTCGACACGACCTGTTTGGCAATCTCCAACGCGCAGGTAGCAGCGGGCGACGGGGCGTTGAGCACGTGTACCTGGCCGGGCCGGGTGACGATCAGGAAGTCGTCGACGATGTCCCCGCTCGGCGTGACGTTCTGGGCGCGCACTCCGGATCCCGCGCGGCGCAGGTCGCCGGCGGTCAGCTCGGGCACGAGCCGGGCCGCGTCGGCCGCGAACCGCCGCGTGGACATCGACCGGCGGAACTCGGCGACGCCGTACCGGAAGTGTCGGCGGGCCAGCCGCCACAGCCCCGGATAGGCAGCGGCGGCGGCGAGGTCACGAAGGTTGACGCGACTTCGCCGGTACCCCTCGCGGGCCAGCGCGAGCACGGCGTTCGGCCCCGCGTGGACGCTGCCGTCGATGCCCCGGGTCAGGTGCACGCCCAGGAACGGCAGCCGCGGGTCGGGCACCGGGTAGATCAGGCCGCGTACCAGGTGTCGCCGCTCGGGCCGCAGGTCGTAGTACTCACCGCGGAACGGCACGACGCGCGCCGGCGGGTCGACGCCCGCGAGCCGGGCCAGCCGGTCGGCGTGCAGGCCCGCGCAGTTGACGAGGACGTCCGCGGTCACGTCACCCGCCGTCGTGTGGATGGTGGTGAGGGCTCCGGGCCGGATACCGGTCACCCTCGCGCCGAGCCGCAGCGCGCCGCCGCGCTCTTCCACAAGAGTCGTGAGGGTACGGCAGACCGCCGCGAAATCCACGATTCCGGTGCTTGGCACGTGTACCGCCGCACTGCAGTCCACGTGCGGCTCGTGCTCGCGCGCCTCGGCCGTAGTCAGCAGCCGGGCCGGGATCCCGTTCGCCACCGCCCGCTCGTGCAGGGCGTTCAGCCGGGGTAGCTCGCTCTCGTCGGTCGCGACGATGAGCTTGCCGGTGACCTCGACGGGGACGTCGTGCTCGGTACAGAAGTCCACCATGGACCGGTTGCCGGCGACGCACAGTTTCGCCCGCAGGCTGCCCGGCCGGTAGTACACGCCCGCGTGGATGACGCCCGAGTTGTGCCCGGTCTGATGGGCCGCGACGCGGTCTTCCTTGTCCAGGACGGTCACCGTCGCGTCCGGGTACCGCCGGGTCAGCTCGTACGCCGTCGCCATGCCGATGATCCCGGCGCCGACGATGACGTACCTCATGGCGCGAGTGCGTCGAGCACCTCGTCGGCGCGGCGCAGCGACTCCGCCGGGTCGGCGGCCGGCGAGCTGATCTCCGGATCGAAGTTGAGGTCGACGAACAGCTCGGTGACGCCCTGCGCGGCGATCCGGTCCAGGTCGGCCCGGATCTGGTCCAGTTCTCCGGTCAGTGGCCGCCGCTCCGGCCCGTCCTGCGGGCGCACCCGCACGACGCCGCGGCAGACGAACCTCAGCGTGTCCGGGTCGCGCCCGGCCTCCACTGCGCCG
The DNA here is from genome assembly GCA_035650075.1 of Micromonosporaceae bacterium. Taxonomy (GTDB): domain Bacteria; phylum Actinomycetota; class Actinomycetes; order Mycobacteriales; family Micromonosporaceae; genus DASSUC01. The sequence continues at coordinate 22,621 of DASRII010000303.1, read as the reverse complement.
GCCCGTACCAGGTCGAACGACTCGTCGAGCGCGCTCAGGTCGGCCCGGCTGCTGCTCACCCAGCCGTCGCTGATCCGTCCAGCCCGGCGCAGGGCCGCGGGTGCGGTACCGCCGAGCAGGATCGGCGGGTGCGGTGACTGCACCGGTTTGGGTTCCACACTCGACCGGGGCACGTGGTAGAACTCGCCATCGTGCTCGACGACATCGTCCGTCCACACCTTCTTCAGCACCTCGACGAACTCGTCGGCTCTCTTGCCGCGCCGGTTCATGTCGGCCCCGGCCGCGGCGAACTCCTCCTCCGCCCAGCCGATGCCGAGCCCGGCGTCGAGCCGCCCACCCGACAGAATGTCCACTGTGGTCAGTGCCTTGGCGAGCACGATCGGCGCGTAGAACGGCAGGTTGACCACGGCGACGCCGAGCCGGACCCGCTCGGTACGGCCGGCGAGGTACGCCAGCGTGGCGACCGGATCCTGGACGCTGCGGTACTGCTCGCCCCATGAGCCGTCGACCGGCGACAGCAGCCGCTGGAACGTCCACAGGCTGTGGTAGCCCAACTGCTCGGCCCGGCGGGCCACGTGGTCGAGGTTCTCCCGGGTCGCCCACGCCCCGGAGACCGGTACCGCGAAACCGATCTTCACACGGTCACCCTACGACAGAGGGTGGGCGCGCGCGCCCACCCTCTGTTCGCCTGTTCTCAGCTGCAGCCGCTCGTGGAACCGCAGCCCTCGCAGACGTAGCAGCTTCCGGCGGGCCGCATCTTCGTACCGCAGGTGAAGCACAGCGGCGCGTCGGCGGACGTACCCTGAACCTTTTCCAACAGCTCCATCGACGAGCCCGCAGCCGGCTCCGGAGCGGCGACGCCGGTCTCGGTCTTTGCCGCGCGAGCCTCGATTGGTGCGGACGCGGCCATCGCGGCCAGGTCCAAGCCGTTGTCCTCGCCGGATTCGGCCCGCACCTGAGCGGCCCGCTCGGCCGCGGTGAAGATGCCGAGCTCGGCGCGCCGCTCGTACGGCAGGAAGTCCAGCGCCAGCCGCCGGAAGATGTAGTCCATCACGGATGCCGCCATGCGCACGTCCGGGTCGTCGGTCATGCCGGCCGGTTCGAAGCGCATGTTGACGAACTTCGCGACGTACGTCTCCAGCGGCACGCCGTACTGCAGGCCGATGGAGATGGCCACCGAGAACGCGTCCATCACGCCGGCCAGCGTCGAGCCCTGCTTGGACATCTTCAGGAAGACCTCGCCGAGACCGTCGTCGGGGTACGACGACGCGGTGAGGTATCCCTCGGCGCCGCCCACCGTGAACGACACGGTCTCGGACGGGCGCTTCTTCGGCAGCCGCTTGCGCACCGGCCGGTACTCGACGACCTTCTCGACCTCGGCGGTCTTCTTGCCGGGCTTGGCGTTGGACAGCGGCTGACCGACCTTGCAGTTGTCCCGGTAGATGGCCAGCGCCTTGAGGCCAAGCCGCCAACCCTCGTAGTGGATCTTCTCGACGTCCTCGACGGTGGCCGACTCCGGCATGTTGACCGTCTTGGAGATCGCTCCACTGAGGACCGGTTGGGTGGCCGCCATCATCCGGACATGACCCATCGGCGCGATCGCCCGATCGCCCATAGCGCAGTCGAAGACCGCGTAATGCTCGGGCTTGAGGCCGGGCGCGTCGATCACGTGGCCGTGTTCGGCGATGAACTCGACGATCGCCTCGACCTGCTCTTCCGGGTAGCCGAGGGTACGCAGAGCGCGCGGCACGGTCTGGTTGACGATCTGCATCGAGCCGCCGCCCACCAGCTTCTTGAACTTGACCAGAGCCAGGTCCGGCTCGATGCCGGTCGTGTCGCAGTCCATGGCCAGGCCGATGGTGCCGGTGGGCGCGAGCAGGCTCGCCTGCGCGTTCCGGTACCCCTTGCTCTCACCGAGCTTGTTGCCGAGCTGCCACTGCTTCGTGGCTTCCCGGTGGATCGCGGTGGCCACCGAACCACGCGGCTCGATCTCCTCGTTGGCCGCGGAGTGCTTGCGCATCACCCGCTTGTGCGCGTCCGCGTTGCGGGCGTAGCCGTCGTACGCGCCGACGACTCCGGCGAGCTCGGCGGAGCGGCGGTACGCCGTGCCCGTCATCAGCGACGTGATGGCGGCGGCCACCGACCGACCGGCCTCGGAGTCGTACGGCAACCCGGACGCCATCAACAGCGCACCCAGGTTCGCGTAGCCGATGCCGAGCTGCCGGTACGCCCGCGTCGTCTCGGCGATCTTCTGCGTCGGGAAGTCCGCGAAGCAGATCGAGATGTCCATCGCGGTGATGACGTGCTCGACGGATCTGACGAACTTCTCCACCTCGAACGAGCTGTCCTCGCGCAGGAACTTCATGAGGTTGAGCGAGGCCAGGTTGCACGAGGAGTTGTCGAGGTGGACATACTCGGAGCAGTTGCGAACCACGACACCGTTGGCGATGTAGGAGTGGTTGCGCGGCTCCGAGAGGTTGTACGTGGTCTCGAACCCATCGAACGTTCGGCTCACCACTCGGACGGTCTGGTCGGTGCGGTAGAACCGGTGTCCCGTGAGCCAGGCGGCGAGCCGCGCGGCCTTGCGCGGGTGGTCGAATCCGATCGTGGACGCGAACCGGCCGATGTTCTCGCCACTGATTCTCAGGTCGTAGAGCTGACCGCCGGTGTACTCCCGGTCCTCACCGTCCACTGTGGTGTCCGTGAAATGGGTGTCACCGCGCTTGCGGGTCGCGTAGATGCGGCTGCCGATGCCGAACGTGCTCAACAGACGCTGCACGTCCCGCAGCAACTCCGGCGAGACCGAGCCGAGTCCGACGTAGCGGGTCCCATTGGCTATCTCGCCCGCGCAGCCATCCGAGTCGAACAGCCCGCGAAGGAACGTCGCTTGGATCTCGACCGGTGCTTCGAGTACCGAGACCGGCAGGCGCTTGCTGGCCGCACGATCCGTGCCGACTCCGAGCCCGATGAGGAAATCCACCAGCGCGGTTCGATTGGACCGCAACTGGACGGTCCCATTGGGCTGCTCCGAAGGCTTCGGCTGGAAGCCCACGACCTCCGCCAGCACAGCCTGGTGCCGGGCCAGGAAATGCTCCCGGTCCTCAGCGCTGTAGACCCACGTCGCCATGTTGTTGTTGCCCCGGACGCCGGGCACACCGCGCCGAACGCAACCGTCACCGGTCAGCCAGCCGAGCAGGTGGGCGAACTCCTCCGACCACTTCTCGGGCAGGCGCGTGCTGAGTCGATGCGAGACAACGACGTCACCGGCGACCACGGACGTACCCGGAAGCAGCCGGAACTCGCGCGAGGCGGCAGTCGCCGGGGTGGGCAGGTTCACCGACAGAACTCGATCCGTCTCGACGAGGTCCGCAACGGCCACGTAGCCCCGGTTGACGGTCCAGACGCGATGGTTCGGCGTACACCGCAGCACCATGCCGTTGCTGAACTCGACGCGTACGATCTCGTTGACGCCAGTGATCATCACGGCTTCGGGTGTCGTCAGCTCGATCCGGTCGGCGGGCGCGTCCGGATTGGTGGCGTCATGCGTGTAGACGCCGAACCGCTCGCCCTGCCGTGACCTGTCGATCAGGTCGTCGAACCGGATCAAGCCGCGGTCGGTGTGGACCAGCGTGTCGCCCGTGAAGCACGGATTAGTTGCGGTGATACGTCCCGTTTCGGGGCAAGTGTGCCAGTCGTTGATCGTGTCGTCGTACTGGATCCCCGGGTCGGCGCACTCCCAGGCCGCCTGGGCCATCTTGCGGAACAGCGTCTTGGCGTCCACGGTGTCGATGACCTCGCCGTCGAGCCGGCCACGCAGGTCGAACGTGCCGCCCTTCTCCACGGCGTGCATGAACTCGTCGGAGACACGTACCGAGTTGTTCGCGTTCTGGTACTGCACCGACACGATGTCGTGGCCGCCGAGGTCCATGTCGAAACCGGCGTCCCGCAGCGCGCGGATCTTGTCTTCCTCGCGCGCCTTGGTCTGGATGAACTCTTCGACGTCCGGGTGATCGACGTCCAGGATCACCATCTTCGCCGCGCGGCGGGTGGCGCCGCCGGATTTGATCGTCCCAGCGGACGCGTCGGCGCCGCGCATGAAGCTCACCGGGCCGGACGCCGTGCCACCGCTGGACAACAGCTCACGCGACGAGCGGATGCGGGACAGGTTCACGCCCGCGCCGGAACCACCCTTGAAGATCAAACCCTCTTCTTTGTACCAGTCGAGGATCGAGTCCATCGAGTCGTCGACGGCGAGGATGAAACAGTTGTGCACGCGAAGGTTTCCGGACAGGTACTCGCCGCTGTCGGTCTGGATGTCATAGACCTCCATCGGTCCGAGCAGCTCGATCCGTTCAACAATCTGGGTCGAGACCTGGCGGGTATCGCTGACCACGTCGTGGTACTCGAGAAGATCACCGGGCTGCAGGGTGCCAGCCTCGACGAAGGCGCCGCTATCGCCGGCCTTCCACACCAGGTGGTCGGCGGTGACGTCGAGTGTGTACCCGGCCCTCGTGTTCAGCCGGAGCACGTTCTTCACGCTGTTGGCTTTCACCGCGAGGATCGTGGTGAGCCCGTAGGCGTCGTATACCTTCGTGCCAATGGCGTTCTGCTCGACCAGTTTTCCAATCGGCACCGGTCCAGTGGGCGTGCTCACCAGCGCGTCGTACGGCTGACACGCGCTGACTTGTTGCGGTGACTGGGTGCCGACGTTGAACCACACCGGCGAGTTGAAGCTGAACACCTGGTGCAGCAGCATCCAGGTCAGCTCATGGCCGAAGACCTCGGCGTCGACCGGAGTGGCGAAGTAGCCGTGCTCCTCCCCCGCCGCCTGGTACGTACGCACCACCCGGTCGATGAGCTGCTTGAGACTCCACTCGCGCTCGGGCGTGCCCACCGCACCGCGGAAGTACTTCGTGGTGACGATGTTGGCCGCGTTGATGCTCCAGAAGTCGGGGAACTCGACCCCCCGCTGCTCGAAGTTGATCGACCCGTCCCGCCAGTTCGTCATCACGACGTCGCGGCGTTCCCAGGTGACTTCCTCGTACGGGTGCTTGCCCTCGGTCGTCCACACGCGTTCGACGCGCAGCCCGCTGGCGGTACCCCGCCGGACCTTGCCTCCGCGTGTCCGGTCGTCCGCGGCCGCGCCGGCCGCCTCTGCTTTGCCTTCCCCCGACATCAGATCCCTCGCCCCTCCGGATTAGAAATGCCCACGCCGATGTGTGCTGTGCCTGAAGTCCGCCTTATGCCTCCGCCGTCGCCCGGCTGGCCCGCTCGTGCGCCAGCCGTTCCCGTTGCGTTGCGCGAAGGGTGGCAATCTCCCGCTCGAAGTCGTCCAGAGTGTCGAACGACCGGTAGACGCTCGCGAAGCGCAGGTATGCCACCTCGTCCAACTCGCGCAGCGGTCCGAGGATGGCCAGCCCGACATCGTGGCTGGGTATCTCGGCCGCACCGCGGGCCCGGATGGTCTCCTCGACCCGCTGCGCGAGCAGCGCGATCGCGTCTTCGTCGACCGGCCGTCCCTGGCACGCCTTGCGTACCCCCGACATGATCTTCTGCCGGCTGAACGGCTCGGTGACGCCACTGCGCTTCACGACCGCGAGAACCGCCTCCTCGACCGTGGTGAACCGCCGGCCGCACTCCGGACAGGCCCGGCGCCGGCGGATCAGCTGGCCGTCATCCGCCTCGCGCGAGTCCACCACTCGTGAGTCCGCGTGGCGGCAGTACGGGCATCGCATCGCTCACTCCCTCCGCCTTCGAACCCGCAGGGAGTGGAACAGATGAACCCCAACCTGTGGATGACTTACACCAATGTAACTACTAGATGTTGGGGTTGGCAAGCGGTACGGCCGCGTTCGGCGTGTCGGTTGCGAGGGCGAGGACCGTGTCCAGCAGGACATTCGCGCCGTTCACGACGTCGTCGGCGGCGGTGTTCTCTTCGGGGCAGTGGCTGCGACCCCCGATGCTGGGCACGAAGATCATGCCGGTCGGCGCGAGCGTCGCCATGTTCTGCGAGTCGTGCCCCGCTCCGGACGGCATCGCGACCGCGGAGAGATCGCGAGCCGCGGCGGCCTCGCCGATGATGCGCTGGATCCCCCCGTCCAGCCGGCACGGCGGAATCGTGGGCTCGAACTCGATGTCCACCTCCAGCTCATGCTCTGTCGCGACACCCCGGGCGGCCTCGGTGATGGCCCGACCCAGCTCGTCCACGCGAGCGAGCTCGAGGTCGCGGAAGTCGACCGTCAACCTGGCGATTTCGGGGACGACGTTGGTGGCACCCGGCTCGACGGTGACGACCCCGGCGGTGATCACCGCCCGGTCGCTGACCGATCGGGCGATCTCCGGGAACCGCACGATCAGCGCGCTGGCCGCGCGGAGTGCGTCCTTGCGCATCGTCATAGGCGTGGTCCCGGCGTGATCCGCCCGGCCCCGGAAGGTGACCGTGCCACCGCCCAGGCCCACGATCGAGGTGACGATGCCGATCCGGTGGCCGACGCTCTCGAGCTGCGGACCCTGCTCGATGTGCAGCTCCACGGTCGCGTGGATGACCGCGGGATCGACCGTGGTCTCCGTGGCCAGCTCCGGATCCCAGCCGGCCGCCATGAACGCGTCGACGAACCGGTCGCCGCCGCGCCCGCTCAACGCCTCCAGCTCGGCCCGGCTGAACCCGCGAACCAGGGCCGACGAACCGAACAAATGGGCGTAGTTGCCCTCCTCGTCGGAGTACACGACCGCACGCACCGGTCGCCGCAACGGCACCCGCTCCTCATGCAACCGGCGCACGCACTCGAGCGCCGCCAGGCTGCCGAGCGCTCCGTCGAAGCGGCCGCCGTTGGGCACCGAGTCGAGGTGCGACCCCGTCCAGACGGCCGGCACGCCCCGCAACGCGGTCGGCTCGTCCGGGGACGACACGAACATGTTGCCGACCCCGTCGACCTCGACGGACAGCCCGGCCTCCGCGCATCGGGCGCGATACCACGCGCGTGCCTGCGTATCCGCCTCCGAGAAGGACGTCCGGCTGATGCCGCCGCCCGGCCCGCGACCGAACCGGGCCAGCGCCTCCAGATCCGCGAGCAGCCGGGCACCGTCCACACTCAACCGTCCACCTTGCTGATCTCGCTCCGCTGCGCTCATGCCGAGAGGTTAGTGCGGCAACGTCAGATGCTGTCCAGCGTGGACCGTGTAGTCGGGCATGCCGTTGAGCCGGCGGATCTCCTCGATCGTGGCGATCGGGTCCCGCGACGGAGCGTGCCGCTCGACCACCGACCAGAGCGTGTCGCCCGGCTCGACGACCACCACCGGCGCGGGTCCGGCCGGGTCGGCGGAGCCGCTGCCAGGCGCCGCGAGCGCGATCATCAGCGCGCCGGCGACCAGGGCCAGGCCGAGCACCAACAGCCGCCCACGGCGGGTAAGTCGGACCGGTGCCATCGCCACCTCCGGGCTCGAACACGAGTTCGATCATACGGGTGTACGATTATGACACGCGGGCGACACGTCGTACAGATGTTTGAAACTGTCACACCTCGGCGATACCGTGTCCGACAACACAACATGCCATAACAGGACATCGGCAATAGGGGAGAGCGAAGTGTCGAAGGACGAGACGACGACGCCGCGCCGCGCCACGACCACCGAGCGACGCAGGTCCAGCCGGTCCCGCTCCGGCGAGCCGCAACTCCGTGCGGTCAGTGCGGTGGTCACCGGGCTGCAAGACATGCTCGCCACCGATCTGACCGCCCGGCAACGCCGGATCCTGGAGTTCATCCGGGAGTGGGTGGAAGCTCATGGATACCCACCGAGCGTGCGCGAGATCGGCGAGGCGGTCGACCTCGTCTCCCCGTCGAGCGTGGCCTACCAGCTGAAGGAGCTGGAGCGTAAGGGCTACCTGCGGCGCGACCCGAACCGGCCGCGCGCCGTGGACGTGCGGCCGCCGACCGAGGTCTTCGACACCGAAGACGAGGAGGCCAAGCGCGCGCTACGGCCGACACCGGCGTATGTGCCGGTGGTCGGGCGCATCGCCGCCGGCGGGCCGATCCTGGCCGAGCAGGCCATCGAGGACGTGTTCCCCCTGCCGCGGGAGCTGGTCGGCGAGGGCACCCTGTTCCTGTTGCAGGTCAAGGGCGACTCGATGCTCGACGCGGCGATCTGCGACGGGGATTGGGTTGTGGTGCGCCAGCAGCCCACCGCGGACAACGGCGAGATCGTGGCCGCGATGCTGGACAACGAGGCGACCGTGAAGACGTACCGGCGGCGTGACAAGCACGTCTGGCTGCTCCCGCAGAATCCCGCCTTCGAGCCGATCCCCGGTGACGACGCCACGATCCTCGGTCGGGTCGTCGCGGTGCTGCGCCGGATCTGAGGGCACGCCCGAGGAGGCGGCCTCCAGCATCATCGCCTGTCGTACTCGTAACCCTGGCCGTAACCGCCGTCGCCGTAACCCCAGCCGGCCTGCTCGTCCGGATAAGACACGGGGGCGTACTGATCGTCGTACCCGCTGCCGTAGTTGGTGCCACCGCCGGACCGGTAGACCCCGTTGCCCACCGGCTCGAGCACGGTGGTCGGCCGGTCGTCGGCTGCCGCGACCCGTGCCTCGGCCGGGCGGGACCGCCGGGACCGCCGGATGCCGAGGACACCGGCGACGACGAGCAGCAGGCCGAGGATGCCCACGCCGGCGACCAGCTGGGTCACCTGCTGCAGGCTCAGCTTCTGGTACCAGGCGAGGCTGTTCTTCGCCGACGGCAGGCCGCCACTGCCGGCTGCCGGAGTCGGAACGGCAACGCCCGCCGGGGCGTACTGCCGGATGATCGGGTCGACGTCCTCCGTCAGCTCGCCGGTGTCCGACACGGTGAGGAACGCGGTGCCGTCCCCGGTGTACGCGATCGACTCGCCGAACTCGTCGTCGGGCAGTGGTGTGATGCGCGGTTCGCCGCTGGTGATCGCCTTGACGACGTCGCCGTCCGGTACGTCCCACTCGTACGCGTCGGTGTACGTGCGCAGGGCCACCTTCGTGCGGTCCGGGGAGTTCGCCCCGCCGGTGACCATCAGCTGGTGGAGCAGGCTCAGTGAGCCGCTACCGGTCCGGCTCGGCTTGAACTCGCCGACCCGCTTCATCGCCACGGGTTTGCTGGTGCTCAACGGACCGGTCGGCGTGTAGAGCCTGCTGCCGCCGGCCGGGTCCTTGGTGACGATGATCGGGGTGTCGTCGGCGGCCAGCAACAGCGCCTCGGCGTCGTGCGCCTCCCCCGACGGGTACGTCACCCGGTACAGCGTGGTCGTCGTGCTGTTCGGCGGGAGCTTCCAGAGCGCCACGTTGGTCCGCTCCGCGCCGAGCGGGTTGTCGCCGATGTCCGCGACCCAGATGGTGCCGTCCTTGGCGATCGCGAGATCCTCGGTGTCCCGTGGCCCGTTGCCGGAGAACCGGACGTCCTTGGTTACCTTGCACGACTTGTCGAGGAAGAAGATCCGCTTCTGGTTGGACACGTTGGTCGAGTCGTTGATCGTCACGTACCCGTTCGGAGTAACCCCGAGGCCGGACATTTCCACCAGCCGGGAATCCTTGACCGTGCAGATCGCCTTACCGTGCGCGGGTTCGGCGCCGGCCTGCGGATTCGGCGACGGTGTCGGCGCCTGTGCGGCCGCTGGTCCGGCCGCGAGCAGTACGCCCATGCCCACGAGAACCGAGACCACCTGACCGCGCATCTGGCCAGTGTAGAGTCCTCAAGCCCGGTACTCGGAAATCGCCAGTGCGTACGGCCGTAGCTCGGCGGCGAGTGCCTCGTCGACCCGTGCGTGCAGTATCGTGCCGGCGTCGTCGTGTGCCGTGGACAACACCTCACCGCGCCGGTGGGCCCGGGCCACGAGGTCGCCGCGGTCGTACGGCACACAGGCCCGTACCTCGACTGCCGGCTTGGGCAGCCGTGCCTCGACGGCCAGCCGCAGCTCCTCGATGCCGGCGCCGGTCCGTGCCGACACGAATACCGCGCCCGGCCATTGGCGCTTCAGATTTAGCAGCGTCTCCTCGTCGGCGACGTCGGTCTTGTTCACCACGAGCAGCTCGAGGACGCCCTCGGCACCGACCTCGGCGAGCACCTCGCGGACGGCCCGTACCTGCTCCGCCGGATCCACGTGCGCGCCGTCGACCACATGCAGGATCAAGTCGGCGTCGGCGACCTCCTCGAGCGTCGAGCGGAACGCCTCGACGATCTGGTGCGGCAGGTGCCGGACGAAGCCGACGGTGTCCGACAGGGTGTAGTCGCGCCCGTCGGAGGTACGCGCCCGGCGGGTCGTCGGATCGAGCGTCGCGAACAGCGCGTCCTCCACCAGGACGCCGGCGCCGGTGAGCCGGTTCAGCAGGGAGGACTTGCCGGCGTTGGTGTACCCGGCGATCGCGACGCTCGGTACGGCGTTGCGCCGCCGGCCGGAGCGCATGGTGTCGCGGACAGTACGCAGTCCGGCGATCTCCCGCCGGAGCTTGGCGATGCGGGCGTTGATGCGCCGCCGATCCGTCTCCAGCTTGGTCTCACCGGGGCCGCGCAGGCCAACGCCGCCCCCACCGCCACCGGCCCGGCCGCCGGCCTGCCGGCTCATCGCCTCGCCCCAACCGCGCAGCCGCGGCAGCAGGTACTGCAGTTGAGCCAGCTCGACCTGAGCCTTGCCCTCCTTGCTCTTCGCGTGCTGCGCGAAGATGTCGAGGATCAAGGCGGTCCGGTCGATGACCTTGACCTTGACCTGGCTCTCCAGCGTGCGTAGCTGGCTGGGCGACAGCTCGCCGTCACAGATCACGGTGTCGGCGCCGGTCGCCACGACGATGCCCCGCAGCTCCCCGACCTTCCCGCGGCCGATGAACGTGGACGGATCCGGCTTGTTGCGCCGCTGGATCAGTCCTTCCAGGACCAGCGAGCCGGCGGTCTCCGCCAACTCGGCCAGCTCGGCCAGCGAGTGGGACGCGTCGACGACCGTGCCCTCGGTCCAGACACCGACGAGGACGACGCGCTCGAGGCGCAGCTGGCGGTACTCGACCTCGGTGATGTCGGAGAGCTCGGTGGACAGGCCGGCGACGCGCCGCAGCGCGTGCCGCTCTTCCAGCTCCAGATCGCCCGTACCCAGGTCCAGATCCTCGTCGAACTCTCCGGTGACGTCCGGTCGGTTGCGCAAAGCATCTCCTAGGCGGGGCGACAGGCTGGGCGCGGGCGAACCTCACGCCGGCTAACCAGCCAATCGTGGCACGCCTACCCGATGACCGCACCCGCATTCCGCCGGTGCCGCGCACCCACGATCACGCGCACCACCAGCACCGCCAGCCCCATCAGGGCGATGTACAGCGGCAGCCCGGCGCCGAGCTGTTGGGTCAGATCGGCGAGCAGCGGATAGTCGTGCTTGGGCAGCAGTGGCGCCGCCGGGTCACCCAGCATCTGGGTTGCCGTCCGCGCGACCCAGGTACCGCGACCGACGAGTAGATCATGCGCGATCGGGCCGGGGATGGCCACGACCGCAAACGCCACGCCACCGAGGAGGGCCTGCAACCATGGTACGAGCGACCGTTCGCTGCCGGCGATCGCCGCCGCGGCCCAAGTCGACAACGGTAGCAGGAAGGCAAGGACAGGCGTCAATGCGATAAATCCCACAGTGGAGTCCAGCAGCCAGTGGGCGTACGGGCTGATCGCCGGTCCGCCTTCCCCGAGGTAAGTGGCGTGGAACCAGAACATCACCGCGCCGCCGAGGTAGCAGAGAAGTACCGACGTCACGGCCAGCGCCAGCCAAGCAATGGGATCCCGGTAGTAGTCCACGAAGGCTCGACGCAGATCACCGACGCGCGGCCTGGGGAACCGGAACGGGGTACGCGGCTCGGCCTGTTCGGCGGCGACGAGCGGTGGTACATAGACGATGCGAGGGTTGGGACCGGTGCGGGGAGGGGTGAGGAGAGACATCGCGAGGGGTCCTCCGGCGTTCCGTGCGAGGGTTGGGGACTCCAGCATCTAAGACACACCTTGCCCTGGACTTGCATTTATCTATTTCACACACTTCAATGGCAATACCTTGCCGGGCGCGCGGCAACGTCATCGGATCCATTCCAGAAAAGGCAATTCCGGATCCAATCCAGAATGGGCGATGGAGCGCGCGGTGTACTACAGAATTCTCGGACCGCTAGAGGTCTCAGACGGGGATCGGCACGTGCAGATGCGCGGGACCAAACCGCGAGTCCTGCTCTGCGCGCTGCTGACCGCCCCCAACGACGTGGTGTCCGTCGACTGCATCGTCGACTGGCTGTGGCCACGCAAACCACCACCGAGCGCGGGCGCCATCGTGCAGGCGCTCGTGTCCCGGCTCCGGCGGGTCCTGGAGCCGGACCGTCCACCGTGGACGGAAGCGCGGCTGCTGCTGCGCCGACCACCGGGGTACCTGCTGCGGGTCGAGCCCGACGAGGTGGACGCGCTGCGGTTCGAGCGCATGACGGCGGACGGCAACGCCGCGCTCGAACGCGACGACCCGGCGACCGCCGCAAAGGTGCTCGCGGAAGCCCTCGGCCTGTGGCGCGGGCGGCCACTGGCGGACGTCGCTTTGCTGGAGCCGGCACAGGAAGCCATCGCGCGGCTGGAAGGGCTGCGCCTGTCCGCCACTGTTACGCGCATCGACGCCGACCTCGCACTCGGCCGTCACATGGCGCTCATACCCGAACTGGAAGGCCTCGTCCGCGCGTACCCGCTCGACGAACGGATGTGTGCCCAACTGATGATCGCGCTGTACCGGTCCGGTCGCCAGGCCGAGTCGCTGGGCGTATACGACCGGGTACGCGCCACCCTCGCCGCGGAGCTCGACATCGAACCCTCGCCCGCGTCCCAACGCTTGCGGGATGCCATCCTCGCCCAGGATCCCGCTCTCGACAACGCCGCCACACACCCCGGGAGCAGAATGTAGCCCGTGCCTATGACGCGCCTGCCCAGTGCCGGGTTCTCCATCACCATCCGGGTCGGGGTCACCGCCGACCCGTCCGCCATCGGGCGGTTGACGACCGCTGTCGGGGAAGCCGGCGCGATCGTCACGGCGCTCGACGTCGTCGACTCCGATCCGGTGCGCCTGGTCGCCGACCTCACGTGTGACACCGCCGACGCTGCCCACGCCGACCAGGTGGTCGCCGCGCTGGAGGACCTCGACGGCGTCGACGTGCGGAAGGTCAGCGACCGCACGTTCCTGCTCCACCTCGGCGGCAAGCTCGAGGTGACCCCGAAGGTCGCCCTGCGTACCCGGGACGAGCTGTCGCGCGCCTACACCCCGGGCGTCGCGCGGGTGTGCCTGGCCATCGCCGAGAACCCGGCGGACGCCCGCCGGCTGACCATCAAGCGCAACACGGTCGCGGTCGTCACCGACGGCTCGGCAGTGCTCGGCCTGGGCAACCTCGGTCCAGCGGCCGCGCTGCCGGTGATGGAAGGCAAGGCTGCCCTGTTCAAGCGGTTCGGCGGTGTCGACGCGTGGCCGGTGGTCCTCGATACCCAGGACACCGACGAGATCGTGCGCATCGTGCGGGCGATCGCGCCGGCGTACGGAGGCATCAACCTCGAGGACATCGCCGCTCCGCGCTGCTTCGAGATCGAGCAACGGCTGCGCGATCTGCTCGACATCCCGGTGTTCCACGACGACCAGCACGGCACCGCGATCTGCGTGCTCGCCGCGCTCACCAACGCGTTGCGCGTCGTGGGCAAGCAACTCTCGCACGTCACGGTGGTCGTCTCCGGAGCGGGCGCGGCGGGTACCGCGATCGTCAAGCTGTTGCTCCGCCAGGGCGTCGGGAACGTCATCGTGTACGACCGCATCGGCGCGCTGCACCGCGCAATGACCGACCTGCCACCGTCGTGGCGGTGGCTGGCCGAGCACACGAACGCCGGCGGCTACTCGGGGAACCTGCCCGGCGCGTTGCGCGGCGCGGACGTGTTCGTCGGCGTCAGCGCGCCGAACCTGCTTACCGGAGCGGACATCGCCGCGATGGCACCGAGCGCGATCGTCTTCGCGCTGGCCAACCCGGACCCCGAGGTCGACCCGCGGGAAGCCCGCAAACACGCGGCCATCGTGGCTACCGGCCGTTCCGACCAGCCCAACCAGATCAACAACGTACTCGCGTTTCCGGGTGTGTTCCGCGGCATGCTCGACGCGCACGCGGAGGAGTTCACCGAAGACATGGCGCTCGCGGCGGCGCACGCGATCGCCGATGTGGTGGGCGAGGACAAGTTGAACCCGAGCGTGATCGTGCCCAGCGTGTTCGACGTCCGGGTCGCGCCGGCGGTAGCGGCCGCCGTGCGGACGGTCGCTAAGGGTACCGGGTCGGTCACCGACCCCCGTGACTCCGATGTGTCCACTGTGGATCTAGACTGAAACCCCTTGGGGGCCGTGCGGTAGATCCGTATTCCTGTCGAGAATCCCTGTCAACCACGGGGTTCCTCGGGGCCGCCCCTCGCCCGGCCCACCCCGTGGCCTCCGCCTGGAGGTGGCAGCGATGGCGACCACGGTGCGGCGCGCGACCCGCCGCCCGCGCTACCACCGGATGTTCCGCGACCTGCCGCCGTTCGCCGAGCCCGGTGGCCGGCTGCGGGCCGCACTCCTGGACATCGGCCGTCCGGGCGGCCTCATGGACGCCAAGGACGACCTGTCGCTCGGGCCGGAACGGCTGTTCACCGACCCCGCCCAGAGCCTCGTGAACCGCGACAACCCGTTCCACACCGCGGGGGCCACGTTCCTCGCCCAGTTCATCGGGCACGATGTGACGCTGTCACCGGCACTCGACCTCGAGTCGGTGTACGGCAGTGGCGACCCGAAGGAGCTACGCATAGAGTCGGGCGGCCGGTACGAGGACGTGCCGCGGCTGCCGGACGGTGCGGCTGCCATTCCGGACCCGCGCAACGATGACAATATTGTCATCTCGGGTTTGCACGCGGCGTTCATCCTGTTCCACAACCGGCTCGCGGATCGGCAGCTCGTCACGTGGCATTACCAGTGGATGGTGCTGCACGAGTTCCTGCCGCAGATGATCGGGCACGGTGTCACGCACGACATCCTGACCAACGGCCGCCGGTGGTACCTGCCCGAGCCCGGTCCGGCGGTGGTGCCGATCGAGTTCCTCGGTGCGGCGTACCGGTTCGGGCACAGCATGGTCCGGCCGTCGTACCGCGTGAACCCCGAGTTCTGCGGGTTCATCGACGACCTGCGAGGCGGCCGGCGGGCACCGGACCGGTACGTCGACTGGGGCACGTTCTTCAACTTCGGCGACGGACGGGTCCGGCCCAACAAGCGCATCGGGCGGAAGATATCCACTCCGCTGTTCGCGCTCGCGCTGCCCCAGCACAACCTGCTGCGGCACGTCACCTGGGGGATACCGGCCGGCCAGCACATCGCGGAGGCGATGGGGTACCCGCCGCTGCACCTGGCCGAGCTGGAGCACTACGGGCTCGGGTTGGAGAGCCGGACCCCGCTCTGGTACTACCTGCTGGCCGAGGCCGAATTGATCGGCGACGGCATCGTGCTCGGGCCGGTCGGCGCGCGCATCGTCGGCGAGGTGCTCATCGGCCTGCTCCAGCTCGACCCGCGCTCGTACCTGAACGTGCGACCGGACTGGCGACCGGCCTTTCCGCGGATAACCGACCTGCTGCGCCACGCGCGCGTGGACCCGGTCAGCCGGGCAGCCTGACCTGACCGGTCGCCACGATCACCGCGGGCCCGGACAGCCAACAGGTCTGGCCGTCGAACGTCACGGTCAACTGGCCGCCGGGCACCCCCACCACGACCGTGCCGGTATCCAGTCCGGCGTTGCGCAGCGCCACGGCGGCCACCGCCACCACGCCCGATCCGCACGACAGGGTCTCGCCCACGCCCCGCTCGTGCACCCGCATCCGCACGTGCAGGTCTCCACTGTCCACAGTGAACTCGACGTTCACGCCCGCCGGGAAGAACGTGGTGTCGTACCCCGGTGGGCGAGAGAGGTCCAGTGTGGACAGATCGTCGACCGGGCAGACGAGGTGCGGGTTGCCGACGTCCACCGCCGTGCCGGCGTAGCCGACCCCGGCCACCGTGGCGACGCTCTCGCCGTACACCTTCGGCAGGCCCATGTCGACGGAGATGTCGCCGTCGCCGACCACCGCGACCACCGCGCCGGCCCGGGTCCGGATCGGGATGCGGCCGGGTGCGGCGAGCCCGGCCTCGACGAGGTACCGCGCGTAGACGCGGACGCCGTTGCCACACATCTCGGCGAGCGACCCGTCCGCGTTCCAGTAGTCCATGAACCAGCCGCCGCCGTCCCGCACGACGCGCAGCACTCCGTCGCCGCCGATGCCGAAGTGGCGGTCGCACAGCGCGGCCACGATCGCCGGCTCGAGCGTGATGCGCCCGTCCGGATCGGGCAGGATCACGAAGTCGTTGCCGGTGCCGTGGCCCTTAGCGAAGTCCATCGCGGATAACTTTAGTCGCTGCGGGCACCAGGTCGGGGCGAGCCGCGTCGAGCCAGGCGATCCGCGGGTCGCGGCGGAACCACGACCGTTGCCGGCGCACGAACCGGCGCGTGGCCCGCACCGTCTCCGCCCGCGCCACGGGCTCGGTGCACTCACCGGCGAGGAACCGCAGCACCTGCTGGTAGCCCAGCGCGCGGCTGGCCGTGCGACCGTCCCGTAGCCCGTGCGCCTCGAGCGCCCGTACCTCGTCGACGAAACCGGCCGCCCACATCTGGTCCACCCGGGTCGCCACGCGCTCGTCGAGATGGGCGGAGTCCAGCCCGAGCAAAACGGAGTTGTATACCGGCCGGGGATCCGGCAGCGCGGCGGTGAACGGGCCACCGGTCAGCGAGATGACTTCCAGCGCCCGCACGATGCGCCGGCCGTTCGACGGCAGGATGCGGGTTGCCGCCTCGGGATCGCGCTCGCGCAGCCGCGCGTACAGCGGACCCGGCCCGTGCTCCGCCAGCTCGGCCTCCAGCCGCGCCCGCAACGCCGGATCGGTACCGGGGAACTCGAGCTCCTCGAGTGCGGCCCGCACGTACAGTCCCGAACCGCCAATGAGCAACGGGGTGCGGCCGCGGGCGAGGATGCCGTCGATCGCCTGCCGGGCCAGCCGCTGGTACTCCGCGACGCTCGCCGGTTCGGTGACGTCCCAGATGTCGAGCACGTGATGCGCTACGCCGTGCCGCTGCGCCGGAGTCAGTTTGGCGGTACCGATGTCCATGCCGCGGTATAGCTGCATCGAGTCGGCGTTGACGACCTCGCCGGCGAGCGCCTCGGCCAGCGCGAGGCTCAACGCGGACTTCCCGGTGGCGGTGGGTCCGACGATCGCGACAACCGTCAATCGAAACTCCAGGATGCGACAAAGTACCCCACACCGTACGGCGCTTCGTTGTAGAGCAGCTCGGCGCGCCACCCGGTACCGGCGGCCCGCGCCG
This sequence comes from Micromonosporaceae bacterium, assembly GCA_035650075.1. Lineage (GTDB taxonomy): Bacteria > Actinomycetota > Actinomycetes > Mycobacteriales > Micromonosporaceae > DASSUC01. The sequence goes on along the minus strand of DASRII010000303.1, from coordinate 5,214 downwards.
CTCCGGCGAGCACCTGCCACGGGGCGCGTCCGGCGACCCGCAGCTCGGCGGCCTCGACCGGATCCAACGCCAGCAGCGCGTCGACATCCGCCGATGCGAGGGCGGACGCCACGGCGTCATCGAAGCCCGGCGCGCGCGGGTCGTCGTACCCCGGCGCCTTGATGCCTCGGCACGCCGACCCGTCGCCCATGACGAGCAGTGCCCACGGCGAGTCCGATCCCATGTTTCTCCCCCACTGCGCGCACTGGTCCGCGTGGGCGGTGCGGTCGACGCCGAACATCGAGTACATGACCGGGCTGCCCGGGTGAAAGCAGCGCCTCAGCAGCCACGTGGCCACCAGCAGACTCAGTGGCAACACCGGTCCGCCTCGGTCGGCTGGGCCCAGGGCTACCTCCAGTGGAACCCCCCAGGGGGCGAAGGAACCCCGATACGGGTACCAGTACTCAGTCGTACTGGCATCCGCGCCCACGACACAAAGCATCCGCGGTCGCGCCCGGGCCAGCCGCTCGACGGCTTCATCGCACGCTGTGCGTAGATCGTCCAGTTCCGTCGCGGCGCCGGCGGCGACCTCGGGAACAATCAGCGGTGGATGCGGACAGACCGCGGCGGCGACAAGCGGCACAGTGTTCACGGTAAGTCTTACTGCCTGGCGCTGGCTCGTCAGGACACCGTATGGTCACGGTCAGCCACAGGCGCTCGACGTGGACCGGGTAAGACCTGTGACAATGCCGGAAGACGCAGCTGCGCAGTGGCGGCGACCCCGGGTGCGCGCGGGCACCCGAACGCCGGGACAACGAGGATGGGCACGATGAGCGACTGGACGGCCTTTGGCCGAGTCGACGCCGACGGGACCGTATACGTCAAGACCGCCGCGGGCGAGCGGGTGGTCGGGTCGTGGCAGGCCGGTACACCCGAAGAGGGCCTTGCCCATTTCGCTCGCCGGTTCGCGGACCTGGTGACCGAGGTCGATCTCGTAGAAGCGCGGTTGCAAAGCGGCGCCGCGGACGCCGCTCACTCCCTCTCGAGCGTGCGGCGGCTGCGCTCGTCGCTCGACGAGGCACACGTCGTCGGCGACATCGACGGCCTCTGCGCGCGGCTCGACAAGATTGGCACGCTGGCCGAGGAGAAGTCGGTCGAGGCCCGGGCCGCTCGGGAAGCCGCCCGGACCGAGGCGCTCGCCCGCAAGACCGCCCTCGTCGAGGAGGCCGAGAAGATCGCCGCCGAGTCCACCGGCTGGAAGAGCGCCGGGGACCGGATGAAGGAGATTCTCGAGGAGTGGAAGACGATCCGCGGGATTGACAAGAAGACCGACGGTGAGCTGTGGAAGCGGTACGCCGCCGCCCGCGACGGGTTCGCCCGGCGCCGCGGCGCCCACTTCGCGTCGCTCGACTCGCAGCGCAAGCAGGCCCAGGGGCACAAGGAGCAGCTCGTCGCCGAGGCCGAGACGCTGGCCGAGTCGTCGGACTGGGCCGCGACGGCAAACCGGCTCAAGGAGCTCATGTCCGAGTGGAAAGCCGCTCCGCGCGCCGCGAAGGACGCCGAGCAGCGGCTCTGGGAACGCTTCCGGGCCGCACAGGACGCGTTCTTCACGCGCCGCAGCGAGGTGTTCTCGGCGCGCGACGCGGAACTCAAGGGCAACCTCGACCGCAAGCAGGATCTGGTCGCGGCCGCCGAGGCGCTCGACGTCGACGCCGACCCCCGCGCCGCCCAGGCGAAGCTGCGCGAGATCCAGGGCCAGTGGCACGACGCCGGCCGTACGCCGCGGGAGGCATCGGCCGGCCTCGAACGCCGCCTGCGCGGGGTCGAGGACAAGGTGAAGACCGCGATGGACGCGGCGTGGCGGCGTACCGAGCCGTCGGCCAACCCGTTGCTCGCACAGATGCGGGAACAGGTAGCCGAAGCCGAGCAGCGGCTCGCCCGCGCCCAGGCGGCCGGTGACGCCAAGCGGATCCGCGAGGCCGAGCAGGCCCTCACGGCCAAACGCCAGTTCCTCGACCTGGCCGAGCAGTCGAACTAACCGCCCGCCTCCCTCTTGCGTCGATCATGAACTTAGTTTCATGGTGGGCGGCGTGTCGGCGCACCAACTTCATGATCGCCGCGGGCAACTGACCGTTTGACGGCTGGGCATCGAGCCTGGACAATCGTTCCAACGCCGGGCAGCGTAAGCACACCCTATGCAGGGCATACGGTCCGGGCATGCCTCCATCATGTAGCTGAATGGAATCTGGCATGTCTCGAAGAAGGAAACTGTCGGCGCTGGGCGGCGCGTTCGCCTCGGCCATCCTGGCCGCCGCCGGTGTTCTGGTAGCCATCACGTTGACGGCGACTCCGGCGCAGGCGGCCGGCACCGGAGTGGGCTTCCTGCGCACCAACGGCAACCGGATCGTCGACAGCACGGGCGCCACGGTACGGCTGACCGGCATCAACTGGTTCGGCATGGAGACCGACAACCACACGTTCCACGGCCTCTGGGCCAACCCGCCGGCGACCTGGCGCGGGCAGATCGACCGCATGGCAGGGCTGGGCTTCAACACCCTGCGCGTGCCGTGGACCGGCGACTCCATCCGCCCGAACGCCCAGGCGACGAGCATCAACAGCTTCACCAACCCGGACCTGGTCGGTCTGCACCCGCTGCAGATCCTCGACCGCGTCATCCAGTACGCCGGCAGCAAGGGCATGCGCGTCATCCTCGACCGGCACCGGCCGACCGCGGCCGGACAGACCCCGCTGTGGTACACGCCCGCGGTCTCCGAGGCCAGCATGATCGCCGATTGGCAGCAGATGGCCCAGCGCTACGCCGGCAATACCACGGTCATCGGCGCCGACCTGTTCAACGAGCCGCACGGCGAAGGCCAGTTCCCCAACGGCACCGGCGCCTGCTGGGGTTGCGGCGACACCGCGCGCGACTGGCGGCTGGCCGCGGAGCGCATCGGCAACGCGGTACTCGCCGCGAGCAACAACAACTGGCTCGTTATCGTCGAGGGGGTCAGCTGCCCGAGCGGCGCCGAGCGCAACATCCCGCCGACCGAACCGCCATGCGGCTGGTGGGGCGGCAACCTGATCCGGGCTGGGCAGTTCCCGGTACGGCTCAACACGGCCAACAAGCTCGTCTACTCGCCGCACGACTACGCGATTTCGGTGTTCGACCGGCAGTCGTGGTTCAACGACCCGACCTTCCCGAACAACCTGCCCGGCGTGTGGGACCAGTTCTGGGGCTACCTGAGCAACCAGAACACCGCACCGATCCTGCTCGGTGAGTTCGGCTCGACCCTGCAGAACCCGCTCGACGTGCAGTGGCTGAACAAGCTGATGACGTACCTGACGTCGAAGGGGATGTCGTTCACGTTCTGGTCGTGGAACCCGAACTCCGGTGATACCGGCGGTATCGCGCTCGACGACTGGTGGACCATCAACCAGACGAAGTACAACATCCTGCAGCCGCACCTGGTGCCGCCGATCGGTGGTTCGTCACCGCCACCCACCACGTCTCCCCCACCGACGTCGTCGCCTCCGCCGACGACCTCGCCCCCACCGACGTCCTCTCCCCCGCCGTCCTCCTCTGCGCCGGTCGGGGCCTGTGACGCGACCTACACGATCACCAACAGCTGGCCGGGTAACTTCGAGGCCGCGGTGTCGATTCGCAACACCGGTACGACGACGATCACGCCGTGGACGTTGACCTGGACCTACGGCGGCAACCAGTCCATCTACAACTTCTGGAACACCCGGATCACCCAGTCCGGCCAGAACGTCAGCGCCCGCAACCCCGACGGCTACAACCTCTCGATCCCGCCGGGGCAATCGGTGTCGTTCGGTCTACAAGGGACGGTGTCGACGGCGAACGCCGTACCGGCGACGTTCGTCCTCAACGGCAACACCACCTGCGTCTAGCAGGTGGACGGTTGGTGCGCCGCCGGCGGCGGCGCACCAACCGACGGCATTCCGAGCAGGACACCGCTCGTCCGTGCGGTGCGGCCGCTTTCCCAGACATCTCCGGCTCGGGTACGCCGGCACGCCAGCACGGGTCCGTCCGCTACGAGGTGGTGCGGGGCGGCATGGGTCACGACGGTGTGTACTACGTCGCCGGGCCTCGTGGCGTCGTCCGCGGTGAAGTGAACGAGGCGGCCGTCCCTGGCCCGGCCGGACATCCGACCGGTCGCGCCGTCCTTGCGTCCCTCGCCGACCGCGACCAGTACCTCCACAGTGGACCCGACCAGCTTCCGGTTCTCGTCGAGCGTGGTGGCCTCGACCAGCGCGACGAGGCGCTCGTACCGCTCCTGCACGACCTCCTTCGGCAGCTGACCGTCCATTGTGGCCGCTGGGGTGCCGGGGCGCTGGGAGTACTGGAATGTGAACGCACCGGCGAACCTCGCTGCGGTGACCACATCCAGCGTGGCCGCGAAGTCGGACTCGGTCTCGCCCGGGAAGCCGACGATGATGTCCGTCGTGATGGCCGCGTCCGGCATCGCGGAGCGGACCCGGTCGATGATGCCGAGGTACTTGTCCGCCCGGTACGAGCGCCGCATCGCCTTGAGCACCCGGTCCGAGCCGGACTGCAGCGGCATGTGCAACTGGTGGCAGACGTTGGGCGTCTCGGCCATCGCCGCGATCACGTCGTCGGTGAAGTCCTTCGGGTGCGGGCTGGTGAACCGGACCCGCTCCAGCCCCCGCTCGGCGAGCTGGCCGCAGGCCCGCAGCAGCTTGCCGAAGGCGATGCGGTCGCCGAACTCCACCCCGTACGAGTTGACGTTCTGCCCGTGCAGGGTCACCTCGAGCACGCCCTCGTCGACCAGCGCCTCGACCTCGGCCAGGACGTCGCCCGGCCGGCGATCCTTCTCCCGCCCGCGCAGCGCCGGCACGATGCAGAACGTGCAGGTGTTGTTGCAGCCGACCGAGATGGACACCCAGCCCGCGTAGGTGGACTCGCGGCGGGTCGGCAGCGTGGACGGGAAGACCTCGAGCGACTCGAGGATCTCCACCTCGGCGGCCGCGTTGTGCCGGGCGCGCTCCAGCAGCACCGGCAGCGAGCCGATGTTGTGGGTGCCGAAGACCACGTCGACCCAGGGTGCGCGCTTGACGATGTCGCCGCGGTCCTTCTGCGCGAGGCAGCCGCCGACCGCGATCTGCATGCCGGGGTGGGCGGTCTTCACGGGACGCAGGTGGCCGAGGTTGCCGTAGAGGCGGTTGTCGGCGTTCTCCCGCACCGCGCAGGTG
>DASRII010000302.1:0-47957 GCA_035650075.1 Micromonosporaceae bacterium | reverse complement strand
CCGGTCGCGTCGGCATCGGACAGGACGGCTCGACGCCCGGATTCCAGCTGTCACAGCGGGCCGACTTCTTCGAGGTCGAGGTCGGGCTGGAGACCACGCTCAAGCGCCCCATCATCAACACCCGGGACGAACCGCACGCGGATGCCGACAAGTACCGCCGGCTGCACGTCATCATCGGCGACGCCAACCTCTCGGAGGTCTCGACCTACCTGAAGGTGGGGGCCACGTCGCTGATCCTCACGATGATCGAGGAGAAGGCGCTCACGCCCGACCTGGGGATCGCCGATCCGGTCGCCGAGCTGAAGAACGTCAGCCACGACCCGACGCTGACCCACCTGATGCGGCTGCGCGACGGGCGCCGGCTGACAGCGCTCGACCTGCAGTGGGCCTACTACGAGCGTGCCCGGTCCTTTGTGGACTCCCGGTACGGGTCCGATGTGGACGAAATCACCACCGACGTGCTGACCCGCTGGGAGAACGTGCTCGACCGGCTCGGCCGCGACCCGATGCTCTGCGCCGGCGAGCTGGACTGGGTGGCCAAGCTGCGGCTGCTCGAGGGGTACCGGGAGCGCGAGCACCTGTCGTGGTCGTCGCCGAAGCTGGCGCTGGTCGACCTGCAGTACTCCGACGTCCGCCAGGAGAAGGGCCTCTACCACCGCCTGGTCGCCCGCGGTGCGATGCAGACGCTGTTCCCCGACGCCGAGGTGCGCTCGGCGATGTTCGAGCCACCGGAGGACACCCGGGCCTACTTCCGCGGCCGCTGCCTGGCGCAGTACGGCTCCGAGGTGGTAGCCGCCAGCTGGGACTCGGTCATCTTCGACGTTGGCCGCGAGTCGCTGGTACGGGTGCCGATGATGGAGCCCGAGCGCGGTACGAAGGCCCACGTCGGCGCGCTGTTCGACCGCTGCCCGAGCGCCAAGGATCTGCTCGAGGCGATCACGTCGGGCTAGGGACCCGTCCTAAGCCGCTTTCGTCCATCCGTCGTACCTTCGGGGTAGGTTCTTGGGCAACCGAAGGTTCAGGAGGGCGGAGCAGATGGCTACGCGTGAAGGCGGCGGCGGGCAGTCGCAATCCGGCAAGGCCCGCCGCGACCAGGAAGTCGACGAGGCGCCGGCGCCTGAGGTCAACCCCGAGGTCGCCGAGCGGCACGAGCAGCTGACCGAGGACGTCGACGACCTGCTCGACGAGATCGACTCGGTACTGGAAGAGAACGCCGAGGAGTTCGTGAGGGGGTACGTCCAGAAGGGCGGCCAATAGTATAACTTGTCCGATTCGCTGACAGCGGACGCGACAGTCCGGAACACGTCGAGCACGGCCACCCAAGGCGGTACGTGCGCGGCGTATTGTGTTTCAACTGCAAGGCGATCGACTACCTGAAGGGAACCACGTGGCAGCGGTTCTTGATCCATCCGGGCGTCTACCAGCTGCGTTCACCACGCCACGGACGTCGTCCTTCGCGGACTTCCTGAGCCAGGCGGCTCCCGAACTGCTGCCCGGCCGTCGCCCGCTGCCGCTGGGCGTAACGCCCGACCTGAGCCCGCATGCCACGACCATCATCGCCCTGTCCTGCGCCGGTGGGGTCGTGATGGCCGGCGACCGGCGCGCCACGATGGGCAACCTCGTCGCCAGCCGCGACATCGAGAAGGTGCACTCGGCCGACGCGTACTCGCTCGTGGGCATCGCCGGCACCGCCGGTGTCGGCATCGAGCTGGTCCGGCTGTACCAGGTGGAGCTCGAGCACTACGAGAAGCTCGAGGGCGCGATGCTCTCCCTCGACGGCAAGGCCAACCGGCTCGCCACGCTGATCCGCAACAACCTGCCGGCCGCGCTGCAGGGACTCGCGGTGGTCCCGCTGTTCGCCGGGTTCGACCTCGACGCCGGCGACGCCGCGAAGGCCGGCCGGATCTTCAGCTTCGACGTCGCGGGCGGTATCTACGAGGAGACGGGGTACGACGCCATCGGCTCCGGTTCGCTGTTCGCGAAATCCGCGCTGAAGAAGCGGTTCCGTCCCGGTTCCAGCGTCGAGGACACCGTCCGACTCGCCGTCGAGGCGCTCTACGACGCTGCCGACGACGACACCGCTACCGGTGGTCCCGACCTGACCCGCAAGATCTACCCGGTCGTGATGACCGCCACTGCCGAGGGGACCGTCCGGCTCACCGACGAGCAGTCCGCCGCCGTCTCCGAATCCGTGGTGGCCGGCCGCATGGAGAACCCCGGCGGCTGAGCGGCTAGCCACTACCGTCTACATTAGACTGTCCCGGAAACATAAGGAGACCGCCGACCGTGGCCATGCAGTTCTACGCCTCGCCCGAGCAGATCATGCGGGACCGCGCGGAGTACGCGCGCAAGAACATCGCGCGTGGCCGGGGCGTGGTCGTCCTGTCCTACGCCGGTGGCGTGCTGCTCGTCGCGGAGACCGTCTCCGTCACGCTGCACAAGGTGAGCGAGATCTACGACCGGATAGGGTTCGCGGCCGTCGGGCGGTACAACGAGTTCGAGAACCTCCGGGCGGCCGGCGTTCGAATGGCCGACCTGCGCGGGTACTCCTACGACCGGCGCGACGTCACCGGGCGGGCGCTGGCCAACGCGTACGCGCAGACCCTCGGTGCGTTGTTCAGCGAGCAGGGCAAGCCGTTCGAGGTCGAGATCTGCGTCGCCGAGGTCGGCACCACGACCGAGCACGACGAGCTGTACCGGGTGACGTACGACGGCTCCGTCTTCGACGAGCCGGGCTTTCTCGCCATGGGCGGGCAGGCCGAGGCGATCGCCAACGTAATCAAGGCCGCGGATCGCACCGACCTGACCCTGGCCGCTGCGCTGCATCTCGCGGTCACGGCGCTGGCCAGCGTCGGCGGGGAAGGCGGCCAGCCCCGGACGCTCGCGGCGATCAACCTCGAGGTGGCGATCCTCGACCGGCAGAAGACCGGCCGCAGCTTCCGCCGGATCACCGGGACGGCCCTGGAGGCGTTGCTGGCACAGGGCAACGGCGCTCGGACGGCTGCGGCGGCTGCGGCGGCCGAGCCCGCCGAGACCGCGGAGACCCCGGCTCCGAGCGACGCCGAGCCCAGCACCGACGACCTCGCCGCCGACGCCGGGATCAGCCCGGAGGAGCCGAACGAGCCGTAAGCACGATTCGCCCATTGGGGGCTCGTGGCGGCTAATGTCGTTGCATGGACCGGCGCATCTTCGGGCTAGAGACCGAGTACGGGGTGACCTGCACGTACCGGGGGCAGCGGCGGCTCTCCCCGGACGAGGTCGCCCGGTACCTGTTCCGCCGGGTGGTGTCCTGGGGCCGGTCGAGCAATGTCTTCCTCCGCAACGGCGCCCGGCTGTACCTCGACGTCGGCTCGCATCCGGAGTACGCGACGCCCGAGTGCGACTCGGTCACCGATCTGGTCGTGCACGACCGCGCCGGCGAGCGGATCCTGGAGGGTCTGCTCGTCGACGCCGAGAAGCGGTTGCACGACGAGGGCATCGCGGGCGAGATCTACCTGTTCAAGAACAACACCGACTCGGCCGGCAACTCGTACGGCTGCCACGAGAACTACCTCGTCTCCCGGCACGGCGAGTTCGGCCGCCTCGCCGACGTGCTCATCCCGTTCCTCGTCACCCGCCAGCTCATCTGCGGCGCCGGCAAGGTACTGCAGACGCCACGCGGCGCGGTGTACTGCCTGTCCCAGCGCGCCGAGCACATCTGGGAGGGCGTGTCGTCGGCGACGACCCGGTCCCGCCCGATCATCAACACCCGGGACGAGCCGCACGCCGACGCCGAGCGGTACCGCCGGCTGCACGTCATCGTCGGCGACTCGAACATGAACGAGGTCACCACGCTGCTCAAGGTCGGCAGCGCGGACATCGTGCTGCGGATGATCGAGGCCGGCGTGGTGATGCGGGACCTGTCCCTGGAGAACCCGATCCGCGCGATCCGCGAGGTCTCCCATGACGTGACCGGGCGGCGCAAGGTCCGGCTGGCCAACGGCAAGGAGGCCAGCGCGCTGGAGATCCAGCAGGAGTACTACGACAAGGCCAGCGAGTTCATCGAGCGGCGGGGCAGCGACCAGACCGCCAAGCGGGTCGTCGACCTGTGGGGGCGCACGCTGCACGCGGTGCAGACCGGCGACCTGTCCGGGGTGGAACGCGAGATCGACTGGGTGACGAAGCAGAAGATGCTCGAGGCGTACCGCCGCCGCCACGACCTGCCGCTGTCCCACCCGCGGCTGGCGCAGATGGACCTGGCCTACCACGATCTGCGCCGCGGCCGTGGCCTGTACGGCCTGCTCGAGCGGCGCGGCTCGGTCGACCGGGTGGCGACGGACCTCGAGATCTTCGAGGCGAAGGAGACGCCCCCGCAGACCACCCGGGCGCGGCTGCGCGGCGAGTTCATCCGGCATGCCCAGGAGCGGCGGCGAGATTTCACCGTCGACTGGGTACACCTCAAACTCAACGACCAGGCGCAGCGCACCGTGTTGTGCAAAGACCCGTTCCGGGCATATGACGAGCGCGTGGAGCGCCTGATCGCCAGCATGTGAGTATGAGTACCGAGGACGAGGTTCCCGAGGAGCGTACGCAGGATGGGGCGCGACCGGGCTGGGTCAATCGGCGGCGCAACAAGATTGCGGCGGAGATCGCCCGGAACCGTCGCGGTGAGTACAAGGTGCCGACCTGGGTGCTGGTGGTGGTCCTCGTCGTGTTCCTGACGGCCTGGGTGCTACTGATCGCCATCGCCTGAGCTGAGCATCGCGGCATACCGGCCGGCCGCCGCGGCGGCGAGGAAGTACGGGTAGTCGTCGTCGAGGCCGCGGCCCATCGTGGACAGCGGCGCGGCGCTGGCGCGCAGCGCGTCGTCGAGGCCGTCGGTGGGCACCGTGACGATGCGGTGCCGGAGCCGCAGCGGGGCCAGGGCCCCGATCACCGCCGTGGCGAGGTCGGCGTCCAGGTCCGCGGGCACCACCAGGTCCGCGGCGGCCAATGCGACCCGGCCGTACGCCGTCAGGCTGTGATGCGACACGCCGCGATGCCGCGGCCGCGGGTCGGCGGTCGAGATCCGCAGCGCGCCGACCGGCCGGCCACGCAGCGCCGCGATCGCGTTCACCGCCTCGCCCACCGACACACCGGAGAATCCCCATCGGGTACCGCTGCCGAGGTTGCCCGGCCCCTGCGCCACGATGACGGCGTCGGCGCCGAGCACATGCCGGGCGGCGAGCAGTCCACTGTGTACGGTCGTTGCCTCGAGGTCGCCGCCGAACGCCTGGCCCACTGTCACCGTGCCGGCCAGGTGGCCGCGCAACGCGTCGAGGGTACGGGAGAACCAGGCCGGCAACGCACCGCCGTCGGTCATGACGTACGCCACCCGACCACCGGGTCGGAACGCGCGGAATCCGGCCAGCACCGCGGGCAGCGCCGAGTGCAGATCGGCGGTCACCACGGGCATCCCGCCCAGGTCGTCGGCTGCGGCGAGGAGGTCGTGGTACGGCGACGCCGCCTCCTCGATCCCGAGGACGATCGTCTGCAACGGCGTGTACCGGGCCTTGACGATGTGCCCTTCGTCCATAGTGGACGGTTGGTCGGCCGGTAGCCGGTCCGGCAGCGCCACCACGAACGCGTAGCCGCCGGTACCCAGCCCCAGCTCCAGCGCGCCGACGTTGAGCAGAACCCGGTCGCCCACCTCCGGCTCACCCACCAGCGCCGGGTAGGCCAGGGCACGGACCGGCTCGCCTTCGCCGCCGTCGACCGCGACGGTCAGCTCGGCCGCGCCGTGCCAGCGACGGCCCAGCGCCGTCACCGTTCCCGCCCGCCAGCGCACCACGGCCGTCACGCTAGCGGATGTTCCAACCGCAGTCCGTCATTCCCCCGCGTGTGCGTACGCACAAGCGTACGGACGCTGCTAGGTTCGAGAGCGTGTCGCGGACTCGTACCGAGCGCCTCGTCAACCTCGTCATCTGTCTGCTGTCCACGCGGCGGTTCCTGACCGCGGCGCAGATCGCGGCGACGGTGCCGGGGTACGAGCACGACGCGAACGACCCGCGCGAGCACGAGGCGTTCCAGCGCAAGTTCGAGCGGGACAAGGCCGAGCTGCGGGAGATCGGGGTCCCGCTGGAGACCGGCACGTCGAGCGTGCTCGACACCGAGGCGGGGTACCGGATCGCGGCGCGCGAGTACGCCCTGCCGGACATCCCGCTCGAGCCGGACGAGGCCGCCGCGGTGGGCATCGCGGCCCGGCTCTGGCGGCACGTGGGGCTGGCCGCGGCCGCCTCCTCGGGACTGGCGAAGCTGCGGGCCGCCGGCATCGACGTCGATCCGGACGCCACGCTCGGCGTCGAGCCGGTCGTGACCGTCGACGCGGCGTTCGAGCCGCTGACCCAGGCGGCCCGGGAGCGGCAGGAGGTCACGTTCACCTACCGGATCCCGGAGGAGGACGCGGCCCGGATCCGGCACCTGCGGCCGTGGGGGGTCGTGTGCTGGCGCGGCCGGTGGTACGTCGTCGGGCACGACGTCGACCGGGACGCCCCGCGGTGTTTCCGGCTGTCCCGCATCGTGGGCGCCGTCCAGCCGGTCGGCTGGCCGGGGGCGTTCACGCCGCCCGAGCAGCTGGATCTGATCAGCTACGTGGCCCGCTGGTCCGGCCCGGTCGAGCGGACCGGGACGGCGACCGTGCTGGCCCGCCCAGGGCGCGCGGCCGGAGTGCGGCGATGGGCCGAGCAGGTCGTCCCGAGCCCGGAGGGCGACCGTCTCATACTGCGGTACGCGGACCCGGAAGGGCTGGCCCGCTGGCTGGTCGGGTACGGCGCCGATGTCGTCGTACTGGATCCACCGGAGGTGCGGCACGCCGCGATGACGCGGCTGGCCGAGATCGCCGAGCGGCACGCCGCCCCACTCCCCGTAGAGGCGGAGGCGCGGCGGCGGGTGCGGACCGCGCCATGACGGCACCGTCGAAGGCAGCGGCGGACCGGCTGGGCCGGTTGCTGAACCTCGTGCCGTACCTGCTCGCCCGGCCGGGCATCCGGATCGCCGAGGCGGCGGCGGACCTCGACGTCACCGAGCGGCAGCTCCGCGAGGACCTGGAACTGCTGTGGGTGTGCGGGCTGCCGGGCTACGGGCCGGGTGACCTGATCGACATGGCGTTCGACGGGGACCGGGTGACGATCACCTACGACGCCGGGATCGGCCGGCCGCTGCGCCTGACGCCGGACGAGGCGCTGGCGCTGGTCGTGGCGCTGCGCATGCTCGCGGAGACGCCGGGACTGGCCAACCGGGACGCCGTCGAGCGGGCGCTGGCCAAGCTCGAGTCGGCCACCGGTGAGCTGGCCGGTGCTCCGGTCGCGGTACGGCTGCCGGGCGACGCCGACCGGCTCGGCACGATCCGCGGTGCCGTCGAGCGCCGGCACGCGCTGCGGCTGAAGTACTACACGGCCACCCGGGACTCCACGAGCGAACGGGTCGTCGACCCCATGCGGGTCCTGGTCGTGGGCGGCCGGGCATACCTGGAGGCCTGGTGCCGGATGGCGCAGGGGGTCCGCAGGTTCCGGGTCGACCGCATCGACGGGCTCGTCGAGCTGGACGAGCCGGCCGCCCCGCCACCGCAGGCGCGGCTGACCGACGTGACCGACGGCATCTTCCGGCCGACGACCGATCTCCCGCTGGTCACGCTGCGGGTGGGCCGGTCGGCGCGGTGGATCACCGAGTACTACCCGTGCGAAAGCGTCCAGGAGACGTCTCCGGACGCCTGGCTGGTATCGCTACGGGTGACCGATCTCACCTGGGCGTGTCGGCTCGTGCTGGGCCTGGGACCGGACGTGGCCGTGGTGGCCCCGGCCGAACTCGCCGAGCAGGTCCGGGACAACGCCCGTGCCGCGCTCGAGGCGTACCGGTAAGCTCCATTTGTGATCTGGTGGGTCGTTGGCGCGATCGTGCTCTGCGGCCTGGTGCTGCTCGGTCTGGCCGCCCGGACGGTGCTGCTGCGCATGCCGGAGCTGAAGCGGGCGATGTCGCGGCTCGAACGGCGGGCGGAGCAGGCCCAGGCGCTGCAATCCAGTGTCGAGGCGTTGCAGGAGCGCATGATGGGGCTCCAGCAGCAGGCCGAGACGGTCCGGGCTGGTATGGCGACGGTCCGGCCGGAGCAGCAGGACCACCGCCGCCGCACGTAGGATGGGCCTGTCCGCCCCTCGAACAACGCAGCAGGAGGCAAGCCATGGGCGCCCTGAAACCGTGGCACATCATCGTTCTGGTGGTGGTGCTGGTCCTTCTCTTCGGCGCCAAGCGGCTGCCGGACGCGGCCCGCTCGCTCGGCCGCTCGCTGCGGATCATCAAGGCCGAGACAAAGGGCCTGGCCGACGACGACGAACTGCACGAGAAGGCGGATGCCCAGACGGCGCGCCAGCCGCTGCCGCAGCCGCCGGACAACCAACCTTCGCCGCCGCCGACGGTGGATCCGATCCAGCGGGTACGCGACAAGTAAGTTCGCGTGGTCTCCCTCCTGCGTCGGCGGGGCCCGACCCAGTTCCAGCGCGCCTCAGACGGCTCGATGACGCTCATCGAGCACCTGCGCGAGCTGCGTAGCCGCCTGTTCAAGGCGAGTCTCGGCGTGGTCGCCGGCATGATCGTCGGGCTGTTCTTCGCCCGTCCGGTGCAGAACTTCATCAACGACCCGTACTGCGACTTCAAAGGCGACCAGATCTGCCAGTTCAACGTCGGCTCGGTCGTCGACCCGTTCATGCTGCAACTCAAGATCGGCCTGTACATCGGTCTGCTGATCGCCTCACCGATCTGGCTCTACCAGCTGTGGGCGTTCATCGCGCCGGGCCTGCACCGGCACGAGCGGAAGTACACCTACGTCTTCACGGCGGTCGCGGTACCGCTGTTCGCCCTCGGGGCGTTCCTTGCGTTCTTCGTGGTGACCAAGAGCCTGGTGTTCTTCCTGGGCCTGTCCAGCGGTCAGTACGAGATCAACGTCGACCTGACCGGGTACTTCAATTTCGTCACCGGAGTCATGCTGCTCTTCGGGGCCGCGTTCGAGTTCCCGCTGGCGTTGCTGATGCTCAACTTCGTCGGGCTGCTGTCCGCCAAGCGGATGCTGAGCTGGTGGCGGACCGCGATTTTCGCGATGTTCGCGTTCGCCGCGATCGTCACGCCGACCCCGGACCCGTTCGGCATGACCGCGCTCGCGCTGGCGATGGGCATCCTGTACTTCGGGGCGGTCGGCGTCGCGTTCCTCAACGACCGGCGGCGCGCCCGCAACGAGCCGGACTACTCCGGCCTGTCCGACGACGAGATCTCGCCAATGGACGAGGTACCCGAGCCGGTCGAGGCCGCCGAGCCGATCCCACCGCCGGAACCGGTACCCGCGCCACGTTCGGTCGCCGACCGCTACGACGACACGACCTGACGCGGCCCACCACGATAGCGTTGCATATGCGTCGCATATGCAACGGAGGTGGCTGATGGCGGCACAGACGGTGGGCTTCGCGGTTGCCGACGACGACCGTCCGATGCTGGACCGGCTGGTGGAGCGATACGGACACGGCAACCGGTCCGAGTTCCTCCGCGTGGCGATGAAGGTCATGGCCCACGAGTTCGCGTCTCGCGTGGACGCGATGCGCCGCGCCCGGCGCCGGCAGTGAGAAGGGCCGGTCGAGCGGACCGCACCGGAGTACCGTCTGCGCCGTGACGATCGCTGTGCTCGCCAACCCGAAGGCTGGCAAGGGGCGCCACCGTGGCCTGCTCCCGGCGATCGTGGAGCGCCTGAAGGCCGCCGGGGGCAACGTCGAGCGGCTCGAGGCCGGTACCCCCGAAGAAGCCGAGCGTGCGGCCAAGGCCGCGGTCGCCGGCGGCGCAGCGGCGCTCGTGGCGGTGGGCGGCGACGGCACATTGCACCTTGGGCTGCAGGCGGTCGCCGGCACGGACACGCCCTTCGGGATCGTGCCGGCGGGTACCGGCAACGACTTCGCGACCTGCCTCGACCTGCCGACCGACCCGCTGGCGGCGGCCGACGCGATCGCCACGTCGCTGCGCGACGGCACCACGACGAACGTCGACCTCGCCGAGCTGGTCGGCGCCGACGGGACGCGGCGGTGGTACGGGGCGGTGCTGGGCGCCGGGTTCGACGCGATCGTCAACGAGCGGGCCAACGCGATGCGCTGGCCGAAGGGCGACCGGCGGTACGACCTCGCCATCTTCGTCGAGCTGATCCGGCTGCGGCCGCGGCCGTACACGATCCGCCTGGACGGCGTGCCGCACGAGCTCGACGCCGTGCTCGTGGCGGTCGGCAACACCGCCAGCTACGGCGGCGGGATGCGCATCTGCCCGGCCGCCGACCCGACCGACGGACTGCTGGACATCGTGGTCGTCGGCCCGATCAGCCGTACCACGCTGGTGCGCATCAAGCCGAGGGTGTACGCGGGCACCCACGTGGCGCACCGGAAGGTGTCGACCTACCGGGCGTCCACTGTGGAACTCGAGGCGCCGGGGATCACCGCGTACGTCGACGGGGAGCGGGCGTGCCCACTCCCCGTCACGGTTACCAGCCGGCCCGGCGCGCTGCGGCTACTCAGACCTTCCTGACGTGTGACGTGTGTCACACCCATCGGGCTGAACCCCGCAGACGTGGAGCCCCGGCACGGCTGCCCTAGCCTTGGTGGTATGACGTCGCCCGCGGAGCGGTACGTAAGAGCCCGCCGGCGGGCCACCGAAGCCGCCAAGCTGCCGGCACTGACCGACTTCGCCGCCGAGCTGCCGTTCGCGATGGACCCGTTCCAGCGCCAGGCGTGCGAGGCGCTCGAGCAGGGCAGTGGGGTGCTCGTCTGCGCGCCGACCGGCGCCGGCAAGACCGTGGTGGGCGAGTTCGCCGTGCACCTGGCGCTGCGCCAGGGTCGGAAGTGCTTCTACACCACGCCGATCAAGGCGCTGTCCAACCAGAAGTTCCACGACCTCGTACAGCGGTACGGGCCGGCCCGCGTGGGCCTGCTCACCGGCGACAACTCCATCAACGGAGACGCACCGGTGGTCGTCATGACCACCGAGGTACTCCGCAACATGCTCTACGCCGGATCGTCCACACTGGACGGTCTGTCGTACGTGGTGATGGACGAGGTGCACTACCTGGCCGACCGGTTCCGCGGCGCGGTGTGGGAAGAGGTCATCATCCACCTGCCGGCCGCGGTGACGCTGGTGTCGCTGTCGGCCACGGTCTCCAACGCCGAGGAGTTCGCCGACTGGTTGGTCACCGTGCGGGGCGAGACGAAGGTCGTGGTCACCGAGCACCGGCCGGTACCGCTGTGGCAGCACATGCTCGTCGGACGGCGCATGTTCGATCTGTTCCACGACGCGGAGGCCGCGTCAAAGCACGACGTGCACCCGGAACTGTTGCGGTACACCCGGGAGATGCTGCGCCGCCTGTCCTTCGGGGACGACCGCCCGGTCGGCCGAGGGCGGCCGGGTCGCTCGCGCAGGTCGGTGGTACCGCCCAGGCCGGACGTTGTCGAGCGGCTCGACCGGGAAGGGCTGCTGCCGGCGATCCTGTTCATCTTCAGCCGCGCCGGCTGCGACGCGGCGGTCCAGCAATGCCTGCACGCGGGACTGCGGCTGACCACACCGGACGAGCGCGCCGAGATCCGGTCCATTGTGGAGGCTCGGATCACCGAGATCCCCGGCGAGGACCTGTCGGTGCTCGGCTACTGGGAATGGCTCGACGGCCTCGAGCGCGGCCTCGCCTCGCACCACGCCGGGCTGCTGCCGGTGTTCAAGGAGGTCGTGGAGGAGCTGTTCGTCCGCGGGCTGGTGAAAGCGGTCTTCGCGACCGAGACGCTCGCCCTCGGCATCAACATGCCGGCCCGCTGCGTGGTGCTCGAACGGCTGGTCAAGTTCAACGGCGAGGCGCACGTCGACCTGACGCCGGGGGAGTACACCCAGCTGACCGGGCGCGCCGGCCGCCGCGGCATCGACATCGAGGGGCACGCGGTCGTCGTCTGGGCACCGGAGGTCGACCCGCGGCACGTCGCCGGGCTGGCGTCGACGCGTACCTACCCGCTGCGGTCGAGCTTCCGGCCGTCGTACAACATGGCGGTCAACCTCGTCTCGTCGGTCGGCGCCGAGCGCGCACGGGACCTGTTGGAGTCGTCGTTCGCCCAGTTCCAGGCCGACCGGTCGGTGGTCGGGCTGGCCCGTCAGGTGCAGCGCAACGTCGAGGCGATGTCGGCGTACGAGCAGGAAATGACGTGCGACCTCGGCGACTTCGAGGAGTACTTCGGACTTCGGCTCGCGATCGCCGACCGGGAGAAGGGGTTGGCCCGGCAAGGGGCGGCGCAGCGTCGGGCGGCGGCACTGGCGTCGCTGGAGCGGCTACGCGTGGGTGACGTGATCCGGGTGCCGTCCGGCCGCCGGGCCGGCCTCGCGGTCGTCCTCGACCCGGATACGGGTGGCTTCGGCGAGCCGCGGCCGCTCGTGCTGACCGAGGATCGGTGGGCCGGCCGGGTGCCGGCGACGGACTTCACCGGACCGGTCGACGCGCTCGCCCGGGTCCGCGTACCGAAGCATTTCAACCACCGCTCGCCGGGCGAGCGGCGCGACCTGGCCGCGACGCTGCGCAACACGGGCCTGCAGCCGGGGGTACGCCGGAAGGTCGCGCGCGGCCGCGGGACCGGAGACGACGCGGAACTGGTACGGCTGCGCGCGGCGCTGCGGGCCCACTCGTGCCACGGCTGCCCGGACCGGGAGGAGCACGCCCGCTGGGCCGAGCGGCGCAACCGCCTCGAGCGGGACACGGAACCGTTGCGTGGCAAGGTGGCCAGCCGCACCGGCTCGCTGGCCCGTACCTTCGACCGGGTATGTGCGCTGCTGACATCGCGCGGCTACCTGACCGCCGGTGGCGAGGTCACCGAGGCGGGCAGGATGCTGGCCCGCATCTGGACCGAGTCGGACCTGCTGGTCGCCGAGTGCGTACGCCGGGGCGTCTGGGACGGGCTGGCACCGGCCGAGCTGGCCGCCGCCGTCTCGGTCGTTTTGTACGAGGCGCGCCGGGAAAGCGATGAACGCTCCTCGGTACCGCGCGGGTCGGTCGCCGACGCGATCGACGCGACCGGGAAGCTGTGGGCGGAGCTCGAGTCGGACGAGGTGTCCCGCGAGCTCGAGCTGACCCGGGAGCCGGACCTGGGCTTCGTCTGGCCGATGTACCGGTGGGCGCGCGGCGAGCCGCTGGCCCGGGTGCTGGCCAGCGGCGGGCATCTCGACGGCGAGATGCCGGCCGGGGACTTCGTCCGCTGGGCTCGCCAGGTGGTCGACCTGCTCGGCCAGCTCGGCGAGGCGGCCGGGCCGAACGCGCCGCTTCGGGCTACCGCGCGTGCGGCTGTGGATGCGGTGCGCCGCGGCATTCTTGCCTACCGGGATATCGCCTAGCCGCGCTCCGCGCTCGCCTAGGCCCCGAGTCGATCGAACCTGTACACTCTGCCCGTCAACGGCGCGATCTGGTTATACGACCTGGCGGGGGCGTGCCGGCAGCCGATGGCGAGGGGAGGGCGACATGCCCGAAGGCGTCGAGGTTCATCACTTTACGTTCGGTCTCATCACGCCGGCGTTCTCGTACGCGTTCTCGGTGCTGGGGTCATTGCTCGCCCTGGTCTGCACGGCCCGGGCGCAGTCGCTCCAGGAGCCCAAACGGAAAGCTCGATGGCTGATCCTCGCCGCCTGGGCGCTCGGCGGTACCGGCATCTGGGTCATGCACTTCATGGCCATGCTGGGCTTCAGCGTCCCGGACTCCCCAGTCCGCTACAACGTCGGCCTGACCGTGACGAGCTGGGTAGCCGCCATCGCGGTAACCGGCTTCGGCCTGTTCATCGCCGGCTTCGGCAAGCCCTCGATCATCAAGGTCATCCTGGGCGGGATGGTGACCGGTTCCGGCGTGGCGATCATGCACTACTTCGGCATGGCCGCGATGCACGTGAACGGTTCGGTCGGCCACGACCGGCGGTTCGTCGCGGCGGCCGGCGCGATCGCGATCGTGGCGGCGACGGTCGCCCTGTACTTCACCGTGACCCTGCGCCGTGGCTCGGCGATCGCGGTCGCCGCGCTCGTCATGGGCGTGGCCGTCAATGGCATGCACTACACCGGTATGGCCGGTGTTCGGGTGCACCTGCAGGAGGGCAGCGGCGGCCGTGAGGTCGAGGGCGTGAACGCGCTGGCGTTCCTCGGCCCGATGATGATGTTCGTCGTCCTGGTCGTGATCACGCTGGCGTACGCCCTGCTGCGCTCCACCGACATGGACACCGGCTGGACCTACGGGCAGCGGCAGCCGGAGCCGGCGATGGCCGGACCGGGACTGTGGATGCCGAGCCAGCGCCCCGCGTCGGAGCCGATGTTGGGACCCACCGAGGCGTGGGCCGGCGCAGGTGGGCGGCTGGCTACCGACCAGCGGATGTCGTCCGCGCAGCGCATCGACGCCTGGGCCGGCCGGGGGGCCGGGTCCGGAGCGCCTACGTCTGCCCGGCGCTGACGAACTAGGGGCACTCGTCCTGCGTGTCGATGTGCGTGATGCCGCACGCCATCGGTCCCAAGATGTCGTCGGCGATCGCACATGCGGCGAAGCACAGCGCGAAGAACACCACCAGGGACACGACGATCAGGGCGATCTTGCTCGCGGGGCGGCGCGGGTACGGGCCGGGGTCGTCGTCGAGCATTGGCCACGCTATCGCGCGTCGGTGCCGGTGTTCCGCTCGCGGCTGCGGGGCTCGCTTCGCTCACTCCTCGCGCTCGCACTGACGGCGTCGATGAGCCGGCGGACCGAGCCGGCCAGGTTCCACTGCTCCGCGAGCGCCATCAGCCGGTCCGGGTCCGCGGGCACCGCCGACAGGTCGCCCGTCAGCTTGGGCAGGGGTACGTCACGGGCGACGCGGACGACCGTCGGAGCCGCGGCGAGATAGTCGGCAGCGCTGGTCAGCTTGGCCCGCAGGCCGGGAGCGAAGTTCTCGGCCGGGTCGGTGGCCGCCGCCACGAGAGCCGCCAACCCACCGAAGCGGGCGATCAGGCGGGCCGCGGTCTTCTCGCCGACGCCCGGTACGCCCGGCAGGCCGTCGCTCGGATCGCCCCGCAGCGCGGCGAAGTCGGCGTAGCCGGCGGCCGGTACGCCGTACTTGGCCTGTAGCGCCGCGTCGTCGAGCACCTCCAGCTTGGCCACGCCCCGGCCGCAGTACAGCACCCGGATCGGCTTGTCGTCGTCGACGAGCTGGAACAGGTCGCGATCGCCGGAGGCCACCTCGACCGGCCCGGGCTCGCGGGTGGCCAGCGTTCCGAGCACGTCGTCCGCCTCGTAGCCGGCCGCGCCCACCGCCGGGATGCCGAACGCGGCCAGCACCTCCTCGAGCAGCGGTACCTGCCGCTCGAGCGCGGCCGGCACGATCTCGGCGCCGGTCTTGGCGTTGGCCAGGCGGTGCGTCTTGTACGACGGGATCAGCGACACCCGCCACTCCGGGCGCCAGTCCTCGTCCAGCGCGCAGATCACCCGGCCGGGCTTTCGCATCCGCACGATCGTGGCCAGCATGTCGCAAAAGCCGCGGACCGCGTTGACCGGGGAGCCGTCCGGCGCCCGGGCCGCCGACTCGGGGATGCCGTGGAAGGCCCGGAAGTACAGGCTGGGGGCGTCGACGAGGAGCAGTGACATCTTCACGGCCCTTAGCCTGGCACAACACACCTACGCGGCTATGCTGTCCCGCGTGCGCGTCGGCATGCTGGTGATCAGCCAGTACGAGTCGGATCCGCGGGTACGCCGGCAGGCCGAGGCGCTGGCGGCCCGGGGGGACGAGGTGACGGTCGTCGCATTGCACACCGACGGCCGCCCGGCGGTCGACACCGTCGACGGGGTCCGGGTCGTCCACCTGCCGACCCGCAAGTACCGCGGCGACTCGACCCGGGCATACCTGGCGCTGTACGGCGGTTTCATGGCGCGCGCGGGGCTCTGGATGGCGCGCCGGCCGCGGGCCTTCGACGTCGTCCAGGCGCATTCGATGCCCGAGGCGCTGGTGTTCTCGGCTACCGCGGCCCGGCTGGCGGGAGTGCCGGTACTGCTCGACGTGCACGATCTGACGTCGAAGCTGTTCGCCTCGAAGTTCGCTGACCGGCGCGCGCTGATGGCGGGCGTACGCTCCAGCGAGCGCGCGTCGATGCGGTTCGCCACCGAGGTGCTCACCGTGCACGAGGGGTACGCGCAGATGCTGCGCGGCATGACCCGCCGCCGGGTCAGCGTGGTGATGAACTGCCCGGACGAGCGGGTGTTCCCGCCGGCCCGGTGGCGCGGCTGGGATCCGGCCGGCGAGGTGCTGTTCAGCTACCACGGTCTGGTCGCGCCGCGGCACGGTCTGATCGCCGCGGTCGAGGCGCTGGCGCAGGTGCGCCGGGACGTGCCGGGCGCGCGGTTCCAGGTGCGCGGTAGCGGGGACGGCGTCGAGGGGCTGCGCGAGCGGGTCGCCGAGCTGGGCCTCGAGGATTCCGTGGACCTGCCGACCCGGCTCCTGCACCTGCCCGAGATCGTGACCGAGATCGATCGTGTCCACATTGGACTCGTACCGAGCCAGCGCGACCCGTGGACCGACGAGGTCCTGCCGACGAAGCTGCTCGAGTACGCCGCCATGGGGATACCGGTGATCACCTTCCGCAACCCGGTGATCGAGCAGTACTTCCCGCCGGACTCGGTGACGTATGTCGACCCGGCCAACGCGGACACCCTGCGCGAGGCGATGACGAGCCTCGCCCAGGATCCGGAGCGGGCCCGCAAGCAGGCGGTACGGGCCGGCGAGGTGATGAGCACGCTGAGCTGGCAGCGGCAGCGGGAGACGTACTACGAGGTCGTCGACCGCGTGGCGGCGCGTCGGCGTGGTTG
Source organism: Micromonosporaceae bacterium (assembly GCA_035650075.1). Taxonomy (GTDB): domain Bacteria; phylum Actinomycetota; class Actinomycetes; order Mycobacteriales; family Micromonosporaceae; genus DASSUC01. Next base: position 31,096 of record DASRII010000302.1, on the reverse strand, counting down.
AACCGACGACGACCAGTAGGCCTGGTGTCGTCCGGACCGGGCTGCTGTCGATGGTCGCTCTGGTGGCCTTGGGCGGCACCCGGCTGCTGCACGGATCCCTGGTCAGCCGCGCGACCGACACCGATACATACGGTGTCATCGGTTCGCTGATCGCGATCACCACGATCGCCAGCCTGCTGCTGCCGGCCGGCGTGGCCAGCGCCGCGTCCCGGTTCATCCCGTACGAGCACGGGCGCTCCGACGACGCCGCCGCGCGGGCGGTGCACCGTTTCCTCGACCGCCTCGGTCTGCCCGGCGCGGTCGCGCTCGGGCTCGGCGCGGCGGGCGGCGCGGCGCTGGCGTTCCCCCTCTCCACCAAGCAGATCGTCGAGGTTTTCGCGCTCGCCGTCGCGTTCGCGGTCTACAGCGTCGACAAGGCCACGCTGTACGGGTTCGGCCGGATCGGTCAGTACGTCCGGTTGGAGCTTGCCTCCTCGGCGCTGATCCTGCTCGCCACGGTCGTCGTGCTGGCGCTGGACACCGGTACGTACCTGCTGCCGCTCGCCCTCGGCTACGCCTCGTTCGCCGTCGGCGCCCGGATCGTGCTGCGGGCGGACGTGCGCGGGCCGGTGAAACCGGTGGGCGAGAAGCGCGAGATCCTCCGGTACGTCGGCCTCGCCTGCATCGGCACCCTCGCTAGCCAGGGCTTCCTGCAGGGCACCCAGTTGCTGGCCAACTGGTTCGCGGCTCCGGCGGAGGTGGCGTACTTCGTCGCCGCCGTCACGCTCGTCGCCCCGATGTACTTCCTGCCTCGGGCGCTGGGGCTGGCGCTGTTCCCGGCGATGTCCCGGGCGCACGGCGCCGGCGACGTGGCCGAGGTACGCCGGCAGGCCGACCTGTCCACCCGGGCGCTGCTCGTGTTGCTGGCACCGCTGTTCGCGGTCGGCATCCTGCTCTCCCGCGAGGCGTTGACGATATTCGGCAGTGCCCGGTTCGCGCCCGGTGCCCCGGTGCTGCAGCTGATCCTGGCCGCCACGTACTTCGCCGTGGTCGCCGTCGCGGCCGTGAACACCCTGTCCAGTGGGGACCACGTACACGTGCCGGTGCTGTCCGGGGTGCTCGGCGCGTTGGTGGGTCTCGGCACCGTGGCCCTGCTCGGCGGCCCCCTGGGAGCGATCGGCGTAGGCCTGGGGTACCTGGTCGGCACCGCGGTCACGGCCGGCGGCCCGGTCGGTACCGCGTGGCGGTTGCACCGGATGCCGTGGCGCGCCCCGCTGCTGTGGTCGGTGGCGTGCGTGCTGGCCGCGCTCGCCGCCGGAGCCGGCCTGAACCAACTGTCGGTGACCGGGGGTGAACGTGTCGCGATCGACGTCGCCGCCGCGCTCGTGGCGGCTCTCGTCGCGGTGGTGGTACTGCGCGGTCAGCTCGCCGCCGTGCTCAGCCAGGCCCGCAAGCACCGCCGAGCCGCCGCGATGGAGAGTTGACAGCACATGATGGATGTTGCCGGGAAAGGTTCACGAGCCGATGGTAGGTTCGGCGTACCGCTGCAGAGCGTGATGTCCGGCAGCGGCTGGCCCGGGGGAGTGCATGTCATCGTCTGATCAGTTGGTCCTGGACCGCGCGCCTGGTGCGGATCGGCTGACCCGATCCTCCCGGCTGCTCGGGACGGTCCTGCTCATCCTGGTCGGGGTGCTGCTGGTCGAGGTCCTCTTCGAGGCCTGGGTACAGCACCTCGGTGGCTCGTTCACCCGGCTCGACGACGGCCGGCGGGACATCCGCCTGCCCGACTGGCCGAAGGATGTCAAGAACGCGCTGTACGTCGCGATCCTGGCCCTGACCCTCGTCAAGATCACGCTCGACCGGGCCTGGCGCCGGTACACCACGAGGGCGGACATCGCGCTCGTTGTGCTCGGCGTGTTGATGGTCCTGGCCGGTCTGCTCGGCGGGTCGGACCTTCAGCTCATGGGCGAGGCGCTGTTCGTGTACTTCCGAGGCGTGATCGTCTTCTACGCCTGGCGGGCGATCAACCCGTCGTGGACCCGGGTTCGCCCGCTGTTCTGGGTGCTCGGCGGGATCCTCGTGGTGAACTCGATCGCCGCGATCCTGCAGACCTTCTTCGGCGTCCCGCTGATCGAGCGCATGGGCTGGCTCGAGCTGACGTGGGCGTCCATATTCCGCGCGCAAGGTTTCCTGGACCACCCGAACCACCTCGGTCACGTGCTGGCATTGGCGATGCTCGGCCTGGTCGCGTGGTTCGTCACGCTGCGGGACGTCCCCCGCAAGTGGTGGTGGCTGTTCGCACTGTTCGCGGTCGCGCTGTCGGCGACCCAGTCCCGCGAGGCGACGCTCGGGTTCCTCGCCGGCACCGTCCTGATCGGGCTGCTGCGCCGGGCCGGCTGGCGGCGCGTCACGGCGGCCGCCGCCGTCGTGGCGGTTCTGGCCACGGCCCAGCAAGGCCTCCGCGACGAGAACCGTCGGGAACTGCAGCGCCGGCTGGCCGGCGTGTTCAGCGCGTTCGCCGTACCGAGTGGCGAGGAGGGCGGCGACTACTGCGTCAAGGGCACGGCCAGCGACACCGAGGAGTGCACGAACAAGGTCGACCAGCGCGAGATCCGGATCCTGTACGCCCAGCAGGGCATGCGGATCCTGGCCCACAGCCCGCTGCTCGGGTACGGCATCGGCCAGTTCGGCGGGATCGTGGCGGAGAAGGACGACCCGAACTGGAACCTCGACCCCAGGTTCGGCCCGCACGGCTTCGACATGCACGGCTCGACGCAGAAGCAGGTGGACTCGTTCTGGCTGCACCTGGTCGTGGAGGTGGGGATCCTCGGCCTGCTCGCGTACCTCCTCTGGCTCTTCTTCCTGATCTGGCCGGTGATCAGGGCCCGGCCCGGTCCGCGGTGGCGGTTCCGGTCGAGCGACAACCCGCCCGGGGTGACCGCGCACCCGCTGCTGTACTGGGCACCCGCGGCGATGCTGTTCGCGGTGCTGGTAGCGTTCCTGTCGCCGGCGTTGGAGGACCCGCTCTTCCCGCCGTTGCTGTTCACCGTGCTCGGCCTGGCCTGGGCACTGCTCGCCCGCGGTGAGTTGGTGACCACGACCAAGGAGCCGGCGACGGAAGGAGAGTAGCCGTGGGGTCGGTCGCGTTGGTCGGCTTCGGGTACTGGGGTCCCAACCTCGCCCGCAACCTGCAGGCGCTGGCCGGTCCGCGGTGGCGGTACCTCGTCGACGCGTCGCCGGAGCGGCGCGAGCGGGCCGCCCAGCTGTACCCGCAGGTGTCCGTGGTGCCGTCGCTCGACGAGATGCTCGCCGACGAGGAGGTGACCGCCGTCGTGGTCGCCACGCCGGCTGCCACGCACGCGCCGCTGACCCGCATGCTGGTCGAGTCCGGCCGGCACGTGCTCGTCGAGAAGCCGCTCGCACTGACCACAGTGGACGCCGTGGCGCTCGCGAAACTGGCGCAGGAGCGCGGGCGCGTGCTGATGGTGGGTCACACGTTCGAGTTCGTACCCGCGGTGCGGGCCATGAAGCAGATCATCGACGCGGGCGAGATCGGCGACCTGCTCTACCTGCACTCGCAGCGGCTGAACCTCGGCCGCATCCAGAGCGACATCAACGCGTTCTGGTCTGTCGGGCCGCACGACGTGTCGATCGCCAACTACCTCGTGGGCGCGGCGCCGCAGTGGGTGTCCGCGCACGGTGCGCGGTACCTCAACGCCGAGGTCGAGGACGTGACTTTCGTGACGGTCGGGTATCCGGGCGGCGTGCTCGCGCACATGCACGTCAGCTGGCTCGACCCGAACAAGACCCGGCGGACCACCGTCGTCGGCAGCAAGCAGATGCTCGTGTACGACGACATGGACTCCGACAAGCTGCGCGTCTTCGACAAAGGGGCGGACCCGATCAGCGAGGACGCGTACGGCGCCTGGCAGTACCGGCTGCGCGACGGCGCGATGTACGTGCCGCGGCTGGACATGACCGAACCGCTCGCCGAGGAACTGCGGCACTTCCTGGACTGCGCCGCGACCGGTGCCCGGCCGCTGACCGACGGCTGGAACGGCGCACAGGTCGTCGCGGTGCTCGAGGCCGCCGACGAGTCCCTTCGTGGCAAGGGCACCCAGGTCGCCGTCGCCTCCGTGACACCATGACCGTCCTCAGTCCACTGTCCATTGTGGCCGAAGGCGTACGGCTCGGGGACGAGTCGGTGGTCGAGGAGTTCTGCATCGTCGGCCGGCACGGCTCCGGCGACACGGTCATCGGGGTCGAGGCGAAGATCCGCAGCCACACCGTCATCTACGCCGGCAACACCATCGGGGCGCGGTTCCAGACCGGACACCACGTGCTGGTGCGCGAGGCCAACACGATCGGCGACGACGTCTCGGTCGGCTCCCTGTCGGTCGTGGAGCATCACGTGACGATCGGCAACGGCGTACGCATCCACTCGCAGTGCTTCGTACCGGAGTACACCGTGCTCGAGGACGAGGCCTGGCTGGGCCCGCGGGTGACCGTGACGAACGCGCCGTTCCCGCGCTGTCCCGACGTGGCCGCGTGCATGCGGGGGGTGCACGTCGGCCGCGCCGCCAAGGTCGGAGCCAACGTGACGCTGCTGCCCGGTATCCGCATCGGCGAGCGGGCCCTGATCGGTGCCGGGGCGGTGGTCACCCGCGACGTTCCGCCCGGTGCGGTGGTGGTCGGCGCGGCCGCGAAGCAAGTCAAGACGATCGATGACCTAGTGTGCCCGGTGGGGCTGGACCACCGCCCGTACCCAGCATTGGAGCAGTGATGTCGAAGATCCCGTTGGTGGACCTGAAGGCCAACCACGCCCGGCACGCCGACGCGATCGAGGCGGCGATGCGGCGGGTCATCGAGACCACATCGTTCATCCAGGGCCCGGCGCTGGGCGAGTTCGAGGCGGCGTTCGCCGAGTTCTGCGGCGCGCGGTACGCGATCGGCGTCGGCTCCGGTACGGCAGCCATCCACCTCGTGCTGCACGCGCTGGGCATCGGCCCCGGTGACGAGGTGGCGATCCCGGCGCATACGTTCATCGCCACCGCCGAGCCGATCACCTGGATGGGTGCGAAGCCGCGGTTCATCGAGATCGACCCGGCGACCGGCGCGATGGACCCCGCGGCGCTGGCCGCCAACATCGACGGCGTCAAGGCCGTCATGCCCGTGGACATCCACGGCCGGCCGGCCGATCTGTCGGCCATCGCGGCGATCGCCGAGGCGGCCGGGGTACCGGTCATCGAGGACGCCGCCCAGGCGCACGGCGCTTGCGTGGTGGCGCCGGATGGCACGGTCACGCGCGCGGGCTCGATCACCCGCGTGGCGTGCTTCTCGTTCTATCCCGGCAAGAACCTCGGCGCGTACGGCGACGCCGGGGCCATCACCACCAACGACGAGGAGTTGGCCGCCGCCGTGCGCATGCTCCGCGACCATGGCCGGACCACGAAGTACGAGCACGTGATCGTCGGGTACGCGCACCGGATGGACACCCTGCAGGCGGCTGTCCTGTCGGCGAAGCTGCCGAGTGTCGACGCGGACAACGTACGGCGGCGGGAGATCGCGGCGACCTACACCGCCGCGTTGACCGGGGTCGGCGACCTGCGCCTGCTGGCCGATCCGGCGGACCGGGTGAGCGTCTACCACCACTACGTCGTGCGTACCGCACACCGCGAGGCACTGCTCAAGCACCTGCAGGCCAACGGTGTGGGGGCGGGCGTGCACTACCCGATCCCGTTGCACCTGCAGCCGGCGTACGCCTTCCTCGGCCACCAGCGCGGTGACCTGCCGGAGACCGAGGTGTACACCGACGAGTGCCTGTCGCTGCCCATCTACCCCGAGCTGACCACCGAGCAGGCCGAGCGGGTGGTGGCCGAGGTGGCCAGCTACTTCGCCCAGCTATGAAAATCCTTGCGGTCACCAACCTGTGGCCGCAGGGCGGTAGCTTCCGCGGCGTGTTCGTCGCCGAACAGGTGGCGGCGTTGCGCCGGCTCGGTCACGAGGTCGACGTCGAGGTGGTCGCGCAGGACCGCGGCAAGGCCGACTATCTGCTGGCGGCGCCCCGGGTCCGCCGGCGGGCCCGGTCGGGCGGCTACGACCTCGTGCACGTCCACTATGGACTGACGGCGCTGGCGGCCCGGTTCGCCGGTACCGCCCCCCGGGTGCTGTCGCTCTACGGCAGCGACGTCAACGTCGGCTGGCAGCGACTGGCCGCCTCGCTCGGCACCGGCGGGGTAGCGGCGCGGGTGTACCCGTCCCGCCGGCTGGCCGACGCCGCCGGCGACCCGACCGGGCACGTCGTACCCAACGGTGTCGACTGTGGACTGTTCCAGCCACCGGCCGACCGGTCGGCGATCCGCGCCGGCCTCGGCATCACCGGCGACGAGCCGGTCGTGCTGTTCGGCGCGCTACCGGCCAACGCGGTCAAGGGGTACGACGTGTACTCCGACGTGCTCGCCGCGCTGCGGTCACGCGGGATACCGGTACGGGAGCTGGTGCTCGCCGAGCCCGATCAGCCCCGGTCCCGCGTCGTCGACAAGTTCGCCGCCGCCGACGTGCTTTTGGTGACCTCCCGCAAGGGCACCGAGAGCGGTCCGCTGGTCGTCAAGGAGGCGGCCGCGATGGGCCTGCCCGTGGTCAGCGTCGACGTCGGCGACGTGGCGGAGGTCCTCGCCGGGGTGACACCGTCCACTGTGGTCAGCTTCCCCGAGCCGTGGGGGAGCGGGGGAGCGCGCACCGAGCTCGTGGACCGGCTGGCCGACGCGGTCGCCGAGGTGCTGGCGGCGGGACGGCGCTCCGACGGCCGGGAGCGCACGACCCGGTACGACGAGCGCGAGGTGATCCAGCGGTTGGTGGCGGTCTACCGCGAGGTGCTCACGGGTTCAGAGCCGGTTTAGCACCAGGCAACCGGTATCCGGCGGCTGCTGCGCTGCGGTCGCCACCGCGGTCGGGTCGAGCTGGACGATCCACGCCCGTCCCAGGTCGTAGCGCCGCTCGTCGACGCGTGTGCCGAGCCGGTCGAGCGTGGTGTCGAGGGCGCGCAGGGTGGTCAGCTGGCTGCCGCCCTCCACCGCATAGACGAGCACCCGTCGGTAGCCGCGCAGCGCCTCCGGGAACACGCTCGACACGCACGACGGTTCGGCGCCGCGGGCGTACCAGCCGGGCCTGAGTCTGCTACCGGGCGCGTACCACCGGACCGCGGGCGTGGACTGGACCGCCACGACGACCAGGTCGCCGTCCTGATGGTTGGCTGCCAGCCAGGCGATCGCCGCCCGGTCGTCGGCGCGGTCCACGGCGGCGGGTCGGCCCACGTCGGTGCGGACCTGCGCCCGCAGCGCCGTGAGGCAGCCGACGGCGACGACACCCAACGCGGCGAGCGCGGCGACCCGCGGCACCCACTGTCGCGTCGGTTGCCGGTACGGCGGGGCGGCGACCCGGGCCAGCGCGTCCACGGCGGTCGCCGCGGCCAGCCACAGCACCGGCAGCAGCCACAGCGCCAACCGGCTGGCGAGCGGTACCAGGCCGGCCACGCCCAGGGCGGCACCGGTGACGATCGGCGCGGCGAGCAGCGCACCCACCGCCGCGTTGCGGTAGACGGCTATGACCACTCCGGCGAGGACCAGGATCCAGAAGCCCACCGTGACCGCGCCGGTCGGCAGCCCCAGCGGGTCGATCGCCAGCGCCGCCGGCCGGCCGGCGAGCCAACTCAGGCGCTCGAGGATTCCGCTGTCGTTCGCGGGAAGGCCGTTCCGGGCGATCCAGAACTCGGCGATGAACGAGCCGCTGGTGGTGTACCGCAACGACACCAGGTAGTGCGCGGCTACCGCGGCGAGCCAGATCGAGCCGCCGAGCACCATCCGTACCGCCGGCCCGCGGCCCTGCCGGCGAGCCACCACGGCGAGAAGGACCACCGCGAGTCCGGGCACGACCAGGATGGCGGCCATGCTGAACCATCCCGCGACCGCGGCGACGACCCACCACAGCAGGAGTTTCCGGGTCGACGGCACGGTGCGGTCGACCGCGGCGATGGCCAGACCCACGAGGACGAGCACCCAGAAGGTGTCCGAGGAGTACTGCTTGAGTTCGGCCGCGTACCGCACCAACGCCGGGGAGGCGGCGAGCATCGCCGTTGCCACGACGGCACCGACCGGACCGAGCAGGCGCCTGGCGACCAGCCACGCGACGACGAGGGTACCGATCGCGAAGAGAAGCGGAACGAACCGCAGGGCCCGTTCGCTCGAGCCGATGGCCAGCACGGCCGCGCGCTGCGCCCACAGCCAGCCGAGCGGCGCCGACTGGTTGAACACGAGCCGGGCGGTCAGCTCGGCGAAGCCCGTGTCGCGCAGGTTGACCGCGATCATCTCTTCGTCGAGCCACAGCGACTGGCCGAACGCCCAGCGCCGGACCTGCAGGACGGCACCGAGAAGCACCGGGATCAGCGCGAGGTCGGCCCAGGTGAATCGATCGATCCAGCGGCGGCGAACCGGGCCGTTCACGGCGAGTACGGCCAGACCAACGCCAGATAGCCACCGAACCAGGCGGAGAACGCGGCGAGCAGGACACCGATCGCCACGAGATTGCGGACGCGCATCTTTCCGGCGGCCAACGCCAGCGGCAACAACAGCGTGAACGCCGGCATCATGTGCCGCGGGTTGGTGTGGTAGTAGCCGGTACCGCCGGCGGTGGTGACGATCAGCAGCATCGAGTAGACCAGCAGCGGCAGTGGTTGCCGGTCGAGGATGCTGAGCACCACCAGCACCGCCACGATCGCCAGGATGCCGGTCACCACGTACGGCACGAGCCACGTCTCGGTCTCGGTGGTGAGGAGCGCGCGGGCCGTGCGCAGCGTGTACTGGCCTCCGTCGAACGACGATCCCCACGCCTCGCCCTGCACGTGCAGCCAACCGTCGGCACGGCCCAGCCGCAGACCGACCCAGCCGACGAAGCCGAGCCAGCCCAGCGGGGCGATCGCCGCCGCGGCCCACGGGCGCCAGCCGTCCTGCCGTCGCAGTATCGCGATCAGCGCGCCGACTCCGATCGCCGCGATGAGCGCGACGGCGTTGGGGCGGGTCAGTCCGGCGACGACACACAAGCCGGCGGCCGTCAGCCAGTTCCGGTTGAGCAGGGCGTACAGGCTCCACGCGGCGATCGCGGTGAACAGCACCTCGGTGTACCCCATCGACTGCACGAGGCCGTGGGGCAGCGCGCCCCAGAGGATCGCCAGCGCGGTGCCGGCTTGGCGGCCGTACAGATGGTTGCCGACCATGAAGATGCCCCAGGCGGCAATCGGGCTCGCGATCCAGGTGATGATCAGACCGGCGGTAGGGATCGAGACCGGTAGCACCGTCGAGATCAGCCGCATCAGGCCCGGGTAGACCGGGAAGAACGCGAGGTTGGTCGTCATGAGGTTGCCGTCCGGGCCGACCGGAATCGTGTGGTCGTACCCGTGCTCGGCAAGGCCGACGTACCACGCGGCGTCGAACCGTTGGCCCAGCAGCCGCCACATGTTCTCGCCGTCCGCCCGGCTCCAGAGCCAGAGCACGACCAGGCCGAGCAGCCGCACCAGGGCGTAGCCCGCGATGGCCGGGGCGGCCAGCCGCGCCGAGGCGGTGACGCGTGCCACCCAGCCCCGCGGACCGGTCGGTTCGACCTCCTCGGCCGGCTCCGGGGAGGCGGTCTGCTCCACGGCCAGTTCAGTCACGGTCGTGGGCTGTGCCGACCCGCGCGACGGCGAAGACAGACTGTCCGAACGGTGGACGCACGATCGACTCGACCGCCTTGGTCACCGGCAGCACCAGGGTGTCGTACAGCTTGACCATCGGCCCTTCCTTCGGCATGAGCTTGAACACGCTGGTCGCCATGTAGTAGCCGATGAGGCCGAGCGCGTTCGCGTAGATCAGCCGTTCGATGGTCAGGTCCGCCTCGGTCAGCGCCGCGGCCATGGTCTTCTTCGTGTACCGCCGGATGTGTCCGGTCGCGACGTCCACCGGGCCGAGCGCGAACGGAAACGCCGGAACGATCAGCACGATGGCGCCACCGGGGCGGACGAGCGCGGCCATGCTGCGCAGTGCGCCGACGTGGTCCTCGATGTGCTCGAGCACGTTGTACGAGACCGCGGCGCTGTACTGCCCGGTCTCGTTGGACGGCAGAACCATCTGCCGCACCTCGATCGTCGACCTCTCCTCGAGGCGCTCCTTGAGGGCCACGAGCCGGTCCTGGTCGGCCTCGGTCGCCGTGAACCGTGGAGCATGCGCTGCCCACTCCAACGCGTAGTCGCCCAGGCCGCTCCCGATCTCGATCGGGTTCTCGCCGAGGTACGGTAGCGCGAGCTCGACGAACCACCGACGGTGGTTGACCGCGGTCGCCAGACCTTCGAGCACCTCGGACTGGATTCGCTGATCGCCGCCTAGTTCTTCCATGGGCCTCGAATTCCGTTGCGTCGTACGAACCGCCGACGTCGGCGGGTTGGACTTCGTGATGTTACGACAAGATCGTCTAACTGTCTTCCGGCGGGTTGGTCACTTGCTGTGACACTAGGCTGTAGGCATGATCGACCAAGACGCCGGCACAGTCGCTGACGACCTCTACCCGCCGGACCGGCTCGTCACCGCCCAGCGGGCCACCGCGGCCGCCGGCCTGGACGCCTTGCTCGTCTCACCCGGCTCCGACCTGCGGTATCTGACCGGGTACGCGGCCCACGTCACCGAGCGGCTGACGTGCCTGGTGCTGCCGGCCGAGGGTGAACCGACGTTGATCGTGCCACGGCTGGAGCGGCCGCTGGCCGAGGCGGCTCCGGCGCCTCGCGCCGGCCTGCGGATCGTCGATCATGTCGACGGTGTCGACCCGTACTCGCTGGTAGGACAGGCTCTTGCCGCGGGGCCGGTCCGGACGGTAGGCCTCGGCAACCAGATGTGGGCCGAACAGGTGCTCGCCCTGCGGGCCCTGTTGCCCGCCGCCGAGCAGCGGCTGGCCGGTACGGTGATCCGCGAGCTGCGGATGCGCAAGACGCCGGCCGAGGTGGCGGCGCTGCGGGCGGCGGGGGCGGCGATCGACGCGGTGCACCGGCGGATGGCCGAGTGGCTGCGGCCGGGCCGGACGGAGCGGGCGGTCGCGGCGGACATCTCGACGGCCATCGTGGCCGAAGGACACGCGGACGCCGCGTTCGCGATCGTGGCGTCCGGACCGAACGCGGCGAGCCCCCATCACGTCGCGTCGGATCGGGTGATCGAGTCCGGTGACCCGGTGGTTGTCGACATCGGTGGGGTCATGGCGTCGGGCTACTGCTCCGACTCCACCCGGACGTACCTCGTCGGCGGCCCGGCTCCGGCCGGGTTCCTGGAGTACTACGACGCGCTGTTCGAGGCCCAGCGAGCGGCCGTGGCCGCCGTACGACCGGGCGCTACCTGCGAGTCGATCGACGCGGTCGCGCGGGATCTCCTGACCGCCGCCGGGCACGGCGACGCTTTCATCCACCGCACCGGGCACGGGATCGGCCTGGACGGGCACGAAGACCCCTATATCGTCGCCGGCAACGCGTTGCCGCTCGAGCCGGGAATGGCGTTCTCGGTCGAGCCGGGCGTTTACCTCACCGGCCGGCACGGGGCACGGATCGAGGACATCGTGGTCTGTACGGCCGACGGCGTCGAGCGCCTCAACACCGGGCCGACCGAGCTGGTCACGCTGTCACTATGATGCGGTCCGTGCTCAGCCCTGGATCGAAGGGGTACCCATGCCGACCGTGACGGACGCCCGAGACAGCGAGACAGCTCCACGGCCCGCTGGGTCCGGGAGTCCCGACGTACCCGAACCGGGTCTGCATGGTTGGCGTCGGGCGCTGCGGGCGGCGGTACCCGTGTGGGTCACGGCCTATGTCGCCTACGTCGCCGTGACCTACTTCGCCTGGTTCCATCCGGCCAACGGGCCTGCCTTCGGCCAGTTGCTCCTGACCTGGCGCCGGTACGACGCCATCTGGTACGCGGAGATAGCCCGGCTGGGCTACGACAATCCCGACCGCTTCGCCGCCCCGGTGTTCTTTCCCCTGTACCCGGCCCTCGGCTGGGTCGTGGACCACGTCCTCCCCGGCGGTACGACGACCGCACTGCAACTGGTATCGGCCGCCGCCCTGCTGGCGACGCTGGTCGTCTTCTACCGGCTGGTGGAGGTCGAGTTCGACACCCAGATCGCCGGCCGGGCGATCTGGCTGCTGATGCTCTTCCCCACCGCGTTCTTCCTCGCTCTCGGCTTCAACGAGTCGCTGTTCATGGCGCTGATGCTCGGGTCGGTGTACGCGATGCGCCGGAGCCACTGGTGGCTGGCCGGTGCTCTCGGCGGGCTGGCCTCGCTCACCCGATCCGTGGGCTTCCTGTTGGCGCTGGCGTTCGTCTTCGAGTACCTGCGCCAGCGGGAATTCTCCCTACGCAGGATCCGGATCGATGTCCTAGCCGTCGGACTGATCCCGGCCGGTCTGGCCGCCTACATGCTGTATCTGTGGGCCGTGGTCGGCGACCCACTCGCGTTCACGAACCGGATGGACACCTGGGGCCGCCACCTGGCATGGCCGTGGACCGCCTTTGTCCAGACGTTCCAATGGGTGCCGGACAAGCCACTGCTGCACAACAACAACCTGCACATGCTGTTGGATCTCGGCCTGGTTGTCTTCGTGACGGTCTTCGTCGTCCTCGCGCTGGTGGGTCCGTGGAAGATGCGCCGCGACCAGCTGATGCTGCCGCTGTTGGGGCTGGCGTTGATCCTGTACTCGACGACCTTCCCGCCGTGGCCGAGCCGGAACGAGCCGTTCATGGGCGCGCCGCGGTACGTCCTCGAGGCGTTCCCGGCATTCATCGTCCTGGCCAGGATGAAGGCGATGGAGCGGCCGTACACGTTCGTGGCCCTGATGTTGCAGGGTGTCTTCCTGGCCCACTTCGTTCGCAACGGCTGGCTGGCATGATCGGCCCACAACTGACGGGGAGTACGCGATGAGCGAGCCGATGCTGGTGCTGTCGGTGGTGGTGCCGATCTACAACGAGGAAGACGTGTTGCCGCTGCTGGCCGCCCGGCTGCGGCCGGTGCTCGCGGCGATCGGCGAGCCGTACGAGGTCGTCGCCGTCGACGACGGCAGCACGGACGCCAGTGCCGCGGTGCTCGCCGGGCTGCGCCGAACCTGGCCCGAGCTGCGCGTGGTGCGGTTGCGCCGCAACAGCGGCCACCAGGCCGCGCTGACCGCCGGCCTGTTCCGGGCCCGGGGCGACTACGTCGTCAGCATCGACGCGGACCTGCAGGATCCACCCGAGACGATCCCGCGCATGCTGGAGCTGGCCCGCCGGGAAGGGCTGGACATCGTGTACGGGGTGCGGTCCGACCGCAGTACCGACACCGCGTTCAAGCGCTGGACGGCCGACCTCTACTACCGCCTGATGCGGCGGCTCGTCGGCAAGAACCTGCCCTCGCACGCCGGGGACTTCCGGCTGATCAGCCGGGCCACCGTCGACGCGCTGCGCGAGCTGCCCGAGCGGTTGCCGGTGCTGCGGCTGCTCGTACCGTGGACGGGCTTCCCCAGCGGTGAGGTGCCCTACGTGCGCGAGGAGCGGGCGGCGGGGCGGACCAAGTACCCCCTCGGCAAGATGATCAAGCTGGCGGCGGACAGCGTGACGAGCTTCTCGGCCGCGCCGCTGCGCGCCGTCACCTGGCTGGGGCTGGGCGGCGTCGTGCTCTGCGGGATCCTGCTGGTCACCGCGATCGCCACGTTCTTCGGCGGATCGACGGTCTCCGGCTGGGCGTCGATGTACGTCGCGGTGCTGTTCCTCGGCGCGGTCCAGCTGCTCTGCCTCGGCCTGCTCGGCGAGTACGTCGGCCGGATCTACCAGGCCGTGCAGGCCCGACCGAGCTACTTCATCGGGTACGACTCGGCCGACGCGCACTCCGAGGTGGTCGAGTCCGACGAGCACCGGGTGCGGGTGGGCGTCTCCCCGTGACGGTGGTCCGCCGCGTCGCGGGCTGGCTGCCGCTGGCGTTCGCGGTCGGGTTCGTATCGGTCACGCTGCTCGTGGCCGACACCCCGGTCACGGACCTCGCCCGGTACACGGCCTACGCGCTGCTCGCCGTCATGCTGCCCGGCACGCTGGTCTACCGGGCGCTGCGGCGTACGCCGCACACGCTGGTCGAGGACCTCGCGATGGGCGTGGCGGTGGGTCTGGTGCTCGAGCTGGCGGGCTGGGCGGTGTTCTCCGCCGCGGATCGGCGCGGCTGGCTCTGGATCTGGCCGCTGGCCGTCGCGGTGCCGTTCGCGGTCGTGCCGGCGCTGCGCCGGCACTGGTGGGTCCGCGGCTACCGGCCGGTGCCGCTGGGCTGGTCGTGGACCGTCGCCGGGGTCGTGGCGTTCTTCACCTGGTACCTGTCCGCCGTGTTCCTCGACCGCAACCCGATCCTGCCGACCTCCGAGGGCACGCTGCAGTACCTCGACCTCGCCTACCAGTTGTCGCTGGCCGGGGACGCGAAGAACCACCTGCCGCTCGGGGTACCGCAGGTCGCCGGCGAGCCGCTGTACTACCACTGGTTCGCGTACGTCCACATGGCCTCGACGAGCCTGATCGGCGGCATCGACCTGCCGGTCGTGGCGCTGCGGCTGGCCGTCCCCGCGTTGTGCGCCGCGGCGATTGTGCTCGTCGCGGTGGCCGGCTGGCGGATCAGCGGCCGGCCGTACGTCGGCGCGGTCGCCGCCGTGCTGTTCTTCGGCATCGGCGAGGTCAACTTCACGAACCCCGTGACCTTCCCGTTCGGCACCCAGGCCACGTTCGTCGTCTGGCATGGCATGTCGATGATCTACAGCTGGGTACTGCTGATCGCGCTCATCGCGGTGCTCGCCGATCGCATCGGCCGCGCCTCCGCCTCGACGGTCCCGGAACTCGGCCGCGGCGCCTGGGTGCTGGCGGGACTGCTGCTGTTCGCCTCCAGCGGGGCGAAGGCGAGCTCGATACCCGTTGTCGCGGTGGGGTTGGCGTTCACCGCGGTCGCCCTGCTGATCGCCACCCGGCGGATCCCGTGGGCGGTCGTCGGGGCCGGGCTGCTCGCCGGGGTGGCGCAGGTGTTCTCGCTGGCGGTGCTGTTCGCGTTCCACACGTACGGCCTGCAGTTCGGGCCCATGCAGGAGCCGTCCCGGTACTGGGCCGAGGTGCCCGGGCGCTCGGTGTCCACGCAGGCGGCCATCGTGGTCGCGGTCAACGCCGCCTTCCTGATCAACATGGAGATCCGGCAGGCCGGCATCCTGCCGCTGCTGTGGCTGCGTGGGGGCCGGCTCGAGCCGCCGCACTGGTTCCTGCTCGGCGGGGCGATCGCCGGGCCCGCGCTCTATCTGCTGTTCAGCCAGCCGGGAGGCGGCAACCAGTACTTCACCCGGGCCGGGTTCACCTTCGGCGTGATCCTGTCGGCGTGGGGCTGGGTCCTGCTGCTCGACCGGGCGCGGCTCGACCGGCGGGCCGCGATCGTGCTGGGGGCCGGGACGGTGGTGTTCGGCCTCCTGCTTGTCCGCATCCAGCTCGACCACGCTGGCCGGGCACCGTTCGACTCGCCGTTCAGTCCCCTCGTACCGTTGCTGCGATGGTCCGGGGCGCTGGCCGCGTTCGGCGTCGTGGTGGCGATCGGCTGGTTCGTGCTGCGCCGGTGGGTACCGGGGCTACGAGGTCGGGGAGCCCTGGTGGCGCTGACCGCGGTGCTCGTGGTCGGCGCGCCCGGCTTGGCGATGGACATGGCCAAGTCGATGGCGAGCCCCAACGGCGGCGCGTATGCCCTCGTACCGATGCCGAAGTCGCGGGTCGACGCGGCGCGCTGGGTACGCGACCACAGCGACCCGGATGACATCGTGGCCACGAACGTGCACTGTCTCGGGCGGAGCCGCTGCGACGCGCGGATCTTCTGGCTGAGCGCCTACGCGGAGCGGCGCGTTCTCGTGGAGGGGTGGGGTTTCGCCCCGCGCCTGGCGACGACCGGTTCGACGACCCCGTTCTGGCACCCGGATCTGCTGCGGCTCAACGACGCGGCGTTCACCGCGCCCACCGCCGAGGGCCTCCGGGAGCTGCGCGACCGACACGGCGTCCGGTGGCTGGTCGTCGACCGCGCGGTCGGGGTCGAGTCGCCGGAGCTGGCCACGCTGGCCGTGCCGCGTTTCGACAACGGCCGGCTGGCGGTGTACGAGATCCGCTGACCGCGCGTCTCAGTGCGCGACGGGCTTGCGCATCCGCATCATCCAGTGCGAGGACGGGATGCGGGTGGCGTCGTCCACCACGTCGCCGTCGACGTCGGCGAACGCCTCCTGGGCCAGCGTGGTGAAGGCGGGGATCTCCCGGACGTACTCACCCCGGTCGTTGCGGGACATCCACCGCGAGATCCGGCCCTGGTTCGGCTCGAAGCAGGGATCCACGCTGATCACCACGCCGTTCGGGGTCAGCGCCCGCGAGGTCAGGTCCAGCAGCTGCCGGCAGTGCTCGTCGGAGAGGTGGTGCAGCAGCCCGAGCAGCAGGATCACGTCGGCTTGGGGCAGCTCGGTCACGTGCTCCTCGGCGTAGATCTCGCAACGGAAGTCGCCGCGGTCGCCCCAGCGCTTGCGCGCGTACTCGATGTAGTTCGGGTCGGTGTCGAAGCCGAAGTACCGGACGCCGGCCGGGATGCGCGGGAAGTAGTACGCCGGTCCGCACCCGATGTCGATCACGCAATCGCCCGGTCCCAGGTTCGCCTCGTCGAGGCAGCGGTAGCGCAGCCGGTCGGCGCCGACACCGCGTTGCAGGGCGATGTAGAGCGGGACGTACCCGAGAAGGCGCTTGGCGCGGTCGAACATCAGATTCTCTCCTGTCAGTTGCTATCTCGTCCGGGCTTCCGCCCGGAGATCACGTGGGTCGATGGGCTCGGAGCATGAGCGAGACGCCCGGCAGGCCGCGGACCGGCAGGTAGCGCTCGACCGCGACGATGGCGGACAGCCCCGCGTTGACCACCGCGGGCAGCTGCGACAGGTCGCTGCCGGAGCTGCGCCCGCGCCGCCAGGCGGCGATCGGCCGCAGCAGCACGTTCCAGCTCCACAGCTCGTCGATGACCAGGCCCGCCTTCTCGATGAGGGTCGTCAGCGTGTCGCGGCTGTAGCGCCGCACGTGGCCGACGGCGACATCGTGCTCGGACCACAAACGCATATCAGACGGTACGGAGATCAGGGCGGTCCCGCCGGGTCGCAGCACCCGCTCGATCTCGCCCGCGACGGCGAAGTCGTCGTCGACGTGCTCGAGGATGTCGAACGCCACGACGAGGTCGAGCGCGCCGGGGGCCACCGGCAGCATCCGGGCGTCGGCGCGGAGTACCGACAACCCGCGTTCCCGGCCCACCGCGACGCCGTCCGCGCTGTACTCCAGGGCTGTCGCGTGCCAGCCGTGCGACACCAGGACCCGGGTGTTGCCGCCGCCCGCCGCGCCGATGTCCAGCGCCCTTCCCGGGCGCCCGACCGGGGCGGGCAGGTCGCGCAAGGCACGGGCGATCAGTGCCCGTCGCTCGCGGTACCACCAATGGGTGTCCTCGAGCAGGGTCAATTTCCGGATCTCCGTTGCCTCCACGGCGGACAGCGTAGCCTGCCATTCCCAAACGAGCGTTAAGCTGGCGACGTGCCTGTGGAACGCCTGCTACCCACCGATGAGGCAGCCGCCCTACTCGACCTGACCAGGGAGCTCGCGGACCACGAGCTCGCCCCGCACGTCACTGAGTTCGAGGCCGCCGGCCGGTTCCCCCGCGAGCTGCTGCGCACGCTCGGCCGGGCCGGCCTGCTCGGCCTACCGTACCCGGAGGAGTACGGCGGCGGGGGCCAACCGTACGAGGTGTTCCTGCAGGTGGTCGAGGAGCTGGCGGGGCGGTGGGTGGCGGTCGCCGAGGCCGTCTCGGTGCACACGCTGGCCTGCTACCCGGTCGCTATGCACGGCACCGACGCCCAGCGCAAGCGCTTCCTTCCGGACATGCTCGGTGGCGAGCTGCTCGGCGCGTACTGCCTCTCCGAACCGCAGGGCGGCTCGGACGCCGGATCGCTGGCTACCCGCGCGGTTCGCGACGGCGACGACTACGTGCTGACCGGTACCAAGGCGTGGATCACGCACGCCGGCGTGGCGGACTTCTACGAGGTGTTCTGCCGTACCGGCGGCCCCGGTCCGGCCGGCATCTCCTGCCTGCTGGCGGACGCCGAGACCGCCGGGATCCTGCCGCAGAAACCGGAACGGACGATGGGCCTGCGCTCGTCCCCGATAGCCCAGATCGTCTTCGACGGCGCCCGGGTACCGGCCGACCGCCTCATGGGCGAGGAGGGTGCCGGGTTCCGCATTGCCCTGTCCGCATTGGACAGTGGCCGGCTCGGCATCGCGGCGTGCGCGGTCGGGTTGGCTCAGGCGGCCACCGACTACGCGGCGGCGTACGCCCGCGAGCGCGAGCAGTTCGGCCAGCCGATCGTGCAGTTCCAGGGCATCGGGTTCCTGCTCGCCGACATGGCCACCGCGGTGTCCGCCGCCCGGGCCTTGGTGCTGGCCGCGGCCCGGCTTCGCGACGTGGGCCGGCCCTTCTCCGTCGAGGCTGCCAAGGCGAAGCTGTTCGCCACCGACATGGCGATGCGGGTGACCACGGACGCGGTACAGGTGCTGGGCGGCTACGGCTACGTCGAGGACCATCCGGTCGAGCGGTGGATGCGCGAAGCCAAGGTCCTGCAGATCGTCGAGGGTACGAACCAGATCCAGCGCCTGGTCATCTCCCGCTCCCTCGCGCGCGGCTGACTCCTTGATCGACGGAAGGCTATGGGAGGCGGCCCGCGATCGTGATGACTTCCTCGCTGGTTTCGGTCAGCGGGGTGCGGTCCCAGTCGCCGTACTGCTCCTCGACCGTGAAGCCGGCCTCGGCCAGGAACACGCCCAGCGTGTCGGGATCGACGAACCGCAGGCGGCCGTGGCCCACCTGCGGGCTGTCCCACCACTGCCCGGCCATGGTCTCGGTCATCCGCACGACGTCTCCGGTCACGTCGAGCACCTCCCAGCTGACCAGTACCGGGTCGCCGTCGGGATTGCGTGCCTCGAACGAGCTGTCGTGCCAGTGTTCCCAGGCGCGAGCCCGCGGATGCCGGGTCTCGAACGCGAAGCGGCCGCCGTCGACCAGCGCGGCGCGGATCGCCCGCAACGACGCGCGAAGCTCGTCGTCCTCGGTGAGCTCCTGGAAGGCGTGGCCCGTCATGACGGCGAGGTCGAACTCCTGGTCCCAGGTGGCGGCCGCGGCGCGGGCGAGTACCCACTCGATGTCGGTCCGGGTCCGGGCCTGGTCGAGCATGTCGGGATCCGGGTCCAGCCCGCACAGCCGCCCGGTGTGCCCGGCGTCGCGGGCCCGGTGCAGCAGGCCACCGGCACCGCAGCCGACGTCCAGCACCCGGTCGGCCGACATGACGAGGTCGAGGTAGAAGTCGTCGCTCGGCCCCCACGGGTTCATCACGGGGTACCAGTTGGCGACGTTCGTCCAGTCGGTCACCCGGGGGAGTCTGCCACGGACCCCCCTGAGGCAGACTGCGTGGAATGACCGACGCGTCGGCGGTACTGGACCGGGTGTGGCGGGCCGAGGCGGCCAGCATGCTCGGGGTGCTCAGCCGCCGTCTCGGGGACCTCGACCGGGCCACGGACGCGCTGCACGACGCCGTTGCCGAGGCACTGCAGCGCTGGCCGGCGGACGGCGTACCGGACCAGCCCGCGGGCTGGCTGGTCACGACCGCGTGGCGCAAGGCGCTCGACGTGCTGCGGCGCGACGCGACCGGGCGGCAGAAGCTGGCCGAGGTCGGTGCGGAACCGGTACCGCAGCCGACCCGCGACGACCGGCTTTCGATGATCTTCGCGTGCTGCGATCCGGCGCTGCCCAGGCCGTCGCAGGTGTCGTTGACGCTGTACGCCGTCAGCGGACTGTCCACTGAGGAGATTGCCCGGGCGTTCCTGCTGCCGACGTCGACGATGGCGCAGCGGCTCGTCCGGGCCAAGCGGCAGCTGCGGGACGGCGGAGTCCGCTTCACGCCGCCACCGCCGGAGGAGTACGGCCAACGGCTGCCCGCCGTACTCGCGGTGGTCTACCTGGTCTTCAACGAGGGCTACCTGGCCAGCTCACGGGAGACACCGCAACGTCGGGAGCTGGCCCGCGAGGCACTGGACATCGCGCGGCAACTGACCGATCTGATGCCCGGCGAGCCGGAGCCGGCGGCTCTCGCGGCGCTGCTCGAGCTGCACGAGGCCCGCGCCGCGACGCGGTTCGACGGCTGGGGTCGGCTGGTGTTGCTGGAGGAGCAGGACCGGTCGCGGTGGGACATGGCTCTCATCGAGAAGGCGACCGCCCGGCTGCGCTCGGCGCTGGTGCGCAACCGGCCGGGCCCGTACCAGGTGCAGGCCGGTATCGCGGCCCAGCACGCGCTCGCGCCGTCGTACGCGCGCACGAACTGGGCCGCGATCCGGAACCTGTACGACCAGCTGATCGCCCTGGCGCCGTCCCCGGTGGCGCAGTTGTCCCGGGCGGTCGCCACGAGCCACACGCACGGGCCGGAGGTGGCGCTGGCCGAGGTGGACGAGCTGGGCGAGACGCTCGAGGGGTACCGGCTCTGGCATGCCACGCGCGCGGACCTGCTCCGGGCACTGGGCCGGACCGACGAGGCGGCCGAGGCCACGAAGCGGGCACTCGCCCTGGCCACCAACCCGGCCGAGCGCGAGCTGCTGACCCGCAGGCTGAGTCAGCGCTGAATGACGGGGCGCACCTCGACGCTGGTCGACCCGTGCAACGGCCAGGTCGCCGCGATCGAGACCGCCTCGTCGATGTCCTCGGTCTCGAGGAACACCACGCCGCCGATGACCTCCTTGAGCTCCAGGTACGGCCCGTCGATGACGACCGGCTTGCCGTCGCCGCCGGCGCGGACGGTCTTGGCGGTGCGTACCGTGTCCAGCTCCGCACCTCCGGCCGCGATCTTGCCCGTGGGCTCCCAGCGCTCGAAGAACGCGTAGATCTCGGCCATCCCCATCCCGTCGTCGCCCTGCTCGGTGGCCGCCCACTCCTCCTCGACACCATTGATCAACATCGCGAACCGCACAGCGGTCTCCTTCCAGGTCAGCGGGTACGCCGGTCGTACCTCGCTAGTGTCCTGACGAATGCGGGCGCAGCCGAATCGACATCCGGGTGTAGTTTCTCGCCGTGGAGGAGATCGATCGCGCGATCGTTACCGCGCTGACAGAGGATGGCCGGCTTTCGTACACGGATCTCGCCGAAAGGGTCGGGCTGTCGGTCTCCGCGGTGCACCAGCGGGTGCGCCGACTGGAGCAGCGCGGCGTGATCCGGGGATACACGGCGCGCGTCTCGTACGAGGCGATCGGGCTGTCCCTGACGGCGTTCGTGGCGATCCGGCCACTCGACCCGTCGCAGCAGGACGACGCGCCGGACCGGCTCTCCGAGCTCAACGAGATCGAGGCGTGCTACTCGGTGGCGGGGGAGGACTTCTACCTCCTGCTGGTGCGGGTCGGCGGGCCGGGGGAGCTGGAGCGGCTGCTGCAACAGATCCGGTCCTCCGCCAACGTCATGACGCGGACGACGGTTGTGCTGTCGACGCCGTACGAGGGCCGGCCGCCGCGGTTGGCACCGGAGCGTTCCAGCTGAGGATGACCTCGCGGGCGTGCTCGAAGCCCAGCGTTGACAGGGTCGCGGTATCCAGCCGCAGGCAGCCCCCACCGGACGGGGGTAGGCCGATCCATCGCGCGCCGGCGACGCGTAGCGCGTGCCCGTGCCCGACGAGCACCACGTCGCCGACGGCGAGGTGGGCGCGGACGCGGGCGAGGACCCGGTCCAGCCGCGCACCGACCTGGTCCGGGGTCTCGCCACCGGGGCAGCCGTCGAGCCAGAGGTTCCAGTCCGGACGGGTGGCGACGATCTCCGCGGTGGTCAGGCCCTCGTAGTCGCCGTAGTGCCACTCGGCCAGCTCGTCGTCCACTGTGGAGACTTCGAGGCCGGCGAGGACCGCGGTCTGCATGGCCCGGGTCCGGGGGCTGGACACGACCGTGGCGATCGTCCGTCCGGCTAGGGCCGCGCCGAGCGCATGGGCCTGCCGTTCACCGGCCGGGGTCAGCTCCAGGTCGGTGAACGACGTGTGCCGTCCGTTGGCGCTCCACTCGGTCTGTCCGTGTCGGACGAGGACGATCTCACTCACGTTGCCAAGTGAAGCACCGCAGGCGGCGTAACCGCAGAAGACTAGCTTCCTAGGACGCCTTACGCGACGTGCCACACACCACAGCCAAACGGTTTCGCCCGGATGGCATACGGGCAACAAAACGCAAGGGCCCCCGCAACCGCACTGAACACAGTGGAGGGACGATGAGCACCGGCGACGATATTCGCAACAAGACCGAAGAGCTGAAGGGCGAGGCCAAGGAGAAGGTCGGCGACTGGACCGACAACGAGAGCCTTCAGGCCGAGGGCCTGGTCGACCAGGCGAAGGCAAAGGCCAAGCAGGCCGCCGAGGACGCCAAGGACAAGGCGCACGAGGTACGCGAAGAAGTGCGCGACCGGATGGATCGCTGACCTTTTCGAGCCTGGGCGTCCGTCCTCGAGACGGACGCCCAGTCCTTCACCGGAGCAGACCGCGGGCGCGGGCGAAGGCGTACGCCGCCAGCGTGAACGAGTCGGTCAGCTCGCCAGTGGTGACCATCTCCTCGAGCTCGGCGGCGGTCACCAGCCGGATCTCGTCGATGCCCTCCGCGACGGCCTCCGCCGACGGTGCGGGGGGTATCTCGTCGAGGCGGGCTAGGTAGATCTCGTCCCCGCTGACCGACATGCCGCTGTCGGTATCGAGCTTGCCGAGCAGCTCTAGTTCGTTCGCGGTCACGCCGAGTTCTTCGGCGAGTTCCCGGGTGGCGGTCTGCTCTCCACGGTGGTCGGTCGTACCGAACCCGCGGGGGATCTCCCAATGCCACTGCCGTGTGCTGTGCCGGAAGTGCCGGACCAGGGCGACCCGCCCGTCGGGCAGCATCGGCAGTACCGCCGCCGCGGCCCCGGCGGAGGCCTTCAACACGCGGAAGTAGGCGCGGCGACCGTACAACCCGAAGTCGACGGCGTCGCGCACCACGAGGATGTACGGGTCCTCGTAGAGCACGCCGATGTCCCCGTACTCCTCGGGGATTCCGTCGGCGCGCAGCCGTTCCGCGTCGGCGTCGGCGACCTGGTCCTGGGTCGTCCGGTCGAAGACGATGTCGAACGCGGCGTCCGGCGGGTTCGCGAACAGATGCGGCCGTTGCCCGCGCAGGCGGTCGTAGGCGGCGAGCCGGGTTGATCTACGGTCGTCGGCGTCCATCGCGAGCAGACTATTCCTCGAGGTAGGGCTGTCAACGCGCCGCTCGGCTGACCAGATCCAGGTACTCACCCGCGGCGGTGGCCTCCTCGAGGCTCGCCCACCGCAACGTGCCCGGTTGGTTGCTCTGCCCGTACGCCTCGCCGTTCTGCGCGCCGACCACCTGAACGGTGTCGCCGTCCACGAGCAGTGACTGGCCGAATCGTCCGCGGAGCAGGGCGAGGTGGCTGTCCCAGGCCTCGGCGAACTGGTGGCGGGCGCCCGGGCTCTCGACCCGGTGCCGGTAGAGGCGGTTGACCATGGCGCAGGACCGCCGCCAGGTCTCGCGGGACTCGGGATCCGCGATGAGCTCCCAGTACGCCTGGAAGATCGTGTGCAGTGGCGCGACGCTGACGTTGCGCTCCATGCCGACGGTCGTGAACAGGCCGGACATCGGCGCCTGCACCGCCGACCCCGGTGATCCGAGGTCGGTGACCGGTCTGCCCGGGTCGAGTTTGGCGATCGCCAGGGCGAGACGGTTGACCTGAGCGTTCACCACGAGGTTGCGGCTGCGCGGCGGGGTCGACAAGTAGGCGTCCTGCGCGCCGGCCGAAGCGGCCAGCTGCGCGTTGTACAGGGTGTCGACGAGCTCCCGGACCAGGCCGGCGACGCGAGCGCCGAGCTTGTCGTCGATGTCCGGACCGTGTACCCAGCCGCGGGTGACCAGTTCCGCGTCCGGATCGCCGACGGCCCGGTAGATGTCCTCGGCGTGCTCCTGCGGGCAGTCGACCTGGCGGGCCAGGTCGGTCATCCAGCCGGCACCGTTGGCCTGGATGTTCCGGATCCGGTCCTTGACCGCGTACCTGGTTTCGACCGTGTCGTGGTCGGTGCCGGGTACGTCGCGGAAGTAGTGGTGTAGACGCTCTAACGTGGACAGTTGCTGGCTGGCCAGGGTGTCGTCGCGGATCGGATCGGGCACGGCCGTCGCCGAGGCGCCGAGGCCGGCTTGGATGCGTTCGAGGGCGTCCGCGAGCGCGAGCCGGGCCGCGTCGTCGCGGTCGATGGTGTGCCAGGCCGAGAGGATGAACCGGTTGTGGGCACCGAGCCGGCGGAGCTGGTCGACGCTGCCGCTGAGCAGAGTCGGCGTCTTGAACCGGCGGAGCGTGAACGGAGGCTCCTGCTGGCAGAGCCGCAGCGGAGTGGTACCGGTCCGGTCGGCCACGGCGGCCGCGGCATCGAAGACGACCTGCGCGAGGTGCAGAACGGTGCGCGAGTCGAACGCCATGCTGTTGTTGAGGACGATCGAACGACCCAGCAGCAACGTGAGCAGCGACTCGGTCTGGACCTGAGCGAGCTCGGGGTTGACGTCGGCCTGCAGCGATCCAGCCCGTACGGAGTCGAACGACTCGTGGAACATGAGCAGGTCGAGCATTGGTCATCCTCTCGACGGTACGAGCAGGAACGGCTCTGGTGCCCGTGGGTGCAGGTACAGGACGGGTACGCCGGTGGCGGGCAGCCGTACGCAGGCGTCCAGGGCGCGGGTGAACGCGTCGTCCACCGCGGCGCCGGTCATCACGTTGACGAGCAACTCCTCGACGAGTTGCTCGAGCGCGTACACCGTCTCCTTGGTGCGCAGCGCGACAACGGCCGGGACGCCGCGTTCGGCAAGCGATTGCGCCAACTCGACGGACTGGCAGGCGGCGAGAACCACCAGCCGCGGACTCGCACCGGCCAACAGGTCGGCCATTGCCGCGACCCCGATCCGGTCGTCCGCCAGCTTGACGTTGTCCGGTCCGGCGTGGGCGAGCAGGACGATGATGTCCGATGCGGGCCGGAGCAGTGCCCGCAGCTGCTCCTCGGACTTCACCGGCGGGGGTTCGTCGGCGTCGAGGTTCAGCTCCGGGGGGAACCGGTCGAGGATGGCTGGGTAGATCCGGCCGAAGGTCGCGAAGTCGGGTCCGGCCGCGCGCAGTGCGAGCAGGGTCAGCTTGGCCGGCGGATCGGCCGGTACCGCGGACGGCCCCGGCTCGACCGACCGGACAACGCGAAACGCGCGGGGATCGACGGCCAGCTCCCACGGCACTACGCGTAGATCGGGGTCGCCGACCTGGAGCCGGAGCCGAACGGGCAGCCGGACGCCTCGTCCCTCGAGCTGGTCGGCGACCTCCCGCAGGACCGCCGCGCCGAGCCAGCCTTCGAGCCGCTCGGCGAGGGCCCGGGTCAGCTCCGGCTCGGCGGCAGTCCGGAACAGGAGACCGACCGATGCTTGCAGGTCGGTGGGCATGACCCACTCGGAGCCGGCCGGATCCCGCACGACGTACTCGACGAAGCCACGACCGGACAGGCGGCGGTCGATCCGCAGGGTCGGGTCGCCGGGAGTGGGGGCACGCCGGCTCGGGCGGACGACGTCGGTCAGGACGACCTCGTCCCCGGAGGCGGCGGCGAGGCGGGTGCCGTGGGCCGCTACGGCGGAGGCGCGCAGGTGCAGGCCGCCGATCCAGGTACCGGTGTCGGCTTCGACGAGGGCGAGGTCCCCGTCGTCGTAGGCGAGGGCGTACAGGTCGCCGCCGAGCGGTGTGGCGCCGGCCACCGCGCGCTCGTGCCCGGCCGGTGGCCACAGCCAGGTGATGCCGTCGGCGTCGCACTGCCCGACCCGGCCTTCGGCCCGGGCCACGAACCGCACGCCCCGCAGGTCCGCCGCGAGCAGCCGGCTGCCGGGCGGCAGGGCAGTGGGCAGTGGAGTTCCCTCGATCCGCAGTCCGCCCCGATCGTCGAGCGTCACGACGCTTCCGTCGTTGGCGACGAGAGCGTCGACGACGGTCGTGTCGTGGGCGAAGCGTTCGAGGCCGTCGACGAGTACCTCGTCGTCGCAGCCGGCGACCCAGCGGCCGGCCGCACCCGCGACGACAACCCAGCTCGGCCGGTTGTCGAGCCGGTCGAGCCGCTCGCCCGGCCGCCAGCTGTGCAGTCCGGTGGACGCGGCGACGTACCAGCCGCCCGGCGCCGGGGCGAGGCGGTGCACCTTGCCGCGTACCCAGGCGGCCTCGTGGCGGATCCGACCGTCGGCGTCGTGTTGCCGCAGGAGCCCTTCGGTGGTCGCGGACGCCATCCGGTCCGGGCGGTTCGGGTCGAGGCCGACCGCGGTCACCTCGTCCGGCGGGGCCAACGCGTGACCACCGCGGCCCGGGGACGGTTGCCACGGCACGAGTCGCTCGCGGTGACCGGCGATCAGCAGCCCGCCCGCGAACGCGAGCGCGGTGACCGGCGTACTCGACCGCAGGCTCAGCCGGGTGGCGCGCGACCCGCCGACCACTCCGTCGGTGAGCCAGATCCGCCGGTCGTGTCCGCCCGAGGCGAGTCGACCGTCGGGGGACCAGGCGAGTGCGGTGACCGCGAGGTGGTTGGCGACCGGCGGCCCGACGTGCCACCCGTTGGCGCCGCCGCGGATGACGAGGACGGTGCCGTCGGCTCGGCCGACCGCGACGGCCGAGGCGGTGGGATGCCACGCGGCGACGCGCCCCGGTACCGGCTCGACGTCCAGCGGCTGGAGCGTGTCTCCGCCGCGGTGTTCGGCGAGGGTCCCGTCGGCGCGGGCGCAGCGCAGCACGCCGTCGGCGGTGAAGGCCAGCGCCAGCACCGCGGGATGGTCGCCGGTACCGTCCGGCCACCGCAGGTCGGTGCCGTCGAGCCAGACCTGCCCGGTCTCGAACCCGCACGCCACCCGGGTACCGTCCGTGGCTGTCGCGGTGACGGCGCTGCGCTGGTGGACCACCGTCGGCGCGGACGGGCTGACCAGGAGTTCGTTGCTCGCGCCGCCGGCGACCACGACACCGCCGCGGGCCGCGACGGACCAGACGGGTCCGTGCAGCGATGCCAGCTCGGTCGGCGTCGTCAGTACGCCGTCCACCAGCTCGTGCCGCCGTACGACTCCGGCGCGGTCGCCCGAGATCACGGTGGTTTCGTCCGCGGCCAGAGCCGTGACCTGTGCCGGGATGCGGGCTTCGCCCTGGATCCGGCGGTCGGTCGCCGCGTGGCGCCACCACTGGCGCAGGTACGGCTGCCCGATGTGCTCGAGCCACCGGACGGCCCACCGCGCCGGCTCGGCGTTCGCCAACCCGCCGGCCAGCCGCAGCACCAGCTGAGCGCGGCAGACCCGGTCGTCCTCGCTCGGCGCGTGGGTGGCGTACCCGAACGTGGCCGCCGCCTCGCGGAGCGCCTCGACGAACATGCGGGTGGGCAGGTCGTTGCCGGGGATGCCGGCGAGTGAGTTGGCCAGACCGAGCAGGTCTGTCCACTTCGGATCGTCGGTCCATGGCGTCGGGAAGCCTCCCGGCGTCGTCATCCCCTGTACGTATCACTCCTGTGACGGACCGCAAACAGATGAATGGGTGTCGCGGCTCGTCGGTCCGTTGGGCGAAATCGGCTGGGTGTGCATTCTCGAGTAGGTTCGGCCTCGGACATCGCCGCCATCCGATATCGTCTTCAAGCCGCCGCCCCTCCCTGGAGCACCCGTGCCCACGATCCGAGATGTGATGTCGCCGGCGGTACACGTCGTCCGGGACGCGGCCGAGGCTGCCCTCGGCGGCTTGGCCGTGGTGCTGGGCGACGACGGAGCGCCGCGCTGGGTCGTGGGAGCGGGCGACCGGCAGGATGCGCGGATCGTGTCCGCGGACGCCGACGCCGAGGACCTGTGGCGGACCGTCGACGGTACCGAGGTGCTCGCCGGCCGCCTGTTGTGCCTGGTCGTCGTGGCCGACGGCGAGGTGGTCGGCGTCGTGACCCGGATCGAGTTGGAGAACCTCATCGCGCGCTCGGGCGATCCGCTGGCCCGCGTGCTGGTTCGGGCCGGCGACGACCCGGGGCGGGAAGCGGAGGCCGGCGAACCGCGGCACGTCAACCTGTGCTTCGTCTGGCCGTACTCGCGCAACCGGGTGCCGCAGGCCCGGTGCCTGCGGGCCCTGGCACAGTACGAGTTGCGCGTCGACATCGGCCGGCTGTCGATCGACAGCATCGTGGTCACGCCCGATCGGTTCCCGGCCGAGCTGGTGCCGGCCACCGACGAAGGCACCTGGCTGGACATCGTGGCGGTGAGCGAGGACTTCCGGCTGCCCAAGCGCCGGTTCCCGCTGTTCCTGCCGCGGCACGGGGCGAGCTGGGTTTGCGGGTGCCGACCCGGCGAGCGGCACACCTGCACCCCGGAGCAGCGGGGCCGGTACCTGTACATACCGGTCGAGGTACCGGCCGAGTCGGGTCCGGCCCGGCTGCGGGTGACGATCTGCGCGGGTACCACCCAGGTCCAGTCGTTGGTGGTGTACGCCGACATCGGGCCCGACGAGCGCACCGGTACGCCGCAGTCGGCGACCGTCGACTTCACGCTCACCGCGGGCATGTCGGACCTGCGCCGGCTGCCGATGCCGTTGCCGTTGCTGAGCATCGGCGTCAGCCCGATCGCCGACCAGCGCCAGGCGGTCCTGATGCACCGTACCGGCGCCGAGCCGCTGGTCCTCGGGCTGACCGAGGCGCAGATGAGTGGTTTCCAGGCGGCCGGCCGAGACATCCTCACCACGATCCAGGATGCGCTGCCGGCCGACCTGCGCGCCCGCCCCGAGCTGTTCCGGCAGCAGTTGGCCAGGTTGGCCACGTACGGCAGGCGGATGTACGCCATGTTGGTTTCCGACCGGTCGATGCGGGCCGAGCTCGGCGATCGGCTGCGCAAGCACGGGGTCATCCAGATCGCCCGGGTGGGCAGCGGCAACTACGTCATCCCGTGGGCACTGGTCTACGACATCCCGCTCCTCGACGGCGATCCGGCGGCGTACCGGCGCTGCCCGGTGGTCGACGACATCGAGGGACTGCTCGGCTCGGCGGAGGTACCGGCCACGGACTGCCCGTTCGCCTCCTCCCACGCGACCAACACGTTGTGCCCCTTCGGCTTCTGGGGGTACCGGCACGTCATCGAGATGCCGCCGACGGTGCCGCACGGACACGGCCTGGCGACCCGGATCCGGGCGGGCGGTCCGGCGCCGAAGATGGTGGTCGGGCACAGTGCACTGTCCGGTGTGGACGATCACGTGCGGACCCTGGGCGCGACCCTGCACGGGTTCGGGCTGACCGCGTACGGTCAGCGGGCCGCGCTCATCGACGCCCTGCACAGCACGCCACTGTCCTTTGTGTACTTTCTCGGACACTGCCGCCGGGACTCGAGCACCAGCTATCTCGAGATAGGCCGCAAGGAGCAGCTGACCCCCACCGATCTGGCCGGGGACGACCTGGCGGCACTGGACCACTGGCGGCGCAACTCCCCGCTGGTGTTCATCAACGCCTGCCGCAGTGCGGCGATCGCGGTCGACTCCTGGCTGGAGTTCGTGTCGGCGTTCGCCCAGATGTACGCCGCCGGGGTCATCGGTACCGAGATCGGGGTCCGCGACACGCTGGCGAGAAAGGTCGCCGAACACGTCTGGGCCTGCCTCGCTCGCCGGCAGACCGTGGGCGAGGCGCTCCACAGTGTACGGATGCGACTGCTGCGGGACCGCAATCTGCTCGGTCTCGCCTACACCGCCTATTGCTCGGCCGCGCTGCGGCTGGACAACTGACAGGAGGCTGGACCGTGATTCAGGCCGTCGGGCTGATCGTGACAGGGATTGGTCTGCTGATGATCGTGGTGGGTCTGGTCATGGCGTGGGGGGAGTACCGTGCCCGCCGTTCCACGCTCGGCCCATCCGACGTCGTCAACGCGCTCGCCGGGCTGATCCGGGAGCTGCGCCTGCTGTTGAACTCACTCGGCGACAAGCCACCGAGCCTGGTGCTGTTCACGTTCGGCTTCCTGCTGGTAGTGGTCGGGGCGATCATCGCCGGCCTGGGCGGTCTCGCCTGAGGCTCAGGCGGGTACCGACGCCAGCTCGGCCGCGCCGTGCCGCGCCCACCACCGCTGACCCGCGTCGGACAGGGTGTCGATCGGGTCGTAGTAGGGGTACCGGCGGTCGAGTGCCTCGGTGTCGGTTGCCTCGATCGAGGTGCGGTAGTTCTTCGTCCAGTACGAGATGCCCAGCTCGCGGTCGTACTCGGTGACCATGTGCACCCACCGCTTGCCGACGAACGGTACGTCGCAGACGATCCGCGGCGTGGCGAAGCCCGGCAGGTAGCCCATGATCGAGTGCTGCAGCTTCTGCGCGTCGGCGACCGAGATCCGCCAGTGCTCCGAGAACGGGATCATGTCGCACATGTAGAAGTAGTAGGGCATGATCTGCGCGCCGTCGAGCAGCCGGAAGCACAGGTCGAGCAGCGCGTGCGGGTCGGCGTTGACGCCGTTGAGGATCACGCCCTGGTTGCGCACGTCGCGGATGCCGGTGTCGAGCATCGCGCGGGTCGCCTGCGCCACCATCGGGGTGACCGAGTTGGCGTGGTTGGTGTGGGTGTGGATCGCGATCGAGACGCCGCGTTCGCGGGCGAACCCGGCCACCCGCTCCATGCCGAACCGGAGGTCGTCCTGGAGCCAGTGCTGCGGCAGCCCGATCAGCGCCTTGGTCGCCAGCCGGATGTCGCGGATGTTCTCGACCTCGAGCACCGAGGTCAGGAACGCCTCGAGACGAGGCCACGGCATGTTGGCGACGTCGCCCCCGGAGACCACCACGTCACGCACAGACGGGGTCCGGCGCAGGTAGTCGATCATCGCGCCGAGGCGGTCGTTGGGCTTGCCGGCCAGCTTCAGCTTGTCGATCACCGGCGTGGAGTTTCCGACCAGGTCCATGCGGGTGCAGTGGCCGCAGTACTGCGGGCAGGTCGGCA
>DASRII010000301.1:0-4883 GCA_035650075.1 Micromonosporaceae bacterium | reverse complement strand
GATGTCGCCGCTGGGTTCGGTGTCGCGCCCGCCCGCCGGCGTGCCCGCCGACGAGGCGTGGGCCTACCGGTACACGCAGGGTCGCGTCCCGGCCGGCGTGGCCGCGCGCATCGTCGGGCCGACCGGCGAGGTCATGCCGTCGGACGGTAAGGCCGTGGGTGAGCTCGAGGTCCGCGGACCGTGGGTGACCGGGGGGTACGTGGGTGAGGCCGAACCCGACCCCGACAAGTTCCGGGACGGCTGGCTGCGTACCGGGGACGTGGGTGTGCTGTCCCCGGACGGGTTCATCACGCTGACCGACCGGGCGAAGGACGTCATCAAGTCCGGTGGCGAGTGGATTTCCTCGGTCGAGTTGGAGAACGCGTTGATGGCGCACCCGGCCGTGGTGGAGGCGTGCGTCGTGGGCGTACCCGACGAGCGGTGGGGCGAGCGTCCACTTGCGACAGTCGTGGTCCGGGACGGAGCCACCGCGACGGCCCAGGAGCTGCGCGACTTCCTCGCCGAGAAGGTGGCGCGGTGGCAGCTACCGGAGCGGTGGGCGTTCATCGACGAGGTGCCCAAGACGTCGGTGGGCAAGTTCGACAAGAAGCAGGTGCGGTCGAGGTATGCGGAGCAGGGTCTGGACGTGACGATCGCGGAGTAGTAAAGATCGAGTCATGGACATCCTTGTGCTCATCGGCCGGATCCTCTTCTCGGCCCTGTTCCTGCAATCCGCGGTGGGACACTTCACGCAGACGAAGGCCATGTCGCAGTACGCCGCCAGCAAGGGCGTGCCGATGGCGTACTGGGCCACGTTCGCTGGTGGGTTCCCGCTGGCGTTGGGCGGCCTGTCCGTCCTGCTCGGCATCTGGGCGGACTTGGGCTCGTTGCTGATCGTGCTGTTCATGCTGCCGACGGCGGTACTCATGCACGGGTTCTGGCGCGAGACCGGCGAGGCCCGGATGCACGAGCAGATCCAGTTCAACAAGGACCTCGCCCTGGGCGGAGCGGGGCTCGCCCTGGCCGGGTTGTTCTCCATCGCCGGCGACAATCTGGGCCTAACGATCACCGGCCCGCTGTTCTGACCCCGTCTGCTCCGTCGATCAAGGACAAGTCCTTGATCGACGGAGAAGGGGGCTAGGCTGACGCCTTCTTCGCTACCTTCTTCGTGGCCTTCTTGGCCGTCGTGGTCTTCTTGGCGGTACCCGTCTTCTTGGCCGCCGCGGTCTTCTTGGGGGCGGCCTTCTTCGCGGCCGCCTTCTTCGCGGACTTGGCCGCGGTGATCGGCGTCGGCTTCTTCTCCTCGGTCTCGGCCGGTGCCTCGCCGCGGGCGGCCCGCGCGCGCTCGACCGATGCCTTCAAAGCGGCCATCAGGTCCACCGCGGCGGTCGGGGCCGCCTCCGCCTCCGGCGGCGCCACGATCTCCTTGCCGCTCACCTTGGCGTCGATGACTTCCTGCAGGGCCGCGCGGTAGTTGTCGGTGTACTCGCCCGGATCGAAGTCACCCGCCATCGAGTCGATCAGCGAGCTGGCCATGGCCAGCTCAGCCGGGCGGGGCTTGAGATTCTCGTCCAGGAAGGCGAAGTCGGCGGCACGGATCTCGTCCGGCCAGAGCATCGTGTTGAGAACGAGCACACCTTCACGGACCCGCAACGTCGCCAGCTGCTCCCGCTGGCGGAGGGCCACCTTGACGATCGCGACCCGTTCGGCGTCGGTGAGCGCGTCGCGCAGCAGCACGTACGGCTTGGTCGCCGTGCCCTCGGGCTCGAGGTAGTAAGCCTTCGCGTACAGGATCGGATCGACCTGCTCGGCCGGCACGAACTCCAGCACGTCGATCGCGTGCGAGGTGCTCAGCGGCAGGTCGGCGAAGTCCTCGTCGGTGAGTACGACGATCTCGCCGCCACCGATGTCGTACCCCTTGGCGATGTCGTCGAACGACACCTCCTCCCCGCACACGGAGCAGACCCGCTTGTACCTGATGCGCCCGCCATCGGTGCGGTGTACCTGGTGGAAGCGGATGTCCTTCTCTTCCGTCGCCGAGTACAACTTCACCGTGATCGACACCAGGCCGAACGAGACCGCGCCCTTCCAGATGGCCCGCATAATCGCTCCCTACCCGCCGCGAACTGGTCCGGAACCCCCGCCGTACCTCGAGAACGGCCCGGTATCGACCAGCATTGCACCCGCGTGGCCGGGATTCCACCGGATCTAGCATGACGGTGTGCCCAGCCCGCTGTCGCCGATGCTGGCCGTGGCCGGTACCGGGGAGCTGCCGGCCGGCCCGGACTGGGCGTATGAGTTCAAATGGGACGGAGTGCGGGCGATCACCCACCTGAGTGGGGGAAATCTGCGCATGTACGCCCGCTCCGGCGCCGAGATCACCATCGCGTACCCGGAGCTCGCCCCGCTGTCCGGACAGCTGCGGGACGCCGTCCTCGACGGGGAGATCGTGGTGCTCGACGAGGCCGGCCGACCGTCGTTCACCGCGCTGGCCGAGCGCATGCATGTGCGGGACGCCGGGCGCGCCTCCAAACTGGCGGCGGCCCTACCCGTGACGCTCATGATCTTCGACCTGCTCCGGCTGGGAGACACCGACCTCACCGTCCTGCCGTACGCCGACCGCCGGGACGCGCTCGAGGCGCTCGACCTCGCCGGCCCGCACTGGCTCGTCCCGCCGAGCTTCACCGACGGGCCGGCCACGGAGGCGGCCGCCCGCGAGAACGCCCTGGAAGGGCTCGTCGCCAAGCGGGCCAGCTCGGTGTACCGGCCCGGGCTGCGGTCGCCGGACTGGGTCAAGGTCAAACTGGAGCACACCGACGACCTGGTGGTGGGCGGGTGGCGGCCGGGCGCGCGCGAGCTGGGCGCACTCCTGGTCGGCGTACCGGGTCCGGAGGGGCTGTTGCGGTACCGCGGTCGGGTCGGCGGGGGGATCAGCGGGGCCGCCGAGACATCCCTGCTCGCGGCGCTCCGGCCGCTGAAGGTGGCGGCGTCGCCGTTCGCCGACCCACTGCCGAGGGAGGATGCGAAGGACGCGAACTGGGTACGACCGGAACTGGTGGTCGAGGTGAAGTACGGCAACAAGACCCGCGACGGGCGGCTGCGCTTCCCGCGGTTCGTCCGGCTGCGCCCCGACAAGTCGCCGGAGGACTGTGCCGATGCCGGATAACCGGATCCGGGTTCACGTAGACGGACAAGAGCTGGAACTGTCCAACCTGGACAAGGTGCTCTATCCCGCGGCGGGCTTCACCAAGGGCGAGGTGATCGACTACTACACGCGGGTGTCCCCGGTCCTGCTGCCGCATCTTCAGGATCGGGCGCTGACCCGGATCCGGTACCCGAACGGCGTCGACGCCACGTACTTCTTCGAGAAGAACGCACCGGCCGGTACGCCGGACTGGGTACGGCTCGAGACGTTGCCGGTACCGGGCTCGAACATGAACCGGGAAGTGCTCGACTACGTCGTCGCCGACGACCTGCCGACGCTCGTCTGGCTCGCCAACCTCGCCGCGCTCGAGCTGCACACTCCACAGTGGAAAGTCGGCTCCGACGGCCCGGACCTGATGGTGGTCGACCTCGACCCCGGTGCCCCGGCAGCCCTCGCGGACTGCTGCGAGGTGGCGTTGATGCTGCGCGACCGGCTCGGTGCCGACGGGCTCGAGGCGTACCCGAAGACCTCGGGCAAGAAGGGCATGCAACTGTGCTGCCCGGTCGCCGGTACGCAATCGTCGGAAGAAGTGTCGGCGTACGCGAAACGGGTCGCCGAGGAGCTGGAGCGGGCCGCGCCGAAGCTGATCACCTCGAAGATGGCCAAGAAGCTGCGGCCGGGCAAGGTGTTCATCGACTGGAGCCAGAACAGCGCGACGAAGACGACCGTCACGCCGTACTCGCTGCGGGCCATGCAGGTGCCGACCGTGTCCGCGCCGGTCACCTGGGACGAGGTCGAGGACGGCGCCTTCGTCGCTACCGACTTCACCGCGGGGGTCGTGCTCGAGCGGATCGACGAGTACGGCGACCTCCTCGCCCCCCTCTGCGACGGCGGCCCCGAAGTCCCGGCCTAACGCCAGTACGCCGGCCGGGTCAGCTTGATCCCTTCCGGAGTCACGACCTCCGCCGGCAATTGCGCCCGCCTCAGCTTGTCCTCACCCAGGTAGTAGACGGCGTCTGCGGCCGCCCGTAGCGGATCCGACACCCGCGCCGGGGAAACACCGCCACCACCCGTTTCTCCGGACAGAGGCGCTTGACGGCGCGGATCGCGGGGACGAGGTCGGTATCGCCCGAGACGAGGAATGCCTTGTCGAACCTATCCAGTACGGCATCCTCGACCAACGCGATTGCGATGTTGACGTCGGTCTCCTTCTCTTCGAACGTCGACCATTGCAGCTGGCACGCCCGACACCTGCGGACCTGCTTCTGGAACCGACCCTCGATCACGGAGACCGTGGGGCAGTGGGTGGCCAGCGCCTGCAGGTAGGCGTCCTGGCGATGACGACTCGAGTGCTTGTCTCGTACGCGGGTGGTGAAGTACTTGACCGCCTGGAGGGTGTTGCCCGGGCGCAGTATCTGCCGGCACAGTGCATCGACGTCGAGCCAGAGGAAACGGCGCCCAGTCTTCAGCCGGATGCCGTGGTAGAGGTTGAACCCATCGAGGTATGCGAGGACGCGCGTCACAGCTCTCCTTGCCCCCGTTACCGCGACGCGGGTATAGTTCGATCATCCCGGCCAGGGCGAAGACCCCTGGCCCGACAGCCCCGGTATCCGGGGCTGTCTCTTTATGCCAGTCGCCAGTGCCGTCAGTCAACCGTGGGCAGGACGTCGTCGGCGTCGACGATCGTGTACGCGTACCCCTGCTCGGCGAGGAAGCGCTGGCGATGTGCGGCGTACTCGGTGTCGATGGTGTCCCGCGC
>DASRII010000300.1:0-36051 GCA_035650075.1 Micromonosporaceae bacterium | reverse complement strand
AAGCAGTCTTGCCCTCGCGACGGTAGCGGGCCAGCAGCTCGTAGAGCCACGACGTTGACACGCCGTAGCTTGCGGCGACCTCACGAACAGGGCGCTTCTCGACCACCACAGCAGTGATCAGTAATCGGGTAAAAGACATGGCCGCAGGCTCGAAGCTGCAGCCGTGCTAGTCCGGGATCCCCGGAGACATCAGTCCGGCATGTCGCGAGACACCTGTCCGGGATGTCCTGAGCCAGAACACCGCCGTCCCGACAGAACCGAGTTTCCGCAGCTCATGCTCCTGGTCTGGACGATTTACGTTGTAATTACCGTCAAGTAGTGTCGTGGGCGGCACTCCTTGACCCCTTAACTCGGCCACGTCTATGGCGCCGGCCAGCGTGATCGGATAACCCTGCGCAGGCTGCCCACGGGGCAAGCCCAGACCCCCCGTCCGTCAGACAACAGGGACACGTGGAGGCGAGGGTTGGTGTGACGGTCGAGGGCTTTCAGACTGCTGACCTAGAGGTGGCGGTCGCCGAGGTAGTACGGCTGCCCCCCGATCACCCCGATCGCGCGCGCCGCGCCGCGGATTTGATAAGTGTGCTCATTCGTCAGCCGGCTTCTTCGATTCACCTCTTCCGGCACATGGGAGAGCTTCAAGCTGCTGCCGAGCGCGATCCACCACAGACGGTTCAGTGGCCGCGGACCAGGCGTGCGGCGCTCGCGATGTCCCTGGTGTACGCCATAACCTACGACGCTTCCGTCGGACTCGACTCGATTGAGGCCGAGCTAGGCAGGCTGGCCGCCGAATCCGTCGGCGATCCGGAGATCGCCGCGCTCGTAGAGTCCGCCCGGATGGGGCTCATGGTCCGGCGGGCCATCCAACAGGGCGACGAGAGTGTACTGCATCGGCTGCCCCAAGTGGTGGCCGGTCTGGGATCGTCGGTACCAGGCAATCCCACCGTCGCACGGCTCAGGGAGATAGCTCGTCTAGGCGCCGAGGCGCTTGCCGCCAACCAGCGAGGCGATTCCGCCTCCGCGTGGCGTCAGTTCGACCTGATGCAGCGGGCCATAGGAAACCTGCCGCCTGAGGATCCGGTTCGGGAGTCCATGAACCGGGCCTCCGCGCCCGCGGAGGCGTTCCGGACCCTTTTCGACAAGGACGGATCCCCACGGGAGGGCCGCCTGACCGAGGAGCAACTCAAGGCCTTCGCGTCACTCGCCGATCCGCCAGGCGCGCATCCCGTGTTGAGCGGGTTGGCCGCGGGTGTGGCGTTTCTCGGGCTGGGTGACGAGACCGACCTCGCCCGGGTCGACCAGGGCGTCGCGAGTTTCCGGCAGACCCTCGCTCAAACCCCGCCTGGAGATCCGCAGCGTGCTTTCTGCTTGCAGTCGCTGGCGATGGCGCTCTACCGCCGCAGCGAGCTGACCGGCAGGACCGACGGCCTGGACGAGGCCTGCGCTCTGCTGGAGGAAGCTCGGGGTCTGCTCGGCGGACCGCAGCATCCACAGTGGTCGCTCACAAATGAGATACTCTCCGTTATCCGCCAGCGAACCGGAGATCACGCTGGGGTTCCGGAGTCCGGGCTCGCGGCGCAGCGCGGGTACGCGTGGCGCGTCCTGCTCGAGACCGATCCGGCTGGCGCCCAGATTTCGGTGCGGAACGCGGCACAGGACGCGTTGGACAACGCGCGCCGGTGCATCACCGTGGGCGATCCGGCCGGGGCACTGCGGGCGCTGGACGCGGGCCGAGGGCTGATGCTCTTCGCCGCGATGGAGCTGCACCGGATTCCGGCGCGGCTGGAAGCGGCCGGACGTCCCGATCTCGCACGCCAATGGTCGCGGGAGGGTACGCGGTCCGACAGGCTGCGCCGAAAGGTTCTGGACGTACTGACGAAGCAGTCGACGGACAGCCTGTTCGATCCACCGACCCTGTCGGAGGTTCAGTCAGCCCTGGCTTTGCTGGACGCCGACGCCCTCATCTACCTCGTGCCGGGCGATCCGCCGCACGGAGGACTGGCGGTCATGGCGCCGGCCGTCGGGCCGCCCGCGTTCATGGCGCTGCAGCACCTCTACCTGGCGGGGAGGACAGATGTCGCGCGCTACCTCATCGCGTTGTCCACCCGCGACGCGGTCGACCAGAACCGTGATGTCGCTCCGGAGGACGGAAACGGATTCGCCGACCGGGTGGAGGCATTGTGCCACTGGGCCTGGCGTGCGGCCATCGGACCGCTGCTGGAGAGTTATGTTCCTCGGCTCCCGGCCCGACCGGACCGGAGTGTACCGCGGATCGTGCTGATTCCCATGGGGGACCTGGCTCGCGTCCCGTGGCCAGCGGCCCGGCGCAGGGACGGTACCTATGCCGTGCAGCTGGCCGCAATCACCCATGCGGCGTCGGCTCGGCTGCTATGCGACAATGCGGCCCTCGCGCCGGTGCCGCTTGGCCCGACGGGGCTGGTGGTCGGTGATCCCGACACCGGTAGACGGGCGGACCCGCTTGTCTCCGCCCGGATGGAGGCGTACGCGGTCCGCCGTGCGTTCTACCGTGGCGCCCGCTACGTCGGGCGGCTCCCCGATGGCAGGTCCAGCCCTTCGGGTGCCGGCACTGCGATTGAGGTGCGTGCGTGGCTGGCGAACCGGAGCCCGTCTGCGGGGGCGATGCTTCACCTTGCCTGCCACGGGTTCTTCGCTTCCGGTCCCGGGGCCGGTGCGCGCCTTCTGCTGGCGGATGTTGGTTCCGCATCGGACGAGGACCGCCGGACCAGCGAGCTCAGCGTCGAGGAGCTCGTGGACCTCATGGCCGAGGTCCCCGACCGCGCAATCGCGCTGGTGGTGCTAGCCGCGTGCAACAGCGGCCGCTCGGTGTATGGGTACGACGAGGCATACAGCCTGGGAACGGGGTTTCTGGCCGGGGGAGCGCGGTCGGTTCTGTCAACCCAGTGGAGCGTGCCCGACGCTGCCACGTCGTCGTTGATGTTCCTATTCCACCACTACGCGCGACACGATGGCCTGCCACCGTGGCAGGCGCTGCGGCAGGCACAGATGTGGATGCTCGACCCGGACCGCAAGGCGCCGCATGGGATGCCACCGGAGCTGGTTCCCGGGCCTACCGACGATCCAACCGGCGTTCTCGCCTGGGCCGGATTCGTTCACTACGGACAGTGAGTGACGAGGACGCCAATGTCGAAGGAGCTCATCGCGCGGCTGCAAGCGGAACTCGCGCAGCTGACCGATCCGGCGCGGCTGCCGGTCCTCGTCCGTCTGGGGCAGGCGTACATGGCCGAGTACACGAACATAGGCCCGGGTTCGCCCGCCGCCAAGCCCGACCTGGACGCCTCGATCGAAGCGTTGGCCGAGGCATACGGCTACCTGGGCGGCGACGATGCGATCAAGGGACAGGTTGCCGCAATACTCGGCTTCCAGCTCACAGCCCGCTACACCGCGCACGGCGGAGCCGACCGTGACTGCCAGACGGGCATCAGTGTGCTGGAGGATGCTCTGTCGTCCCCCAGCCTTTCGGCGCCTCAGCGCGCCATGACCCAAATCGCCCTCGGCCAGCTTTACGTTGCGCGGGTCTCGGCGTACATGCAGACGACAGGGTTCGGTGCCCAGGCGCGCAGCGGGGGCGCCGCATCGGCGGACGCGCTGGCCGACGTCGACCGTGCCAGCGCCTGCTTCCGTGCGGTACTCGACGGAGAACCGGTCGGCGATGAGTTCACCACCTTCGCACGTACGCTGCTCGACGTGGCCGAAGCCGTGCGGGCGATGCTCGGCGCGGTCAGCGGTGGTCTGTCTGGCTTCGACCTCAACAGCCTCATGAGCACCTTCGCGATGCTGCAGAAGCTGCAGGACCAGATGAAGCAAGGCGGTCCGCCCGGGTACCGGCTACCGGCCACAGGCTTCTTCACCCCGGGCCTAGCCACGCTGGCGGCGCTCGACCCGCTGGATCGGCCCGTCGCCGTCATACAAGGTAGGCAGGCTGTCAACGATCCGGCTCCCACGATCCAGCGGTCCGCACCGCCGCCGCAACCGGCTCCGGACGAGCTTCGCCGATCGTTGTACGCCCTGCTGCCATCGCGCGGCGACGGAGACCCGGACGCGGTGTGGCTCTCGGCTGCCGAGCTTCTCGTTCCCGGTACGCCATTGCCGGACGCCACGGCAGTCGACGAGATGGTCGCGCTCGCCTCGACCATTACGGAAGGGCCGCCCGGATCGGACCAGGCGCGAGCCGCGGTCGACGCGTACCTTCTGGCCGTCGCTTTGCTTCTGCGGGATCGAGCCGACAAGGCTACCGACGGCACAGACCGCCGGGCCGGGGCAGAAGAGTTGCTTCGGGCAGCGAAAGCCATCCCGCTCGACCACCCAGCGGCGGTGGTCATCATGCGCAGCCTTGGCGCCTTTCTCAGTGAGACCCGGCCCTTGGACGGCGCGGTGGGGGCCATCGCCGGCGGGTTCGCTGACCGCCTCGATAGCGCCATCGCCACCGGGGTTTCCGAACCTGCGGACCTGGTGGCTCTGCACGCACTGCGCTGCGTGTGCCGGGCGGCCGAGGCCCTGCGCGATCTGCGCCGGGCGGCCGGAACGGTCCCAGCGGAGTATCCATGGCTGGCGGCGATCGCAGCGGCCGGGCAGGTGGCGGGATCGGCGACCGCGTAGTCACAAGGTGATCAGCCCGACGCGTGGCTGGTCATGGTTCATCGCTGGAAATCCTGCCGCATGGCAACGAGGCTGATGCCGAGGGAGCGGCCAACCTGTTCCACGGTCGTCCGCGAGGTCACGCTGATCTGTTTGAGGACCAGCAACTGGAGCAGGCGCTTCTCCTGCTCCGAGGCTTGTGCCCTGT
This sequence comes from Micromonosporaceae bacterium, assembly GCA_035650075.1. Classification (GTDB taxonomy): domain Bacteria; phylum Actinomycetota; class Actinomycetes; order Mycobacteriales; family Micromonosporaceae; genus DASSUC01. The sequence goes on along the minus strand of DASRII010000300.1, from coordinate 31,229 downwards.
TGTGGAAACAGGTGTAGAAAACGGACCCGAGTTCGTACTCGACATGGGCCATGATGGGCTGGTCGGCATAGGGACCGTCCACGGCGCGAAGGAGGGTTTCGCCCCGCGACCGTCGCAAGATCGTCCAGGAACCCATGTCGAAGTTGATCGTGATCGTCGGACCGATGATCTGTTCCAGCTCGGGGTCGACGACTGCGGCGGTGACCCAGCCTGCCTGGCCGACCCGCCCACCGAAACTGAAGAGATCCGGGAACGCCTGGGCTACCAGCGCGTCGGCGTGATCGGAGGCGTAAAGACAGCCGCCAGAGCGGACGAACTCGGCTAGCGCAGCAGGATCGACCCGATCAGGCGTGCCGCAGTTGACGAACAGGATCGTGCAGTCGTACTCGCCGTTGAAGGGTTCATGGCTGACATTCATCGACGCGAGGATCTGCCCGATGTTGTCGTTACCCGGGGCCGTGACGTAAACCTTCCGGTGGCTCAGCCGGTCGAGATAGGGGCCCGGCGGGTACTGGGTGACGCCGAGCGCTGTGAATGTTTGTCTACTCCACCGAGTCATCGGTCCTCCGTCCGGTCAGGGTCCTCGTGGCACGCGAGAGGTAGCCCTATGAATGGTGGCGCAGTCCGTCAGGTGATGGGTAGCGATCGACACACGGATGGCGGAATGGGTACCGACACGATCGAAGTATCTCCCTGGTTCACGTTCGGCGGGCGCGACCACCGCGATCCGCGTGACCTGGCCGAGGCGCTCGCGACCACCTGGGACGGTGCCCGCGCGCTCGTGCTCGGCCCCGGCGTGGAACGACTTCGGTCGTATCTCGCCTACCTCAACCTGCCCGATCCAACGCAGCAAGTCACCGAGGACAGCGCGGACGTCTGCGTTGCGCGTCTCATCGCTCTGCTCGATCCGTCTCGCCCTCCGTCCTACCGCTCGTGGACGCTGGACGCCTCCGGCCTTTCCAGGCTGGCGGCGGACGCGACCGGGCATGGATCGAGGCGGCATGCGGCGCTGGCCGCGGTCGAGGTGCTGAGCGAGGGCCGCATCTTCAGCGAGTACGACAGGCCGGGACGCGAGTGGCTTGCCGACCTCAGCACGGACTGGCGGCAGGCGGGCGAGGCGTTCTTCCTTCAGATGAGGCAGGTTCCCCGTCGAGGGCAGCACGTGGAGGTCCCCGGTGCGGCGAAGGTCACTACTCTTGCGGCCCTGGTTCGGCTGGAGGCCCGCGACGAGCTGGCCCGGCGCGCGGACCGCGCAGCCAGCCGGACCGTCGCCGCGGAGGCTGAGTGGTTTCGCGCGATGGCGAATACCGCCCATGACATGCCGCCGGGTCCGGCGCGGATCGGGGCGCAGGCCGCCGTTATGACGGCTGTTCCGGTGGCGCGTGAGGATGGCAGGCAGGCTCGTGCGCAGCGAAGACTGGCACGAGCCGCCGCGCGCCGGCGCCAGGACCGCCGGCTGGTTGGCTGGACGGTCGCGGCCTGTGCTACGGCGGTCGTACCCACTTTCATCGGATACCTGATGCATGGCCGGCGGGTGCTCGTCGCAGATCCCCAGGTGCAGCCGGGTGACCGGCTCCGCCCGCTGTCCCAGGACGGCACGTACCTCGTGGAGGCATATACGAATCGCTATGCGTTGGCGATGTGGCTGGCCGGATCCGCGATCCTGCTGACCTGGCTGGCGGTCCTGCTCGTCTCGCGGTCGTGGCGCCGGCGCTTCGGTGCCGTCGTTTTCGCACTGCTTCTTCTCGTGGGTTCCGGTGAGGCGCTGCGCGCGGCGGGTCGCATGTGGACAGAGGAGGAGCAGGCTACCCTGCAGCGGGTCTTGCACGAGCCCTACCCGTACCGTTCGCGGTATCCGACCTGCTCGGTCGAACAGTACGTCTTCGCCCTGCCGGACATCGGGCAGGTGACCTGGGTGGTGGGCAGCGCCGACACCCGCCGGGGGGCGGTCAACCCAGCGAAGCTATGCGTGTCGATCGACGTGTACGCGGGCTGGCGGCGTACGGCGCACCTGGACCTGCCGGCGGGTGAGGTCATCTCACCCCCGTTCATCCAGGTGGGCGGCCCGTCACCGGGGCGGTCCCACTGGGCCGCCGTGGTTGTCGACGCGGCAACCGGGAAGGGAAAGTACCTGACCGGCTTCGCGCTCGCGACACCTTCGCGCTGGCGTCTCGCCGATCCAGTGTTCGTAAACAAGCCGGTTTTCGTGGTCGTCGGCACCGTGGCAATTTTCGACGCCGGCGCTCGTGGCGTCGTTGGGATCGACATTGCCGGAGGAAGGCGGGCGTGGAACCGCAACTGTCCTGGTGGGACAGTCTACGGCGGCATAGTCGGACGTGGACGGAACGGTGCGGTGATCCGGTGCGGCGGGAGGCAGTACGACGTGGCGCCCAACGGATCGATCAAGGCGACCTGACGGCCGCACCGGAGGCTCAGCGGCGCCACTCGAAGCGCACGCCCTGCATGTCGACCGAGCCGCCTGCGGGGCAGTCGCCAACCGCACGCCCGGTACCCGTGCCGTCTTTGCTGTACGCGATGGAAAGCACCTGCTCGGAGCGGATCCCGCGGCGCCTGCCGCTGACCGAACCCGTGCCGGAGATGCCCAAGGACGACGCGAGAATCGCCACCCGCCGGCTTCGCAGCGGGATGGAGCCACCGCTCTGCGTGTCGTCCAGTGGGGTGGCGACCAGGGTTCCGCTCGGGACCGGATGCAGCCGCACCCAACGCAGCCGCATCCCGAGCAGCAGCAGCGCAACGAGTAGGCCGGCGGTAGCAAGCCACCAGGTGCTGCTGCCGCGCTGTTCGAGGACTGTCCCGCTGACGTCGGTGCCGGCAAGCGATGGCTCGGCGGTCACCCCGACCTGGGCCGCGAGTACTGGCGCCCAGGGCGACCCGACCTTACCGCTGAGGCGTAGCTGGTACGGCCGGCGCACCGTCTCAATAGGACGCCAGCTCATCGGCCGCGCGTCCCACGCGATGGTGAGCACCACCGCCGTCGACGCGCCGGGCGCGAGGATGAACGGGCCGGGTGGGACCGTCACCTGGACCCCGGCGGAGTCGGTGTGCACCACGAGGTCGGACACCTCCACCGGTAGGTGCCGGCTGGTCGACCTCAGCCGTACCGTGGCACTCGGCGAGTCGAGTGTGGCGGGCCACTCCACGACAACACTCGACCTGAGGTCGTCGCCGAGGATGCTGCGGGCCTTCGCGGCTTTCACGGTCTCCTTCGGCTCGGCCAGCCGAGCGGTGAGCTGGTCGATCGCGTGCGGCTTGACGACCTGGGCGCTGGGGAAGACGCGTTTCAGAGCGGTTGCCCCGTTGACACCCCGAAGCTGGATCGCGAGCGGGGTGACCAGCTGCTCGAGCCGTACCGCTCGCTGGGCGAGCTGCTGCCAGGCAAAGCCTTCGGTGAACGGAAACGCGCTGCCCGGCGGCGGGTCGTGCTGTCCATCGGTGAGCAGGACGACGCTGGCGATCGGCTGGTCGCGCCGGGCCTCCAGGGCATTGACGGCGGCAGCGATCCCCGCGCCCAGGTCGGTGTAGGTGCCGGTGGGCTCGGGCGGCAGCTTGGCGGCTATGTCGTCCGGCGAGGTGCCCACCGCGCCTTCCCAGATCACGCGGGCGTCCTCGGCCATGGACACCAGGGTCAACGTGTCGCCGGGTGCCAGCGCCGCGAAGAACTGCCGGAGGCTGTTGCGCACCTCCGCGTAGAGGTTGCCCGCCTTCATCGACAGCGACGTGTCGATTAGGACGACGTAGCTCGCGCTGACGTCGTCGACGCCGAGCTGCCGGTAGATCTCGTCGAGGGTGGGTGGCTCCGCGGCCGCCGGTTTGGCTGGTGCCAACCCGACCGCCAGGAGCAGCGGCAGTAATACGGCCGCAGCCATCCGAGCCGCACTCGGTCGCCGGGTCATCGCTGGTCTCCCTTTGCATTGTCGTTGTCAGATGTCCGCAGGCTCGCGCTGGATCGGAACCAGCCGGTCACCCACGACCAGAAGCGCAGCTCGGTGGTCTTGCGTATCAACGGCTCGGGAGCGACCGCGGCCACCAAGGCGATGAGGCCGTTGACGATGACCATCGTGCCGAGCCCAACGTCGAGATGGAACGCCAGATCGGCCGCGACGCCGGCCAAAGCCATCGACGCGGCCACGAACACGCGCAGCTTGACCAGCTCGACGCGCCCCGCACGCGTCGCCGTTCGTGGGTCGGCCACCTCAGCCGGGAACTGCCCGGCGTGGCCGACCGAGATCGCCGCCAGGCAGGTCAGGCAACAGGTGAGCATCTTCTCATCGCTCTCGATGGTCGACACCAGAACCTTGGTCTCCTGCCGAAGACGCCGGGCGAGCGACCTCAGCGTTCGCCGTAGCTCGCCCTTCTGGTGCCCGAGACCGTCGATACGGTCGTAGAGGTGCACCATCTCCTCGACCCGGTCGGCGGCGTTGACGATCCGTTGGGCGAGGGCGACACGGGCCGGGCCGGCAAGGACAAGCTGCTCGTCGACCATGTCTCGCACGATCGAGTGGAACTGCTCGAACGCCTTGACGTCCGGGACGACCATCCGGTGGCGTAGCCGTTCCGCCCGGTCCACCGCGAAGAACAGGATCCCGCGCAGCGCGACTATCGCCAGTGCGGCGGATGCCGCGAGAAACACCCCCAGCGCCAGCCCGGTAGGTTCGCCGGCGAGTCGGCCCAGCAGCAGGTGGACCTGGACTGCCGCCGCCGGGTCGGCGACGAAGGCGGGTCCGGCGGCAAGCACAACCAGCCCGACGCACACGGCGGCCAGCAATGGCTTGCGACGCCGAGCGAGCGTGATGTCCAGCACCTTCAGGACGAGCAGGCACACCGCGGTGACCAACCAGCCGACGAGTCCGGCAGAACGTCCGACCACATTGACCAGAAGGACCCCGAGGGCCACGACCGTACCGCAGGAGAGAAAGGCGACCGTGGCCATGGCCAGGAGCAGGAGGCGCTCCGAGCGTGTCTGTTCGTCGGCTGTCCGGACGCAGAACTCGCGGAAACCCCGCTCCAGCTTCGGCGTGACCCGTACATTCACCTGGAACTCCCGCAGCCACCACGCGGTCGACTTCCCCTGACCGAGCAGGAGCTCGCGTTTCTCTGCCGCGTGATGCCTGCCCAGTCCGGGCACGATCGGCCAATACTGCCGAGGGATGCGCCGTGACCAGGTGGGGGCGGCACCCGCCGCGTCGTGGCGACGTATCTCGGTCACGAAGGTCCCTGACGGACGGCCAGTGTCCCGGTCCGTCCTGTCCGTCACTACATAGAGCGAGCCGTACACACCCGGGAGAGCCGATGGAAGACCAGCTGGTCCAGGAAGCCGATGCGGTCGCACCAGATACCACCGCAGGACTCGTCAACGAGGTTCGCGCCGCCCTGGCCGAGGTACGCGACGAGCTGCGAGCGGCGAACGCGAGCGCGGCCGCACGCGAGCGGCTGGTCGAGCGCCTTCACGAGGAGAACCAGCGGCTGCGTGCGGGCGAACGGCAGCTCGTGCTGCGGCCCGTACTCGTTGATCTGCAGCGGCTGCGCAACGAGCTGTTGCGCGAGGCCGCGGGGAGCGGGACGGAAGCCGCGGCCGAGCTGCTCGTCTCCTTCGCGCGCAGCGTGGAGCAGGCACTGGAGCGGGGTGGAATCCAGGTCGTGCGGCCGGCGATCGGCGGTGCCTTCGATCCGGCGCAACACCGGGTGGTCGACGTGCTGCAGGCGGGCGAGGGCGAGGACGGCACGGTCGCAGAGGTTGTCAGCGACGGATACCAGGACGTGGTGGCCGGCCGGATGCTCGCGCCTGCCGGCGTCGTGGTGTGCCGTCGAACGGCGCAACCGCCCGCGCCACCAACACCCGGCTGAGCCTCGTCCGTCAGTCAATCGCAGAGCATTCGTCAGGAGGATTCGATGGCCGGCGACACCCAGTCCTTTTTCGGGATCGATCTCGGCACCACGTACTCGGTGGTGGCGTACGTCGACGAGTTCGGTCGTCCGGCCGTCGTGCGTGACCAGTCCTGCGGGAGTGATACGACACCCTCGGTGGTCTACTTCGAGAAGGCTGGCGGCGTCGTGGTGGGAGAGACGGCGAAGAACGTCGCGCGGCTCTACCCGGACCGGGTCGTCCAGCGGGTCAAGCGCCACATGGGCCAGGAGCGGTTCTGGGAGTTCGACGGGCAGACGTACACGCCAGAGTCGATCTCCGCGCTGATACTCAAGCAGCTCGCCCAGAATGCGGCTCAGGAAACCGGCGGCCCGGTCAAGGACGTCGTGGTCACGGTGCCGGCGTACTTTGGCATGCTGGAGCGCGACGCCACCAGGCAGGCCGGCCGGATCGCCGGGCTCAACGTCATCGGCATCGTGCCGGAGCCGGTGGCCGCGGCGCTGCAGTACGAGGTCGCCGACGCGACGCAGGACCGCATCGTGCTGGTCTACGACCTGGGCGGCGGCACGTTCGACACCACTGTGATCCGAGTGTGTCCCGACGCGATCCAGGTGTTGTGTACCGACGGCGACCAGGAGCTCGGCGGGGTGGACTGGGACGACGTGCTGATCGAGCACGTGCTCGACGAGTTCACGAGGTCGGCCAAGCCGGACGGGGACCCGCGCGACGACAACGAGTTCATGCAGGAGCTGCGCGACAAGATCGAGGATCTCAAACGTCAGCTGTCCGCGATGACATCGAGGAACGTACCGCTGCGGTACGCTGGCGCCGCAGCGATGATCGAGGTGACGCGGGACGCCTTCGAGCGGGCGACACGCCACCTGCTCGACAAGACGCTCAGCTACACCGACCGGACCATGGAGAGGCTGGCCGGCAGGCTCGGCGTGCCGGACCCCGTGCGGCATATCGACGATGTCCTCCTCGTGGGCGGGTCCAGCAAGATGCCGGCGGTCGCTGCGGCGCTTACCGAAAAGTACGGGTGGCATCCGCGCCTGCACGACCCGGACCTTGCCGTCGCGAAGGGTGCGGCGCGTTTCGCGCTGAGCCGGGCGGTCTGGGCGTGGGACGGTACCGAACCAGGCGCGCCGAGTGTCGAGGAGCGGCGGGTTCGAGTGGCCGCACTGGCCGAGCGGACCGGCGTCGACGCGGCGGCCCTGGAACGGATCGCCGCCAAACAGATCACCACCGTGCTGCCGAAGGCGTTCGGCGTGCGGCTCGTCGACACCACGCGCCCCGGCTGGCAGGACGACATCGACGGTGCGAGCTACATCGAGCATCTGGTGCACGCCAGCGACGAACTGCCCGTGCTACAGCACCTCAACGCGGCGACCGTGGTGGACAACCAGCCCGAGGTCAAGGTCGAGATCTACGAGCAGGCCGGCAGCGAGGAAAGCCGGGAGATGACCGCGAACAAGCCGATCGACCACGACGAAGGGAAGATCACCGGCCTGCCACCGCTGCCGGCGAACTCGCCGATCGACGTGGTGATGACCGTCGACCCCGAAGGGCACCTCACAGTGAAGGCGGTCGAGCCGGCCAGCGGCAAGGACCTGACCATCGAGGTCCGGATCAGCGTCCTCAGCGAGGCCGACGTGGTTCGGGCGACCTCCGCGGTCAGGGAAATCGCGGTGCGGTCGTAGCCCGATGGCCTTCGACGAAGTCCGCTACGAGCAGGAGGTGATCCGCCCGATGCGCGGCAAGCACGGGCGGATCTCCGACAACGACCTCGTCCGCGTCTACGCGTACGAGCCGGGAACGAGCGCCGACGCCCTGCAGGCCCACTTGCGCAAGCTGCGGACGTACTGGAACCAGCGGGCGTCCGGTCCGGACAACCGTGCCCGCGTGTGCAAGCAGCTCCTCGCGGCGGACGAAGAGCTGCGCCGCAGGCTCGGTGCCCAGCTCAACGACCCGGCCTGGTGGGAGCGGCTGGCGCAGAAGACCGCGCAGGCCGCACAAGAGTCGATCAAGCAGCTCGCCGACGACCTGGTACGCGCCTACGGCGCCATCGGCCAGGTCACCCGCGAGCAGCTTGCCGTTGTCGCCGAACGTTATCCGGCCCTCAAGCAACCCGACGTCGACGAAGCCTGCCGGCAGGCCGCGATTCAGGTCGTCGATACGGTCGAGCTACCCCAGCAGAGTGGGCTGGACCGGGTCGCCTATAGGGAGCTCCGCGACAAGCTACGCGAGCTTGGTGCGCTGACCATCGTGCACCTGCTGCACCCCGGGTTGGATCGGCCGTTCACGCTCGTTCGAGGGTTCAGCGTACCGGGCGGACCGGCGCTGGCTTTGAGCCCCGAGGTGCTGCGCGAGCGGCGGTCCGCGGCGGAGAAAGAGGCTGACTCGTCGAGCGTCCGGGCGCGAAAACGCGCGTTGGGGGTCCTCGACTCGGGCCTCAAGCAGGGTGCGGACCTGCCGACCGTCGCGCTGTTCCAGGTCGTCGAACTGTGCGCCGCCGAGCGCGCCAAGGGCATCGCCGACGTCCTGCTGGTGCGGCTAGCGGCCGACCTCGGCCTGGCCCCGGAGGACGCCCGGCTGCTGGTGGCAAGCCTGCCGACCGGCGTGGACGTGGCGTCCAACGACGCTGCCGAGGTGCGCGTACTGCTCGCCGACGGTCAGCTTCGCGCGGCCCAGCAGGCACTCGCCGCGCTGCCCGACAGCGATCCCGAGCGTGCCGCTGTCGAGCAGGCTGTGCAGCGTCAGCTCGACGAGCTGCGACGGCTGGCGCAGGGCGCCGAGACCGCGCTGCGGGAGCGGAGGGAGGAGGAGGCCGAGCGGTTGCTGCGCGAGGCGGTACGGATCGCGGCCGACGACCGGGACCTCGCCGCCCGCCTGAACCGGCTGCCTCCGCCACCGCCCCGCGACGCCGCGCTGGTGGCTACCGGCACCCAGGTGAGGGTGAGCTGGCGGCCGCCGAACACCGCCCTACCCGACCTGCGCTACCTCGTGATCCGGGTCGAAGGGCGCGCGCCGACCGGGCCCGACGACGGGACCCGCGTAGGCGAGACCGCGGCGACGTCAGTGACCGAACCGAGCGTTGTCGCCGCCCGCGAGGTGCACTACGGGGTCTTCGCTGCCGCGTCCGGCGGCACGTGGTCGCGTCCCGCGCTCGTCGTGGGTCGGGTCGTCCCGCCGGTCGGCGACGTCCGCCTGCGCACGCGTGCCGACGAGATCGCCGCTTCCTGGCATGCCCATCCCGACCTGGTCGCGGTGCGGGTGTGCCGGCAGCGGAGCCGTCCGCCCGCCGACGTTCGCGACGGCCTCGCCGTGCCCTCGGGCAGGACGTCCTTTGTGGACCGCGAAATCGACGAAGGCGCCGAGTACTTCTATGGCGTCGTGGCGGTCTATCACGACGAGCGCCACCGCGAGGTGGCCGCACCGATGACCGTCGTCTCGGCCTCGCCGCGCGCCGCCGGGCAACCGGTCGAAGGGCTCACCGCCGTACCCGAGGAGTCCTTCGACGGTGGCGTCGCGCGGGTCCGGCTGACGTGGCCGGTCCGGTTCGCCCAGGTGCGGATCCGCAGCGCACCGGAGCTGCCGGGCTGGGCGCCGGGAAAGGTCGTGCCGGTCGCCGACATGGAACGGTACGGGCAGGAGGTCGTCGGCGCCCAGGTGGCCGACGGCGACCTGATGGTGCTCGACGCCGACGTCCCACTTGGCCCGCGCGTCTATGTGCCGTTCACCCTTGGCGGCACCGGTGCCGTGGTCGGCCGCGGGGTCGAGCTCGGCCTGACCGAGCCGGTCGGGCAGCTCCGTGCCCGGCGGACCGGAACGCGGGCCGTGCTGACCTGGGTGTGGCCCGCTGACGTACGCCTCGCCGAGGTGGCCTGGGCGGTGCCGGGCACGGCGACGGATGTGCGCCGGGTGAGCCGGGCCCAGTACGTCGACGGCGACGGATGTGTTGTCAAAGTCGGACCGGCCGGCGGTACGGCCACGGTGCGCGGCGTCAGCATCGGGCCGACGGGGGAGTCGCTGTCCCCGCCGGCGTCGGTGACTGTCAGCGGCAGCGCGGTCCGGCTGGCGTACACGGTGAAGCGCCCTCCGGGCTTCAGGGATCGGTTGTCCAGGCGCAGGGTCGTTGAGGTGCGCACAGACCAGGACTGCGCGGACGTGGACCTGACCATCGTCGTCGCCCCGGGGCTCGCCATGCCGGTACGGGTCGAGCCGGGCATGACGTCGTTCGCGTTCACCCGCCTGCGTTTCACCCGCGAGGTCCCGATGCTGCTCAGCTTCGAGGTTTCCGCGGCGATCCGCCGGCCGTACTGGATCCGCTGTTTCGTCGTGCGTCCGGCGACGGTCACGCTGGTCGATCCACCTGTCGCCAACATGAAGGTGGCCTAGATGCGCAAGGTGTCCTGCCCGTACTGCTACCACAAGGTTGACGGCCACCGGTTGTGGTACCAGTGTGCGGGTCGCGGCTCGCCGGGCAAGAAGCAGTGCGAGGCAGAAAAGGACGCCGATCGCGCGCGCGAGACCGGTTTCAGCGAGGGGGTGCGGCCTTCCTTCGGGATCCAGACGCGGAGCCCGTTCTGGCCGGCACGGGCGACGTGCCCCCGCTGCGGCGGCGAGACCGGGATCCGGGTCTGCCCGCGCTGCCACACGCCAGTCTCGGCCAACTTCGGCGCCACCCGCAGCCCGCTGATCGCCATGGTCGGCGCCAAGGGCACCGGCAAGACCGTCTACCTCAACGTGCTTGCCCGTGAGCTGCTGCACGGCCTGCGCCGGCGGTTCGACGCCGACGTGCGGCTCAGCGGCACCGGCCAGCGCGCAGCGGTGACCGAGAAGCTTGCCATCGACAACGTCTTCGCCGACCTCAGGTTGATGGCACACACCGCGACGGCGCTGAACGGCCGGCGGCCGCCGGCCGTGTTCGAGTGGCGGCGGGAGCAGCCCCGCATCGCCGGCATCCGGCGGGGCTACCGGACCACGTTCCTGTCCTTCTACGACACCGCCGGCGAGGACCTGACCAGCCAGGACCAGACGCATGACCTGGTCTACCTCGGCGCCGCGGACGCGCTGATCCTGTTGCTCGACCCGTTCATGATCCCGAGGGCGCACAGCCTGCTGCGGTTGCCGCAAGAGGCGGTGCGCTCGGAGGAGTCCACTGTGGACGTCGTGAACCGGGTCACCGAGAAGCTGCGGGCCAGCCACGGCATCCGGTCGCGCCGCCGGATCAAGATCCCGGTCGCGGTGGTGTTCGCCAAGATCGACGCCTACTTCGACGTGCTCGGCGCCGACCACCCGCTCGTCCGCCCGGCGCCGGCGAACGGCGCGTACGACGAGGCTGCCGGGCAGGCCACTCACGAGCAGGTCCGGGCACTGCTCTACGACTGGGGTGCCGACGATATCGATGCCCACCTGCGGTACAACTACGCTAAGTTCCGCTACTTCGCCGTCTCCTCGCTCGGCGCTCCACCTGACTACGCCACCGGGGACGTCGACAGAGGGGGAGTGAGGCCGTTCCGGGTCGACGAGCCGCTGCTGTGGCTGCTCAGTGGCTTCAAGGTCGTCCCAAGCCGGGGCCGGCCATGACCGCGCCCGGTGAGGCGCCGGCCTTCGACACGCTCATATACACCGACTGCGTGCCGGGACAGGGCCTGACGGGCGCGGCCGGGTTGCAGTTCCAGGCCCGGTCGCCGGCCGCCGACCGTGAGGCGATGGCGGTGGTCCAGCGCAGCCTGCTGTACGAACCGCCAAGCGCCTGGATGATGGAGCGCCGGCCGGTCGAGGACTACCCGCCGTCGTTTGCCCACATCCACGACGGGCTCTACGCCACCGCGTCCGGCGCGTACCTCGGCCGGGAGGCCAATGGCGGCCGCGAGGGTAACCAGCTCACCCACGGCATCGTCACGCGAAATCCGGAGTCGTACGGCCTCATCCGGCCCGCGCAGCTCTTCGATGCGCCGTTCTGGACCACCCGCCCGGCGCCGACCACCGCCTGCGCGCCGGTCGCGGCAGGCTGGGAACCAGGCCCGTTCGACGCGGCGGCGGCCCAGGACTTCGTGCAGTCCCAGCCGCACGGCGAGCAGCGTCTGGTGGCGCTGGTGTCGGCGCTCGACCGGAGCGGCACACCCGATGGCAGGCGCGTGCTGTTCATCGCCGAGGACGCGGCCGAGGTGCTGCGCTGGGTCGCCGCGGCCACCATGCTCATCCCGCAACGCATGGCGCTGTCCATCGGCGTGAAGGTGTTTACCACCAACCCCGCCTACGCGCCCCAGCACGTGGTCGCCGTCCATCCCGGATGGTCGAGCACATCGGCCACTGTGGACAACGACTCGGGATATGTCGTCTTCGACCTCACCACCGGTAACTGGAGCCGGGTCGAGGAGAGCGACCAGGCGCGGCGCAGGGTCCGGCTCTTCCTCGAGCACGAGCCGTACGACGTGCTCGACATCGTCGAGGTCGCCGCGCTGCTGGGGTTGTCCCCGAAGGAGTCGCTGGACCTGGGGATTGCCATGGTCATGCCCGGCGAGCGGATGACCGAGCCGCTGGCCCGGCTCGCCGTGAGGTGGCTGCGCGACACGGATCCGGAACTGCTTGCTGCCTACCGCGGGGGGTTGACCGACCAGCTGGACGAGGGCACCGAGCAATGGCCCCGCGACATCCTGGTCGACCTCGACCACGTGGCGGTCAGCGGCCAGGTGCCGGCGGACCGGGTCGTGCGGGTGCGACAAGCGCTGATCCGCGCGGAGCTGAAGGCCGTGCTGCGCGACCCGGCCGCGACCGGTGTACCGCTGGCTCCGCTCCCGGACGAGATCTGGGACAGCGAGGCTCAGCGCAGCGCCGAGAGTCTCGTCCTCGACGTGCTGGGCCGGGGGGTTGCGCCGACGGAGTTCGACGCCGTCCTGCGTGCCGCGAAGCGCCTGAGGGTCCGCGTACGGCTGGCCGAGGTCGCGGCGGCAGTCGATGCCTTCGTCGTGCACTGGGCGGACCACCCGCGCCAGCCCTACGCCAAGGCGGGGTGGGAGGACGGTGACACTCTCGAGAAGCTGCTGCGCGAGGAGCTGATCCGGCGTATCCGGGCCGGCGACGCCGAGCGTGTCGGCACCGCCTGGTGGGAACGGCTCCTGCCGGGACTGGAGGCGGTGGAGACCGACCTCGACCGGGCGGTCCTCGCCGCGGCCATGCGTGACGGCCCACCAGAGCTGCGCGTGACGCTCATCGAGGGGTTCATCGCCGGAGCGGGCACGACCGGCCGGCCGGAGCTGGTCGCGAGTGCCGCGCGCTGGCTTTGGGCCTGGACCTCGCCGACCGCCGACGATCTCCGCCTGCTCTGTCGCCTGCTACCCGACGGCCCGGCGCTTGACGGCTCTCTGTTCGAACCCTTGGCCGGGCACCTCATCGGCTCCCATCGCCTGGGGTCGAGCCTGCTCGAGCTGGCCCACGAACTCGTGCGGCACAAGCTGTACGAGCCGATGCCGGATGTGGCGCAAATGCTGGCCGTTGACCGGAAGCTGCGCCGGCTGTGCCGCGAGCTGCCGAGGCACCTCGATCCGAAGGAGTTCGCCGCCGGCGTCACCTTGGTGAAGACCGCGGACCATCGACTGCAGGCTCGGTGGGGCGAGCAGATCGGCGAGGCGCTGGTGGACGTGGATGCCCCGAAGGGGGTGTGGCAGATGCTGGCGGCGCTGCCGGAGAGTGGCCGCCTGGCGTACGTGCGTCTGTTGCTGAAGGTTTTCGGCCGGCCAACCGTGCCGCACGTCGTTACCGGGTTCTACCTGTTGTGGACCCGGGTCCTGGATCAGGCCAGCCGGGACCAGCTGGACGACGCGGTGGCGGCGTGGATAGCTGGAGCCTCGGGGCGCCGGCTCAAGCAGGTCGCAGACGCGGTCGACGCCCTGGGTGACCAGTGGTCCAAGCGCTGGGCGAAGACCCTGAAGGAGGCGCAGGCCAGGAAGCGTCAGGGTTGGCTGCCCTGGGGTCGAGGCGGGCGGGACTGAACGATGGGTGCCTTCATCCTGGTTGTCTTCGGCATCGCCGCCGTCGTGGCGTACGTGTACGCGTGCATGTTCCTGCTGGCGTACGTGACGACGCCCCTGGTTCTGCTCGGCGGTTCCGCGAGCGTCCTCGCCGGCATCCTCGTGGCGCTGTCGGCGGCGCACGTCGTACTCGCCGGCCGGAGCCCCCGAACGGAGATCCGCACGCCGACGGACGTGGTCGCCGGACGCCTTCCAGGCCGGGTGGGTGAGCGGCACATCCGGCGCGACCAGGCGTGGCCGCAGTACTTCGCCGTCCAGGTCAAGCTCGACCTGGTGGCCATATCGCGGCACGTCTACGCGGTGACGCGAGAGAGCTGGGCCAGGCCGCTGTCGTGGCTCCAGCGGTTCGACCTGAGGCTCGTGCTGGCCCTGTGGCCACTCGTCCTGCCCGTGCTGGTGGCCGTGGTCGGTTTCAGCACCGGAGCGCTGTTCGGCATCGTGCTCGTCGCCGCCGTGTTTGGCGCGGTCACCGCCGCGGCCTGGGCCGTAGGTCTGGTCGGCGTCGCTGTGCTGCGAGGCGTGGACCGTGGCTGGCAGGTCATGGTCCGCGCTGGGGGGAGCTGCCCGCGTTGCTACGAAGTGAGCAGCCTACCTGCGTACCAGTGCCCGGGTGAGCATCCCGTCGTGGACCGGCAAGCGGGTGCGGACCTGCACCGGGATCTACGCCCGGGCCGGCTGGGTGTGCTCTGGCGGCGTTGCGCCTGCGGTACCCGGCTGCCGACGACCGTGCTGAGGGCGGCGAACCGGCTGCAGGCCACCTGTCCGATGTGCCGTGAGCCGCTGCATCGCGGGGCGGCAGCCCAGACCGACGTGCGGATCCCGGTGTTCGGCGCCGCGTCGGCCGGCAAGACTCACCTCATCCTGGCCAGCCTGGTGACGCTGAAGGAGGAGGCCGGAACGGCCGTCCAGTTCGCCGACGAACACAGCGAACGGGTCTTCCTGGGCTACGAGGAGGTGTTCCGGCAAGGCCGGCCGGCGCCGAAGACCGACACCTCCCATCTGCCGGTCGCGCTGACCCTGCGGGTGCGGGTCGGGCGACGCCGGGCGATGGTCCACGTGTACGACGCGGCCGGTGAGGCCCTCGCCGACCCGGACCTCAACGCGCAGCTCGCGTACCTCGACCGGGCCCGGACCCTCGCCTTCGTGCTGGACCCGTTCTCCATCCCGGACATCCGGGACCTGTTCGAGCCGACGTTCGGCGAGCTCTTCGGCCGCGCCAACGCGGCGAAGGACAGCCCCGAACAGTCGTACCAGGCCACCGTCATGAGGCTGCGCGCGTACGGCGTCGACACCGAGCGGCAACGGCTCGCCTTCGTGGTCTCCAAGCGGGACCTGCTGTGCCTGATGCCGGCGCTGGTGCCGGCCGGCTCCGACTCGAGCGCCGTCCGGGCATGGCTGCTGGAACACCGCCTCGACAACCTCGTGACGGCCGCGGAGCGGGACTTCGGCGATATCCGCTACTTCCTCGTGGCCGCCCACGGCAGCGCCGACATGCCAGCCGTCACGGCGCCGTTTCGCTGGCTGCTCGCGAGCGAACGGGTGTCCCTGCCGGTACGGCCTGGCGGCGCGTCGACGACCACGGATGGACCGGTGCGCGGCGGGACGCGGGCACCGGCCGGACGAAAGGGCTGAGCACTGTGGACATCCGCCTCCTCCCACCCGCGCATCGCCTGGCACGACTAGTGCTGGCGGTCACCCTGCTGGCGACGTTGGGCGCCGGCGCGACTGCGGCGATCGTCACCGGCTGGGCGGCGCGGGTGGTCGCCGACGGGCAGGACATCGCCGAGCGGGCACGGGCGATCTGGAGCGGGCCGTGAGCCGGCCGTACGGGATCGACTTGGGCACCACGTACTCCGTGATAGCCACCGTCGACGACCGCGGAGCACCGGTGGTGCTGCGCAACCCGCTCGGCGCCGAGACCACGCCGTCGGTGGTCTGCTTCGAGTCGCCCACCTCCGTGCTGGTCGGCGCCGCAGCCCGAGACGCCGCCGCCACGATGCCCGACCTCACGGTCTCGCTCATCAAGCGGCAGATGGGCACCGACCGGCTCCTGTCCTTCCACGACGTCGAGTACAGCCCGGAGGCGATCTCGGCGCTGATCCTCCGGGCGTTGGTCGACGGTGCCGCGCCGGGCACCGCCGGCGCGGCACCGCAGGTGGTGGTGACGGTCCCGGCGTACTTCGGCATCCGGGAACGGGAGGCCACCCAGGAGGCGTGCGTGCTCGCCGGTCTCGACGTGCTGGAGCTCGTGACAGAGCCGCTCGCCGCGGCACTCCACTATGGACTGTCGGACATGGACAGCTCCGGCCCGGTAGTCGTCTACGACCTCGGCGGCGGAACATTCGATGCCACCGTCCTGACGTTCGACGGCGGCGCACGGGTACTCGCCACCGACGGCGACACCGAGCTGGGTGGGGCCGACTGGGACAAGCGCCTGGCCTCGCTGCTGATCGAGCGGTTCGTGGAGCTGGCTGCGCCGGCGAGCGACCCGACCGACGACATCGGGTTCATGTCCGAGGTGACTCAGGCGGCAGAGACGACCAAGCGGGCGTTGTCGAGCGTCAACGCGCACCGGGCAACGCTTCGTGGGGTGGGAGCTACGGCGACGGTGACCATCACCCGGCACGAGCTCGAGGAGATGACCCGGGATCTGGTCGACAGCACGCTCGTCTGCCTGCACCGGCTGCTCGACGCCGCTGACCGAGCCGGCGCGGCCCGCGCGCGGCGCTGCCTGCTGGTCGGCGGCTCCAGCCGCATGCCGATGATCGGCGCGGCGCTGTCGCGCGAGTTCGGCTGGACGGTCGCCCTTCACGACCCGGACCTGGCGGTAGCCAAGGGTGCGGCCCTACGGTCGTGCCAGCTCCGGCCGCCCGACCCCGCGTGGGTGACCCCGTCATGGGGCACCGAGGCCGTCCGTCCGTCGCATCGCGGACAGGCGGAGCCGGCCGCGTCGGCCGGGTCGGCCGGGTCGGCCGGGTCGGCCGGGTCGGTGGTGTCCCGTAGCTTCGGCCTGCGTGTCCACGACAGCACGGACCGGACCGGATCGCGGACCTTCGTGAACCACGTAATCCACCAGAACGACCCGCTGCCGGTGGTTGACCGCGAGATCGAGGTGGCCACGATCCTGGAGGACCAGAATGCCATCCGTATCGAGGTGTACGAGCAGGCCGGGGCGGTGGAGTCCACCGAGGTGGCGCACAACCGCCGGGTGCTCGACGGCGAGCTGTCCGGACTGCCGGACCGCCTGCCGGCCGGCTCACCGATCAAGGTCCGGTTGAGCCTGGGACTGGACGGCCGGCTCAGCGTCGGCGCGGTCGAGCCCGGTAGCGGAGCGGCGCTACACCTCGATGCGTACATCGACGGCGTCCTCGACCGCGCCGAGCGGGACCGTACAGCCGCCGGTCTGTCCAGACTGGCGGTCCGGCAGTGACCGCTACCTGGGTACGGCGCACGTACGGCGCGGTGGGCGTCACCCAGTACCCGTCCGGCGAGCACATGGCCCCACTTCAGGAGCCACACATCGGCAAGGTGCTGCTTTGCATAGACGTCAGCAGCTCGATGACGAGGCGGCTCGGCGAGGCGGTGGCCGGCGCGCGAGAGTTCGTGGCCGAGTCTATCGAGGCGCGTTACCTCGTGGGCCTGGTGCTCTGGCACCACGGGATCGACGAGTACGTGCCGCTGTCCCGTGATCCGGGCAAGGTCGAGCAGGTGCTGCGGCACGCGAGAAGCCATGGTGGCACCAACCTCGCTCCCACGCTCGAGCTCGGCGTCCGCGAGCTTGGCCCGCTCTCCGGCGACCGGGTCATGGCCGTCTTCGGCGACGGCGACATCGGACCCGTGGGCGCCGCGACCAACGCGGCGCGTCAGGCCGCAGCACTCGGCATCCGCATCATCGTGCGCGGGCTCGGCGAGTACGCGGCCGCACAGCTCAACCAGGTGGCGACCGACCCGGCGGAGGCGACTGTCCTGGCTTCCGTCGGTGACATCCGGGCCGGCATCGCAGCCATGGTCAACACCATCACGCGCCGCCGAGACTAGGCCGGTCAGCCCGTGATGAACACTCGCTCCGCCGCGGACGGCGTGCCGATCAGTACCGGGTCCCTGGTGTCGAGGCCGACCAGCGCCAGCCGGTTCCGGCCGAGCCGGAAGCCGATGGCGACAGACTCACCATCGGCGATCGCTCGGTAGACGCCCGCCGCGAACTCGATCGCGACATAGTCCACAACCGACCCCGGTCCCGGAGTAGCCAAATAGGCGCGTGGCTCATCCGTACGCCTTTCGATTCTCGGACGCCTCGCAGGAATCACCTTCTCGTGGGTCCGGTGAGAATTCCACAGCGTTGTGCGCGTATGACCGTGGTGAGCCGGTCGGAGGTGCCGAGCCGGCGGTAGATGCGCTCGAGGTGCTTGCCCACCGTGCGAGGGGACAGGTACAGCTGTCGCGCTATGGCCTGGACGGTCAGACCGCCGCTGAGCAGCTCCAAGACCTCCCGCTGACGTTGCGTCAGCGGCGGCGGTGCGTCCCGCTTCCCTGTTGGCGCTGGCATTGTCGGTACACCCATGGTCGATCCCTAACTACTCGTAGCTGTCGGAGGCGAAGGACCTTATCCATCGATCCCGGGGCCTTAGCTCGGGTGTCTTGGGGTCCTTAGCCGGCCGTGCCAAGCGTCTGCGGTCTTGTGTGGCGTAATGAGTTTCCACTATCTCGAAAAGCAGATCTGGCCCTGCGAGTGCCGCCGGCTTAACGTTTCGAGACGCGACGAACGACCGGGTGTCGAGACCGGTCCGAACGTTTTGTTCGGCCGAGTTCGACCGCGCACCGCCGATGTTTTCCGGACCAGGGAGTGCGCCATTATGGTGGACAGAACCGTACCGAATGAGGAAAGGCCCGGTGTCCGGGATCTGGCCCGGCTGGGCGTTCTTTCGAACTACGTAGAATCGGCGTCCGATGATGAGCGCCGCCGGTTGCGGGCCGAGGCGTACGAGATCGCCATGCCGGTGGTCTTCGACCAGCTGACTCGCGGGCTCGAGCTCAAGCGCGGCCACCGTCGGTGCGCCGCCTCCGTCCACGGACTCGAGGACGACTGTCTCGAACGCTTCCACAACGACATGGACGCGGTCCTCGAGTACCTGTTCCGGCGTGCCCGCGTGCCCATCCTGAACCTCGAGGGCTGGATCAGAACGCGCCTGACCGCTGCCACCATCGACGCGTACCGTAGCCGTCGCGGTGCGCGGGGGGCGCTGCAACGCCCTCGCGTACCGGGTTGGCTCGCTACCCGGCTGGACAACGATCCCGAGCTCATGACACTCGCCGTCGACATGCTGGAGTTCGTTGGGCTGGAGGCTACCGCGGGGATGGAGGTCTGGCCGGTATCGGTGTGGGCGGCCCGCCGGGTGGCGCCGGGTGACGACCTCGAGGCCGCCCAACGCGCGGTGGCGAAGGACATCGAGGCCGTGCTCGCCGCCATGCGCAGCCGGCCGAAGTGGTACGCGGCCTATGTCGAGCGGCCGCTGGGGCGCAAGCGGGCGCCCTTGCTCATGCCGCCACGGTCGGGTCCAGACGCGACGGAGGAGCAGGTCCCCAGCCAGACTGCGCGCGACGACGCCGGTGACGCCCGCGTGACCGAACTGGCGGCGGTCGCGGTCGTGGCCATCGAGGCCCGTCTGGCTCGCGGGGAAGATCCGCAGACGGTGGTGGTCGACGTGCTCACCACCGTCTTCGGGTCTGGCGTCGGCGCCGAGGACCTGGACCGGCGCCCTGGCGAAACTCCGACGATCGACGAGCGGATCGTCGCAAGACTCACTGACCAGGCCACGATAGATCGGATCGTCGCCGTGGTGCTCGAAATCCTGGCCGACAAGGGACGCTGAGCGCCGGCCGACGTGACACAGATGTCGCCTGGTCGCGCTCACGGTTCACCTCTTTTCGATACGGCAGTCACGTCATACCTGACGGACGGTGCGTCCTGTGCGAGTGCGCGATGATGAGCGAATGGCTAGTGCCTTCGTCGGGCGTGCCGACGAGTCCCGGCAGCTCGATGCCTCGCTAGCCATGGCAGCGAGGCACTCACCAACGACAGTGATGCTCGACGGCGAAGCGGGTGTCGGCAAGAGCCGGCTCCTGCGCGAGTTCACCGGGAGGGCGGTGGCCGCCGGGGCCTGCGTTCTCGCCGGTGGCTGTATCGAGCTGGGTGGGGGCACCGTGCCGTACGGACCCCTGATCGAGGCACTTCGTCTGTTCCATCGCCAGATGGGTGACGAGCAGGCGCGGGAGCTGGCCGGGCCGTCCTGGTCCGAGCTCGCCGGGTTCATCTCGCACTTCACCGGCGTCGAGCCCTCGACCGACACCTTGGGCTCGCAGATCCATGTCTTCGGACTGGTGTTCCAGCTCCTCGACCACGTCGGTGGGCGCGCTCCGGCGGTACTCGTTCTCGAGGACCTTCACTGGGCGGATCCCTCCACATTGGATCTCGTCGCCTATCTCAACCGGATGAAGTCCGACCAGCGGATGATGCTGGTGTGCAGCTACCGGTCGGGCCTACCGCCGGACCATCCGTTACGCAAGCTGCTGGCCGAGCCTGAGTTCACCCGCCGGGTCCAGCCGATCAGCCTCGCCCGCTTTACCCCCAACGAGTTGTGGACCTTCGTCAACGCTCTCGGCGCGGAGCCGGTCGGCTCCGAGCGAATGGAACGGTACTTCGAGCTGTCGGAGGGCAACGCCTACTTCGCGGAGCAGCTTGTCGCGGCCGACGACCCGGCTGCCCCGACGCCGCAGGTTCCGGAGACCCTCAACGAGATCATGCGGGTGCGGCTGGCGCTCCTGAGCGGAGCCGCCACGAACGTTGTTCGGGTGGCGGCGGTGGCCGGGCGCAGGGTGAGCGACAGCCTGCTCGCAGCGGTCATCGACCTGGACGCGGTGGTGCTTGACGAGGCGCTCCGGGAGTGCCTCGACCGGAGGATCTTCGTCGAGGACCGCACTGGCGAGGCGTACGCGTTCGAGCATGCGCTCCTGCGCGAGACGGCCTACCAGTCGGTCTCGCCCCGCACGCGCAGGTGGCTGCATGCGGCGATGGCCGAGGCGCTTACGTCGCAGGTCGACACCTACCCGGAGCTGTTGCCCGAGCTTGCGTTTCACTGGTTCGCGGCGGGTCACCAGCCCGAGGCGCTCGCCTCGTCGGTCCGGGCCGGCGCCCTGGCTGTGCGGATGCGGGCGTTCCAGGAGGCCGAGACTCAGTTCCGGCGGGCACTGGAGCTGTGGTCACGGGTGCCGGATGCCGAGCTGGTCGCGGGGACCACCCGGGAGCGCCTACTGGGGGTCGCGGCCGACGCGGCCCGCTGGGCCGGGCACGTGCCGCAGGCCGTTGACTGGGCGAAGCAGGCGATCGACGAGGTGGCCGCCGACGCCGACCCGTGGCGCGCGGGTGAGCTCTACGAGCGGCTCGGCAGCTACCTGTGGGAGTCCGGTGCGGTCGCCGAGTCGGTCGAGGCGTACCGAGCGGCTGACGGGTTCCTGACCGGCCGGCCGCCGAGCGCGGTCATCTCCCGGGTGCAGTCCGCGTTGGCGACGGCGGCGGTGCGGGACGGCCACCACAGGGAGGGTCTGCGGCGAGCCCAGCGCGCACTAGCGGAGGCGCAGTCGGTACGCGCCAAGCCCGAGGAAGGGCGCGCACTGAACAGCGCCGGGCTCGCGCTCACGATGCTCGGCCAGTCGGACGAGGGGGTGGCCTCCCTACGGGCAGCGTTGCGGATCGCGACCGAAGCGGACCATCTCGAGGACCTGCTTCGTGCGTACGCGAATCTCGGCGTGTGTCTGGAACACGCGGGGATGGTGACCGACGCGGTCGAAGCCCTACAAGAGGGGCTGGAGAAGGCCCGAGGCCACGGTGTGCTCCACACCCGTCAGGGCGGGGTGCTGGCCAACAACGCCAGTGCGTCGCTTTCTCTGCTGGGTCAATGGGATGAAGCGGTCGCCCTGCTCGACGAGGTGCTCCTGAACCGTCCGGCCAGCGAGACGCTCTACCAGCGCCTGAGCTTGGCCGTCATCGATGTTGCTCGCGGCCGGTTCGAGGAGGCCGATCGGCTGCTGGCCGACGTCCGTCGGCGTCCGAACACCGATCCGCGGTTCGTCGGCCCGCTGTACTGCTGCCTCGCTGAGCTCGCGGTCTGGCGCAATGACCCGCGGACGGCGCGGGAGGCGGTGGCGCACGGGATCGAAGCTGTCGCGCCTGCGGAGAATGACCTGGTCCTACTCCAGCTGTGCGCGGTCGGCCTACGGGTCGCGGCCGACGAGTCCGTGCGGCGCGCCGGCCAGCCCGACGACGCGGCTGGGCAGGCCACTCGCGACTGGGCCGACCAGTTGATGGCCATTGCCCTTGAAGCCGGCGGCAACCATCAGCAATCCGCCGAGCCCGAAGTGCTGGCACGCCAGTGCGACGCGGAGGGCCGCCGACTATCCCATGTGGACGCCACGCACGTCTGGAGCGAGGTCGCCGAAGGATGGGCCGGTCTAGGCCGACCCTACCCGAGGGCGTACGCGTTGATGCGGGAGTCCGAGGCCGCGGCGAAGGCGGGAGCGAAAGGCCACGCGTCCAATGCGGCCCGTGCCGCCCTCGCGGTCACCGAAAGGCTCGGCGCCAGGCCGCTGCACGAGCAGATCACCAGGCTGGCAGCGCGCTATCGGCTGAAGCTCGCCGAGCCGCGGGTGCCAGAGGAACGTCCCGGCGGGTTGACCGATCGTGAGCTGGAGGTGCTGCGGGCGGCCGAGCGAGGTCTGTCCACCAGGCAGATCGCCAAGGAGCTGTCCATCTCGGATGCGACGGTGAGCGTCCACCTAAGCAATGTCAACAAGAAGCTGGGTTCCGGCGGCCGGACGGAAGCGATCGCGAGGGCTCGCCGGCTTGGCCTGTTCACGGAGTAGAAATTACGCAGTTCGACGTAAGGCTTGGCTGGTGACGGCCATCGGTGGTCCTTCCTAGGCTCGGTACACGGCGTTCGAGCCGGTCCTTCTGCACGGGAGGCCTCAATGGCGCGCAGGGCATTGCTGATCGGATCGCAGACCGGTCGGCTCACCGGTGTCGGCAACGACATCAGTTCCATGTCGACAACGCTGGACCAGTGGGGGTTCACCAGCATCCGGTGCGAGGGGGAGAACGCGAGCAGAGCCGGGATCCTCGACGCGTACGAGCGGCTCATCGCGCGGACCGGGTCTGAGGATGCCGTTGTCGTCTACTACAGCGGACACGGCGGATACTGCCGACCGCCGGCTGACCAGACCGGCGGGCCGGGTCGCCGGACGATCCAGTTCATCGTGCCCACCGACTATCATGCGTCCACCGAGGACGACTTTCGTGGCATCACCTCGTTCGAACTGTCGCTGTTGCTCGCCCGGCTGACCGAGAAGACCAAGAACGCCACGGTGGTGCTCGACTGCTGCCACGCCGCGCACATGTCCCGGGATCCTGACGTGGTCGTGAAAGCACTCTCCCGGGCGGTGTCCTACAGCCACATCGCGGCCCATCTGGACAACCTGCAACGGCGTGGCCAGCGGCTCGACCTGTGGACCCCCCCGGGCAACCCATACGCGGTACGCATTGTCGCGTGCGCGCCAGAGCAGTCCGCGTACGAGCGCGACAACGAGGATGGCGTCCGGACCGGGATGCTGACCAACGCTCTGACGTCGGCGCTGGCCGAGGTGAAGGCGAGCGACCTGGACGTGACCTGGTCGACCGTCATCGACCGGGTACGCCAGCAAGTGCTCACCGCCATGCCGGTTCAGCGTCCCGAGGCCGAAGGCCCGGCTCAACGGCTGGTGTTCGACGTGGCCGAGTCCGACCCGGTCGCGACCTTGCCGGCGTCCTTGGCGGGCGACCGGGTCCGGATCGGCGGCGCGGCGCTCCTCGGTGTCCGGCCCGGCGACGAGTTCGTCATCATGCCCGGCGACAGCCCAGGCCCGGACGACGACCGCAAGATTGGCGAGGTACGCGTCGACCGGGTCGACTCGACCGCGGCCTGGGGTTCGCTGCGGCCGAGGCAGCCCGAGCTGCCGGTGCCCATCGGGGCGCGGGCACACGCGGTACGGACGGCCGCACCGGTCCTGCCCGTCCGCGTGGCTCCGGGCAGTCCGCGCCGAGCCGAGCTCATCCGCGCCCTGGGCTCGACTCCTCTGGTGCGCCCGGCGGAGCCCGGCGAGGACTGCACCGTCGAGGTCGCCGTCGACTCAGAAGGCGGCCTGACGCTTCGCGACGAGGTCGGCCCACTCCACGATCCACGACCCGCGGACTCCGTCGGGATCGGGCACGTCGTCCAGGACCTGAAACGGCTGGCCCAGGCCAAGGCTCTGCGCCGCTTGACCGGGGAGCCGAACCAGACGCCCCAGACACCTGTCACCGTCGAGTTCGGCCGGGTCGAGAACGGACAGGGCCGGCCGCTATCGATCTCCGGCTCCGTCCTGTACGCCGACCAACCCATCTACGTACGCGTCCGCAACGACGGCACCGACACGGTGTACGTGTCACTCCTCGACATCGGTGTCTCGGCACGGATCACGCTGCTGAACACGTCGTCGCCAGCTGGCGTGCGGCTCGACGCGGGCGGGGAGTACGTCTTCGGTGGCAACGATCTCACCGGCTCCCTGCCGGGGGTACGGCTCAGCTGGCCAGACGGCCTCGACCGAACCCGGCCGCGCCCCGAGACGATCGTCGTGCTGGTCACCTCCGAGCCAACGGACGTCCGTATCCTCGAACAACAGGCCATCCGCAGGGATTACCGGCGCAACGGGTCGAAGCTGGAACGGTACTTCGACCAGCTGCGCACAGGTGGCCTGCGGGACGTGCCCGCCGAACCGGGGCCGGGCACCCGGTTCATGGTCCGGACCATCGACTTCGACCTGGTGCCGCTCCCGACGCCTCCGACCGAGGTCGCCACATTCCAGGTGGACGAGCGGCCTGAGGTCGGGACGCTGTTGTGGAGCCCGCGGACCGCCGCGCCGGCGAGCGTCGCCCTGCGGCTCACCAACCTCGTCGTCCATCACAACCGCGCGTTCCGTAGTGCCGACATCAGGCTCGACACGGTGGTGGTTACTGGCGGTTCGCAGTCGGAGCCGGTGTTCCACGCCCGTACCGAGCGGTTCAGCAACATCGTTGACGGCCAGCGACTGCCAATCGACAACATCATGGTGTATCACGGGCCTGTCGCCGACTACCTCGACATCGCGATATGGGTGTCCCGCGACAGCGCGGGAAGCCTGGCGTTGAGCGACCTCCTGCGGAAGACCTTTACCGACGCCGACACGCAGGTCGCGTTGGGTCAGGTCAGTGCACTATTCCTAACTGCCCCGCAGGCCGCGGCGGCGGTGGCCGCGATCGGAGCCAGCGCGATCGTCGTCAATGCCGCCTACCGGCTGCTGAGGCTGACCGTCGGCGACAGCATCGGGCTGTATCGGACCACGTTGTTGGCCCATGAGCAGTTCGGCGTCGGCCGGCAGAACGGCCAGAATGCGGTGCGGGCTCAGGACCTCTCGTTCACGTATCTGGTAGAGGATGTGAGCTTGTCCGCCGCTCCGCGCGGTCCGTCAGCGGGAAGGTAGGGATCCATTGACCGACTATCCAGAGAGGACCGTGGCATGGGTCGCAAGCGGGTCATTATCGGCCAGGCGGAGTGGGGTATCGGCGACAGCGAGGCGGACGCCGTCGCCGCTGACATCGGAGAGGCGATGAGGAGCGGCACGGTGGCCGCACTGCAGCTTCTGGACGGCGCCAGCCGCCCCGTGACGGTCTATCTCAACGGCGGCGCCGCAGCGGTGGTGGTCGTCGACCTCGATACCGAACCGAAGCCGAGCGAGATCTCCGGCTGACGTCGTCACCTACCTCGAGCGGTCCGGTCGATCATCGGCCGGGCCGCTCCTCGCTGGATGCATTACCCACACGCCGGACAGGTCATCGACCAAAAGACGACCCTGATAGGAGTCGGACTTACGTTTGCGGACGACGACCGCAGAGTCGACCGAGTCGCCCGTCATGACAGCTTGGCGGACCAATCGTGCCGTATCTCCAGAAGGTAAACCCTGCCAAACTCTAGTGATAGCACCAGACTGCGATCTTCTTCACGACGCCTCTGTCGAAGTCTTTTTGCGGTCTCCGGAAGGGATCATGCGGTGTCCGTTAGCAATCCGCCGACCTGGCGCCCTGGCGTTGATTCCGCGAGCGTCGATGTCGTACGCGACTTCGCGCGTCGGGGAGTACTCGCCCCACGGGTCGCTTCGGCCTCGGTGGAACGGCGTAGGATCCTCGTCAGCGCGGTCTACGAGGTGGCATGGCCGGTGGTTTTCAACCGGCTCACCCGCGTCCTCGAGATACGGCGTGGACATGTGGCGTGTTCACATTCGGTGCTCAGCTTGGCGGACGGCTGCCTCGACCACTTCCATGACGACGTCGAGTCCGCGGTCGAGTATGTCCTCCGGCACGCCGGCCGTCCCATCGCCAACCTCGAGGCGTGGCTCGCCTCCCGGCTCCGCGCCGCGACCGTGGACGGCCATCGTCGGCGCCGCGGACGGATGGGCGCCCTGCAGCGCCCCCGAGTGCCCCGGTGGCTGGCGAAGGACCTCGGTGAAGACCGCTGGCTGATGTCTCTGGCCACCCAGGTCCTGCTCTGGGTGGGAGTCCCAACGACCGCCGGCAGCGGGCTCTGGCCGGTGTCTGCCTGGGCGCATCGGCGGGGTCTGGCGACCGGGGACTGGCTGGGCAGCAGCCCCGCGACGGTGAGGCGTGAGGTCGAAGAGGTGCTGGCGGCCATGCGCCGTCGACCGAAGTGGTATGTGGACCACGTGGAAACACCCTTGGGACGCAAGCAGGCACCCGTGGTGACCCTCGTGACGGAGGACGGCACGAACGCCGAGCCACCCGCCCTGCCCCTGGTGGAGGAACACGAGCTGGACGACGAGCGCCTGGCCGGGCTGGCGGCTGACGCGATCTACGCCATACAGGCGCGGCTTGGTCGGGGCGAGGACGCTAGGACGGTCGTCGTCGATGTGATCCGTACGATGTTCTGCTCGGACCTGGGAACGCCGGCTCTGAGCCGCGCCCCGCACCGTGCACCCGACGGCGACGAGGCCGTTCTAGTCCTGCTCGACGATCCGGAGAGGGTGGCGCGGGTCGTCGAAGCCGCCCTCGGCATCGTCGTGGGGTGCCGCGTCACGGTGCATTGACCTCAGAACCGTGCGGCGTTCTGTGACGAGCTCGGCGAGGTCCTCTGGCGTCGCGCCCCTGGCCAGCGCGGCGGCGTAAGCCGCTCTCAGCTCGGATCGGAGCAGATCCGCCAGCTCGAGTCTGGCGGCTGAAGGCAGCTGGGAGGGTGTACCTCCTCGCTGGTCCGGATCTCCGTCCATCGTATTGCCCTCCGCCGGATAGGTGCGCGATGCCCTACGCTCGGCTTACACCCGGTTGCCCGATCATGACATCCGGCAGGTCCGCTGCCAAGCTCTCGGTCACGTCGGCGCCAAGAAGGTCGAACGGCGCATCTCGGGCTGCACCAGACTCGACAAACTTGTCGGGGTCATCTCGTCATCTACTTCTGACGGACGTAGGGTCGGCCCCCGGTTCGTCCGTCATGGGATCGTTGGACCTTCTGTCGATGGGTGACTGCGCCATGACCACCTTGTCCATGCCGGCCGGTAGCACAGTGGACGCGAAGCCTTCCCTCGACGAGCGCATCTTGCTCCTGATCTCGCTGTGCGCCGATCCGCCGGACGACGCCGACGTGCCCGAGCTGACCGGTCAGCTCGGCGGCGACTTGCCGGTCGGAATCAGACGGCGTCAACGGCGCGGGGATCGGGCGCGGTATCGACCGGCTCTGTGGAGGCCTGACCATGGACGTTAGCGGCCGAGGTGGGTGAACGCGGCCCAGTTCAGCGGTTGAGCGATGTCGGCGCGGTCGCAATGGGCGACGAGGTCGGCGGGCATGCCGGACGGTGGCTGGCGGTCCGGATCCAGCATCCACAATTGGGCACGATGTAGCGCGTCTGCTGGTGAGGGGCACTCGCCGTTTAGGAAATGGTGCACCATGAACATCAGCAGCGAGGTGCTGGTATTCGGAATCGTCCACAGTGAACCGAATGCGGTGTGTACGCCGGCCGCGAGGAAGGCGGTGGCAAGGGTGAACGCCTCGTCGTAGTCGGAGCCGGTGACGTTAGTGGTGCAGGCGGCCAGGAACACCCGGTCGAGTTCGACCTCGGCCAGCCGTGACGCCTCGAGCAGCCGGCTGGCCGGCAGGATCCCGTCGGCTAGTACCAGGTGGGCGTCGGCCGGGTGGGCCGGATCGACCCGCCCGTGGCAAGCCAGGTGCAGCAGGGAGGGCCCGCGATTCCCGGCCGAGATCCACGCCAGGACGTCACTGATCGTGCCACGGCCGGCCGTACCGGTGCGTTTGTCGGTTTCGGAGCGACCGAGGTACGTGCCGAAGGGGTAGAACGTGCGGTGCACCGCACGGGCTTCGATTCCGGCGAACGGGAGATTGTCCTCAGGATCCCCGATGACAAGAGCGGATTGTGGTGCCCGTAGTGGGTGGCGGGACGAGGCGCACAGCATGCGCGCGGATACGCCGTAGGACAGCACCAAATCCTCGACCGCGTACCTCCGCCGCGAGGCTTTACCGTCGTACGCCGCGTGCCACGGAACGACTCCGAGCATGCCCATCGGAACCAGTACCAGCCTGGCCGGCCGGCACTGGTGCCACCGCTCGGCGTACCTGAGTAGGTCGGCCATGCACGCCGACCACGCCAAACGGCAGACGTCGTCGAGGCGGGACCCTGGCGGCGGGACGGATGTGCCGGGCGGGCCCGGACAGTCGATCGGGCCGACGTCGCGGCCGTCATTGCTGCTGGTGACGAAGCCGCCCACCGGTGAGTCGGGCCCGATGCGGAGTTCGGGCAGGGTCAAGATGCTCACCGTTCCAGCGACCGGTAGGACAACGGCCAGCCCGGGACCGTCCACGTCCGCCGGGACAAGGTAGACGAGCGCGTCGGCGCCCACCGCGGCAAGAGCGTGGCGGGTCTCCGCCACGCTCACCAGCGCTAGCAGTGGTGAGCCTGCCTCTGCGCCATCCGGGTCCAGTGCGTGAAGCACACGCATGCGCAGGTCGTCCGGCACCGCGAGGGCATCGGCCAATCCAGCCACGCTGGCCGTTGTGAGGTCGCGGCCGAGCCCTCGGATGGCCTGCCACTCCGCTGCAAGGTCGGCGTGGCCTGCTGCGGTGAGTTGGTCGGAGACGGCGCGTGACACGGTGGCGGCCTGCAACACAAGGCCGCGCCCGGCATCGAGCACTGCGGCAAGATCGTCAAGGGCCGCCGGGTCGCCGGCTGCGTCGTCCACGCACCAGGCGGCGACGGCGCGGGCGTCGGCTGCGGCGCCACGGGCGGCTTCCATTGCGTATTCAGTGCCCGACTGCAGCAGGACCTGCCGGGCATGGGCGCGGAGCACCGACCGTCCCAGGCGGCGGCTGCCCGGGCGGTCGGGTTCATCTGCGAGCCGCAAGCCTGCGGCATACTCCTGAGCCGTCAACCTCCACTGCTTGTGCTGCGGGCCGGTGAGCTCCATCGCCTCGGCGAGTCGGCTCATCGAGCGGTGGTACGTGGCACGGTCGGCCGGGTCGAGCCGTGCGATCGCCGCCTCGGCGAGGCCGGCGGTGGTGGCGGCCGTGATTCGGGCGGGTAGGAACGCCGCCGGGATCGATTCGAGAAGGGCGCCGGACGCGGCGGCGACCCGTCGCAATGCGCAAACATCGTCACGTCGCGACGCCGCGACCATTGCCAACCAGAGTTCGACCGCTTGGATACCGCCCTGCAGCGCCGTCGTCGGCGCGGCCGCCGGCGACGTGGTTGGCAGGTCGGGCTCCTGGCCGTCCACCATCTTGCGAGCCTCGCCCAGCAACCGCAGTAACGCCCGAGTCAGGTCTTTGTCGGCCGAGGGCGGCTGGTCGGCTAGCAGTTCCCGTGCCCGCTCGGTTCCGGCGTCCAACGCCGTCAGGTCGCCGCGCTGGCCGTCTCGCATCGCACTGATCAGCGTCGTTAGCGCCGCGCCGGTAGAGTCGGTGCCGGGCATGCCCGGCAGAGCCACCGCGGCGTCGACTGTGCGGAGATCGCCATGGCTGAAAGCGCGGTTACCTAGGAACCGCGCACGACCGGCCCGAGCAAGGCCTGAACGTTGGCGGAAAGGCCCGGCGTGACGGCGAGCTGTGCCAGCGCGTCCAGGCTGGGGGCGGCACCGTCGTCGGCCTGGTCGATCGTGGCCCAATAATCTCTCATTGCCTGCGCGGCGGTCATCAGAAACCGCCAGTCGGCGCCGCGGTGCTCGGCGCCGGCGCCGCCTGCCACTAGGGCGCCGATCCGCTCAAGATCTATCCCGCCGGGCTCGTACGGGGCGAGGGACAGCTCGATGTACGCGAGCCTGCCGGCCACATCGGCGCGCAGGTCTGGTGTCGCCGCCGGGGTCGCGGCCAACGCCTCGCACGCCTCGTCGACGAACCCTCGCAGCCGCGCCGCCAATGCTGATGCGGGCTCGTCCGGCGGCCGTTGTTCGTGGTCCCACGCACTCATCCCGACCAGCGCGCGTTCAAGATGAATCTTCAAGAGGTCGTCGTCGTTGGCGGCACCCCGCCGCAGCGCCTCGTCGAGGCAGCGCAACGCAGCGTCGAGGCTGCCAGGTATCTGGCCCAGTTGCCAGGATGCGTGGTGCGCCGTGCCGAGGCGGTACCAACGCTCGGCCGCAACCGGGTCGTCGCCGACAGCCAACGTGCCGGATTCGATCAGCGGTACCGCGTCGGTTGCATCGGCGAGCCTACCGTCCCGGTGCGCGCGCTCCACGAGCAGGCTTCCGCAGTTCGTCGCGGCCCAGTCGTCTGTGTCGTTTTCGGCGAGCACCGCACGCCAGTGATCGATCGCATGGTCGGCGTCGGTCGGCTGGGCGGCGCGATGCCAGCGCTGCTGATACGCGATCGCGAGCTGATAGTTGAGCGGCGGCCACTCGGAGCGGTCGGGCCCGGTATAGGGAAGCCACTGCGCACCGACCGCGATCGCCCAGGTCCAGGGTCGCGATGCTGTCGGGTCCGCCGTCGTCGGCCTGCTGCCGGTACCCTCTGACGAGGTCCACCACAGCCATTCCACGCCAGGCGGTAGCCGCCGGCAGACGTGGCAGGGCGTCGGCCAGCCGGGTCGTCCCGGCGTCCAGGTCCGCCCGCTCGCCAGTCGCCTCGAAACGCCTCAGTAGCGCCATGCCGTGCAGCATCCGAAGGTAGGCCACATCCGGGTGCTCGTTCGTATTG
>DASRII010000299.1:0-31625 GCA_035650075.1 Micromonosporaceae bacterium | reverse complement strand
TCTATGCCCGGGTACGACCGGGCAGCCTGCGCCAGGCCGTGGCCGTGTTCGCGGCGACCGCG
The DNA here is from genome assembly GCA_035650075.1 of Micromonosporaceae bacterium. Lineage (GTDB taxonomy): Bacteria > Actinomycetota > Actinomycetes > Mycobacteriales > Micromonosporaceae > DASSUC01. The sequence continues at coordinate 31,563 of DASRII010000299.1, read as the reverse complement.
GCGGTGGGCATCGGGCTCGGGTACGCGCTCGTCAACGCCTTTCCCGGCACGCTGTCGCACGACCAGGCGGAGCGTTTCGCGTACTCGGTCGAGAAGGTTCTCGGCGGCGCCATCACGTTCGACCTGACCCGGGCCGGCCGGGCGCCCGGCTGGGTCAACCTCGTCCTCGGTCTGTTCGGCGCGATCGCGGTGTTCGCCGCGCTGTTCACGCTGCTCCGCTCGCAGCGGGCCGCGGCGCTGCTCACCCACGACGACGAACAACGTGTCCGCGTACTGCTGGACCAGCACGGTGACCGCGACTCGCTCGGCTACTTCGCCACCCGGCGGGACAAGGCGGTGATCTTCTCGCCGACCGGGAAGGCGGCGGTCACCTACCGCGTGGTCAGCGGCGTGACGCTGGCCAGCGCCGACCCGATCGGCGATGTCGAGGCGTGGGGACCGGCGATCGACGAGTGGCTCGGCCAAGCGCGGCAGTACGCCTGGACGCCCGCCGTGATGGGCGCCAGCGAGGAGGGCGCGATGGCGTATGCCCGCGCCGGTCTGCGGGTGCTCCAGCTCGGCGACGAGGCGATCCTGTACGTCAATGAGTACACATTGGACGGTCGGGACATGAGGCCGGTGCGGCAGGCGGTACGCCGGGTCGAGCGGGCCGGCTACACCGCGGCGGTACGGCGGCATGCCGACGTTCCCGCGGAGGAGCTGCGGGAGGCGGCCGCTCTGGCTTCCCGCTGGCGCGACACCGAAGCCGAACGCGGCTTCTCCATGGCCCTCGGCCGGCTCGGCGACCCGGCCGACGGGCAGTGCGTGATCGTCGAGGCGTACGACGAGGCCGGTGCTGTGCACGCGATGCTCTCGTTCAGCCCATGGGGCTCCCACGGGTTGTCGCTCGACCTCATGCGCCGCGCCCCCGACGCGGACAACGGTGTCGTGGAGTTCATGGTGACCGCGCTGACCCGCGAGGCGCCGAAGCTCGGCGTGGACCGGATCTCGTTGAACTTCGCCGTGTTCCGGGCCGCGTTCGCCGAGGGTGCCCGGATCGGCGCGGGGCCGGTACTGCAGGCGTGGCGGCGCATGCTGATGTTCCTGTCGCGGTGGTGGCAGCTCGAGTCGCTGTACCGGGCGAACGCCAAGTTCCAACCACATTGGACACCGCGCTACGTCTGCTTCGGCGATCGGCGGGAGCTGGCGAAGGTCGGTATCGCGTTCGCGATCGCCGAGGGCTTCCTGACCCTGCCGCGGTTCGGCCGCGCGCCGGCATTGCCGACGGCACCGGTGGAACCCGTAGCGGACGCACCGGTCACCGCCGACTCCACGGTCGAGCTGGTGGAGGCCGCGGCGCCGGACTCACGGCAGGCGAAGCTGGCGCGGATGCGCGAACTCGGCATGGACCCGTACCCGGTCGGCTTCGCGCCCACCGACTCGTGCGCCGGGGTCGCCGCGCGTTACCCCGGACTCGGCAAAGATGTCCACACTGGAGCGACGGTGGCGATCGCGGGACGGGCGATGTTGCTGCGCGACCACGGCCGACTCTGCTTCGCGACCGTCCGCGACTGGACCGGAGACCTGCAGGTCATGCTGGAGCCGGCGGCCGATCTCGACCGCTGGCGATCCACAGTGGACATCGGCGACCAGGTATGGGTACACGGCGAGGTCGTCACCTCGCGACGCGGGGAGCTGTCGGTGCTCGCCGATCGCTGGGCGATCACCGGCAAGAGCCTGCGACCGTTGCCGGACAAGCACGGCGGGATGGCCAACCCGGAAGCGCGGGTACGCCAGCGGTACCTCGACCTGATCGTCAACGAGGAGGCTCGGGACATCCTGCGCGCCCGCGGCGCCCTGGTACACGGGCTGCGGGAGGCGTTGGTGCACCGGGGTTTCCTCGAGGTGGAGACGCCGATCCTGCAACGGGTCCACGGCGGTGCGAACGCCCGGCCGTTCACGACCCACATCAACGCCTACGACCTGCGGCTCTACCTGCGCATCGCGCCGGAGCTGTACCTCAAGCGGCTCGTGGTCGGCGGCGTCGACCGGGTGTTCGAGCTGGGCCGCACGTTCCGCAACGAAGGCGTGTCGGTCAAGCACAACCCGGAGTTCACGATGCTCGAGGCGTACCAGGCATACGCCGACTACGACACGATGCGCCGGCTGACCCAGGACATCGTCCGGGAAGCGGCGACCGCGGCGTACGGCTCGGCGGTGGCGCGGCACGACGGCGCCGAGTACGACATCTCCGGGGACTGGCCGGTCCGTACGGTCAACGAGGCGCTCTCCGACGCCCTGGGAGAACACGTCACCGCCGACACCGAAGCCGCGACCCTGTGCCGGTGGTGCGATGCGGCGCGCATCCCGTACGACCCGAAGTGGGAACGCGGCGCGGTGCTGCTGGAGATGTACGAGCGGCTCGTCGAGCAGCGCACCACGCTGCCCACGTTCTACACCGACTTCCCGACCGACGTGTCCCCGTTGACCCGCCAGCACCGCGTCGACCCGCGGCTGGCCGAGCGGTGGGACCTGGTCGCGTTCGGCACCGAGCTGGGTACGGCGTACACCGAGCTGACCGATCCGGTCGAGCAGCGGCGGCGGCTGACGGACCAGTCCCTGCGCGCCGCCGGCGGCGACCCCGAGGCGATGGAGCTGGACGAGGAGTTCCTGCTCGCGCTGGAGTACGCGATGCCGCCGACCGGCGGGCTGGGCATCGGGGTCGACCGGCTCGTCATGCTGCTGACCGGGCGCTCGATCCGCGAGACGCTGGCGTTCCCGCTGGTCCGCGCCACCTAGGCTAGACAAATGGGGCTGACCGCCGAGCAGGCCGAGCACTTCCTCGCCAAGGGGTACGTGGTGGTCCGCGGTTGCTTCTCCCGCGCCGCGGCCGCCGACTACACCGGTACGATCTGGCGGCGCCTGGGCTACGCGCCGGACGATCCGGCTACCTGGTCGGAGCCGACGGTGCACATGCCGAGCCACCAGAAGATAGACATCAGCCGGTTCGCGCCGGCGGCGTGGGAGGCGGCGTGCGAGCTGGTCGGCGGCGCACACCGGATCAGTACCGCCAAGCCGTATACGTGGAACGACGGGTTCGTCGTCAACCTGCACGAGGGAGCGGATCGCCCGTGGGAGCCGGCCTCGCCCGCGGTACCGGGGTGGCACAAGGACGGCGACTTCTTCCGGCACTTCCTGGACTCACCGGAACAGGGACTACTGACGCTCGTACTGTGGTCCGACGTCATCACGCGGGGTGGTCCGACGTACCTGGCGGCGGACTCGATCGGGCCGGTGGCGCGGTTCCTGGCCGAGCACCCCGAGGGGGTGCACCCGGAGGACATCCCGTACGACGAGCTGATCGCGCGGTGCGGCGAGTTCGTCGAGGCGACCGGTGAGGCCGGCGACGTGTACCTGATGCACCCGTACGTCCTGCACGCGAAGTCCCAGAACGTGTTGCGTACCCCCAGGTTCATCACCAACCCGCCGCTGACGCTGGCCGAGCCGATGAGGTTCGACGGGGCCGATCTGTCCCTTGTGGAGCGTGCGGCGCTGCGCGGGCTCGGCGTCGACCGGTACCGCTTCACGCCGGCCGGGCCGCGCGAGGAGGTCGTCCCGGCCCGGATCGCGCGGCAGCGGGCCATGAAGGCCGACGAACAGAGGCGCATGTGGACGACGGACTCGAGGTGACCCCGGACATCACCGTGCCCCGGGCGGAACTGATCTGGCGATTCAGCCGGTCCAGCGGTCCGGGTGGGCAGTCGGTCAACACGACCGACTCCCGGGTCGAGTTGCTCTTCGACCTGGCCGCCACTACCGCGCTACCCGAGCATCTGAAGGCCCGTGCGCTGCAGCGGCTCGCCTCCCGGCTGGTCGACGGGGTGCTTTCGGTGACGGCATCCGAGTACCGTTCCCAGCTGCAGAACCGGCACGCGGCCGCGGCGCGCCTCGCGGCCCTGCTCGCCGCGGCGATCGCGCCACCGGCCCGGCCGCGCCGCCCGACCCGGCCGAGCCGCCGCGCGGTGCAGGCGCGGCTCGACTCCAAGCGCCGGCGCAGCCAGGTCAAGCGCGACCGCCGCCGCCCCGACGACTAGCCCGTCGATCAAGGACTTGTGCACATGGTTTGGAGATCAAACCATGTGCACAAGTCCTTGATCGACGGGGAAGAGAGCACTAGTCGGTAACGCCGTAGTCCGATGCGGACGGCAGGGTCGGCGTCGGCGCGGTCGACGGCGATGCGGCGGACCGGTAGTAGCGCAGCAGCACGTGGCCGCCGTGGCGCATCTGCTGACCGGCGGCGGGCTCCTGCGCGTAGATCTGCTGGGAGCGCGTCGGATCGGAGTTGTCCGTGGCCTCGCCCTGGGGCACCAGGCCGAGCGCGGCCAGGCGTGCCTCGGCGGCGGCGATCGGCGTACCGGTCAGGTCCGGCACCACCACCGTGGTGATCGCCACGCGGAGAGTCACCGATGTACCGGGAGCGACGTCGGTACCGGCGCTCGGCAGTACCGCCAGGACCGTGCCGTCCGGCGCGGTCGGCTGGTCCACCGTGATGCTCTCGAACTGCAGGCCGGCCGTTTCCAGCTCGTCCGCCGCGTCCACTTCGGACTCTCCGACGACCGCGGGGATCTCCACGAGCGCCGGCGCGGGCGGCGGTACCGAGGGCGACGGTGTCGGGTCCCAGGGCGACGGTGTCGGGTCCGACGGCGACGGCGTCGGTGTGTCGGTCTTCGCGTAGTACCGCAGCGTCACGTGCGCGCCGTGCCGCACGTCGTCACCGCGCGCCGGCTGCTGGGCGTACACCCGCTCCGATCGCGTGGGATCGGTGTTCGGCACCGCCAGGTCGACCGGGATCAGACCGGCCTTGCGCAAGGTGGAATCCGCCTCGGTGACAGGCATCCCGCTCACGTCGGGGACGGAGACGACGGTGATCGCCTCCTGCACGGTGACCGTGCTGCCATCCCGGACCTTGCGTCCCGGCTCGGGCACCACTGCGACCACCTGCCCGTCCGGCACGTCCGCGCGGGCCACGGTGACAACCTTGTAGTGCAGGCCGGCGCGGGTGAGCGTGCGCTCCGCAGTGGGCAGCGGCTCCTTCAGCACGCCCGGTATCGCCACGAAAGCCACCGCCGACGGACTCGGCCGAGCCGACGGTGAGGGCGAAGCGGAGGGGGACAGAGACGGGGACGGCAATGCCGAGGTGGGCGCGGCGGCCGAGGTGGGCGCGGCCCGGTTGGGGGCGGACCCGCTACAGGACGCGAGGAGGACCATCGTCACCACGCCGAGAGCCGGTGCAAGCCGATGCGGTACGACCATGAAAGAGAATGTAGTTCAGTTTCACCCTGAGAAATTTAGGTTTGCCCAGGAAGGAGGGGAAGCTCCCGTCCGTGCCAGCGCGGCGGGTCCACGCCCGGCGGTAACGGGGTCAACCGGAACCGCCGTACCAGATTCGGCAGGATCGTGCGGAGGGCGGCGACCGTACCGCGGCGGTCGCCCCCGCCGTCGTGCATCAGGACGATCGCGCCCGCGGTCGTGCCGGCGCAGACGGTGCCGGAGATGCTGCCCGCGCCCGGCTTGCGCCAGTCCTGCGGGTCGACCGTCCAGTGCAGCGACGTCATCCCCAGCTCGCGGGCGACGGCGACCACGGGGCTCGCCCAGTTGCCGCCGGGCTGGCGGTAGTACGAGACGCGGGAGCCCGGCGCCGCCGCCATGATGGCCTCGTTGGTACGCGCGAGGTCGGCCCTGATCGCCTCGCGGGGCAGAAACCCGAGCCGCATGTTGTGATCCCAGCTGTGGTTGCACAGCGTGTGACCGTCCGCCACGATGTCGCGGACCAGTTGGGGGAACGCGACCACGTTGACGCCGATCAGGCAGAACGTGGCCCGGACCTGGTAACGCCGCAACAGCTCCAGCACCTGCGGCGTCCAGTTGGGGTCCGGGCCGTCGTCGAAGGTCAGCGCCACGTCGGCCGTACCGCTGGTGATCCGGCTGCCGAACGGCCCGGTCTTCTCGGCCGGCAGCGGCGGCCGGTTCGGTCCGGTGATCGGGTTGACCTGGGCCACGGGTCGGGCGACCGGGGGCGGGGCCACCGCCGCAACGGTCTCGACCGGGGCCGGTCGGGCCGCGCTCGGGGATGGAGCCGCGGTGGGCGACCCGCTCACCACGCGACCCAGCAGGTATGCGCTCGCCACGATCGTCACCACGACGACGCCTGCGGCGGCCAGCCAGCGGTAACCGATCACCTCGTCCAACCCCTTCGTCAGCGAGGTCATCGTAGATGGATATAGCCTGATTCAAGGGGTATTTCATTACGAGCCGGTGCGTCGCACGAAACCTTCACATCCGCATGGTTGGCTGTGCCGCGTGAGTTCTATCGAGTACCTCGATCAACTTGCCGCCACCCGTCCGGCGCGTGACTACAAGCGGCGCCTATTCGAGGCCCTCGACATCCAGCCGGGTCAGGTCGTGCTCGACGTGGGCTGCGGACCGGGTACCGACCTCGCGGGGCTAGCGACCGCGGTCGCCGGTACCGGCACGGTCCTCGGGGTCGACCACGACCCGGCGATGGTCGCCGAGGCCGTCCGGCGCACCGCTGGCCTCGGCAACGTCGAGGTGCGTACGGGAGACGCTCACGCGCTGCCCGTCGATGACGCGTCCGTGGACCGCGCCCGGGCCGACCGGGTTCTCCAGCACCTGACCGCGCCGGCGCAGGCGCTCGCCGAGCTGTTCCGGGTGATCCGACCCGGCGGCAGGCTCGGCCTCGTCGAGCCCGACTGGGACACGCTCGTGATCGACGATCCGGACGTGCTGACCAGTCGCGACTTCACCCGCTTCCTCGCCGACGTCCAGGTCCGCAACGGCGCGATCGGCCGCCAGCTCGGCCGCCTCGCGACCGGTGCCGGGTTCGCGGTGGCTGACCTCGCCGCCGCCACCGCCACGTTCCGCGACGTCGAGGCCGCGGATCAGATTCTGGGGGTACGCCGGAACGCCAGGCGAGCGGTCGACGCCGGCCGGATGACGCCGGACGCCACCGAGCAATGGCTGGGCCGGCTGACCGACGGTGGCCCGTTCCTGGCCACGTTCACGTTCTTCACGGTTATAGCGGTCAGAGCTGGAGACGGAGTACCCGGTCGTCATCCGCCGTCGGGTCACCCCGACCATCGCGGTTCGACGTGAGGATCCACAGTGCACCGTCCGGCGCCAGCGCGACGTGCCGGAGCCGGCCGTACTTCCCGACCAGCAACGCCTCGGGCGACTTGCCGTCGAGCCCGATGCGGTACAACCGCTCGCCGCGCAGGCACGCCATGTACACCCTGTCCTCGGCGACCGCGATACCGCTGGGCGACGCGTCGCTCGTGGACCAGGTCGCCAGCGGGGCGACGAACCGCGAGTCGTTTGACGGCCCCTCGACGTCGGGCCAGCCGTAGTTGCGGCCCGCCTCGATGCGGTTCAGCTCGTCGTACCGGTTCTGCCCGAACTCCGACGCGTACAGCTGCCCGGTCGAGTCCCAGGCCAGCCCCTGCACGTTTCGGTGCCCGTAGCTGTACACCGGCGAGTTCCCGAACGGGTTGCCGGGCGCCGGTTTCCCCTCCGGCGTCAGCCGCAGGATCTTCCCGCCGAGGTTCTCGCGGTCCTGCGATCGGGATCGCTCGGCGGCGTCCCCGGTACCGGCGTAGAGCATGCCGTCCGGGCCGAACGCGATCCGCCCACCGTTGTGGTTGCCGGCCTTCGGGATGCCCGTGAAGATCGGCTCCGGCGGCGAGCCCAGGTGCAAGCGCGCGATCCGGTTGTCCTCCGCGGTCGTGTAGTAGATGTAGACCCAGCCGTCGTTGGCGTACGACGGCGATACCGCGATGCCGAGCAACCCGCCCTCACCGGCCGGCCGCGCCTCGGCGATCTTCTGCACCTCGGTCACCTGGCCGCGCGGCGAGACGGTGACGATCCTCGCCGAGTCGCGCTCGGTCACCAGCGCGTTTCCGTCGGGCAGGAACGCGAGTCCCCACGGTGCCGCGAGTTTGGTCGCGATGGCCTGTACCGATCCGGCCGGTACCTCCACCTCCGGCGCCCCCGACACCGACGGATCGGTGAACCACCCTCGCCATATCCCCACGCCGACGACCGCCGCCAGCAAAACCGCGACCCCCGCAGCCGCGATACCCAAGGTTCTCAGGCGCGCCATGCGGCCCACCTTATCTCGCAGTCTCCTCCGTCGATCTAGGAGAAGTTAAGGTGCTTTGAAGATCGAAGCACGTTGACTTGTCCTAGATCGACGGAGTAGGGTGCGAGGCGGGGAAAGCGCTTTCCGCCAACTGGGAGGACCCGTCGGTGACCGCTGCGGCGGTCCACACAGGAGGGTCCTCGTTTCATGAGTGGATCGCAGCGCCGCGGCCTGGTCGCGGCTGGGGTGGCAGCCGTGGTGACCGCGGCACTGGTGGGCTGGGCCGGTACGGCGGCCGCGGCGACGTTGTTCAATGACGACTTCGAGGACGGTAACTCGTCCAGCTGGACGACATCGGGCGGTACGTGGTCCGTGGTCACCGACGGCAGTCGGGTGCTCCGGCAGTCGGGTACCAGTTCCGATGCCCGGGCCCGAGCCGGGTCCACGGCTTGGACGAACTACACAGTCACGGCGCGGGTGAAGCCGACCGCGGTCAACGGCAGCAACCGGTTCGCCGCAGTGCTGGCGCGGGCGCAGTCGAACACGTCGTACTACTACCTGGCGCTGCGGTCGAACAACACGGTGGAGCTGAAGAAGCTCGTCGGCGGCTCGTCGACGACACTGGCCACCGCGCCGGTGACGTTCACGCTGAACACCTGGTACACGCTGTCGCTGACGGTCTCCGGCACGTCGTTGAGCGGGCGCGTCAACGGGGGCACCCCGTTGACCGCTACCGACAGCCAGTTCGCGACGGGTCAGATCGGGGTGGCCACGTTCAACGCGGCGGCCAACTTCGACGACGTACTGGTCGTGGACGCGGCCGGCCCGGCCCCCACGACCGCGTCGCCGTCGCCGAGCCCGAGCCCGTCGGCCTCGACACCCAGCCCACCGCCACCACCTCCACCGCCGGGCCAGGCCGACGGCTTCGCCTCGGTCAACGCGCTCGGCCAGAACGGCACCACGGGTGGCGTGGGCGGTCCGACGGTCACGGTGACCACGACCGACCAGTTGCTGGCCGCGATCGACACGGTCGGACCGCTGATCATCCGAGTCCAGGGCACCATCAACATCACGAGCAAGCAGGGCGTACGGCCGAACAAGACGATCGTCGGCGTCGGTACCACCGCCGTCATCAACGGTGGTGGCCTCGACTTCTACCGGTCGTTCAACGTGATCGTGCGGAACATCCGGTTCACCAACGCCGAGGATGACGCGATCAACGTCGGGCAGAATTCACACCACATCTGGATCGACCACAACGAGTTCACCGGCGCCATCGACGGTTCGATCGACATCGTGCGGGGTGCCGAGTACGTGACGGTGTCCTGGAACTGGTTCCACGGTACGGACAAGTCGATGCTGATCGGTCACTCGGACGGCAACGCCGGTGAGGACACCGGGCACCTGAAGGTGACCATCCACCACAACTACTACGACGGCTCGGTACAGCGGCACCCGCGGGTCCGCTTCGGTGAGCCGGTACACGTATACAACAACTACTACCGGGCCAACAGCCTGTACGGCATCGCGTCCACGATGAACGCCGGCGTCATGGTCGAGGGCAACTACTTCCTGAACGTGCCGTTCCCGTGCTACTCCGCCAGCGGGTACGCCGACAGCGGCCCGGGCCGGCTCGTGCAGCGCAACAACATCTTCGTCGGATCGGGAGTCTGCGAGACCAACGGCTCGGTGGTCGAACCGCGCACGTTCTACCAGTACGTAGTGGACGATCCGGCGACCGTGCCGAGCGTCGTACCGGCCGGAGTGGGGGTGGGCCGCATCTGATCGTCATCGGACTCGTCCGGCGTCCATCCGGAGCCCCCGACCCCCGACGGCCGAGCGCGCCGAGCATGCCGAGCGCTCGGACCACGCCGAGCCGTTCGAGGACTTCTACGCCAGCCACGTCGATCGGGTGTACCGGGCGCTCGCGGTCGCCCTCGGCGACCCCGACCTGGCTCGGGAGGCGACCGACGAGGCGATGCTGCGCGCGTACGCGCGGTGGTCCCGCGTCGGCGCGTACGACAACCCGGGCGGCTGGGTGTTCCGGGTGGGTCTCAACTGGGCGACGTCGTGGTGGCGCCGGGTTCGCGGCGAACGCCCGATGGCCGCGCACGACATCGAGGTAGACCCGGTCGATCCACCCGAGGCGGCAGCGGCGGGGGCCGCGCTCGCCTGCCTGCCGCTCGCGCAACGGGCGGTCGTGGTGTGCCGGGTGTTGCTGGAACTGTCCACATCGGAGACCGCCGCGACGCTCGGCGTACCGGAGGGGACGGTCAAGAGCCGATTGGCGCGCGCCCTGGCCGGGCTGCGGGCCGCTCTCGCCGAGGAGGAACAGTGAACGACGTCGCGGTCCCGGAGACACTGGCGGACGCGGTACGGCGAGTCGCCGCGGCGGTCCCGGCGAGCGCCGCGGACCTGGGTGGCCTGCGGCAGCGGTACCGGCGCCGGCGCCGGCGGCGGGTGGCGGCGACCGCAGGGCTCGCCGCGGTGGTCGTCGGGGCCGCGGCGACGACCGTGCCGCTGCTGGCTCGTGGCGGTACCGGTAGCCGTCCGAACGAACCGGTCGCCTCGAGCCCGGGCGCGCCCCCGGTCACGGAGCCCGCACCCGCGCCGGTACAGCGGCTGATGCTCGCGCCGTTCAGTTTCCAGCAACCGCCGCCGCCGGACCACACGGTGGGCGAGGTTCTGCCCGACGGCAGCGTGGTCTTCCGTCCAGTGTCCGAAGTGGACCATCCCAGCCGGGTGGTACCGCTGCCCGACGGCCGGCTCGTCCTCCTCGGCCCGGTGGACCTGACTCCGGGCGTCATCGAACAGCCGGACGGCCCGATGAACCCGGCCGTCGGGTTCATGCTCGTCGTCCAGGGCAACGACGGCCGGATCGAGCTGTCCCGCGACGTACGCGTTATCGGCGAAGACGTTCCGCTGCTCGGGGCCACCGATACGGAGGCGTACCTGCTGCGGCCCGCCGGTGTCGTCGCGCACGACTATGCCACCGGGCACGAAAGGCTGATCCTGCCGGCGAGTGCGCTGCCGGTCGACCGAGCCGCCGGGCGCGGCGTCGACGTCACGGCGAGCCGGATCGCGTTCGGCACCGCGACGTGCCGCGTGCAGATCTTCGACCTCGCTACCGCCCAACCGATCGCCACCCTGGCCCCGCCGCCGGGGTGCACCACGCCCGGCGAGGTACGCCTGTCCCCCGGCGGCAGTCTCGTCGCGGTCAACTACAGCATTGGATCACCGCACAACTACCCCGAGCCGATCCAGACCAGGCTCGCCGTCATCGACGTGGCGACCGGCGCCACCAAGCTCGACACGCTGCTGTTCGAGGGCGCCTGGCAGATGGCGGTGGGCGAGGGCTACACGATGTTCGGCACGCGGCCCGACTACCTGCAGGGCATGGCCTGGTGGACCGTGGACTCGCTGCGGTTGGCCATCCGGCACGACGGCGTGCTGTCCCTGCGGGTGGTCACTGTGCCGTGAGCCGGCGGGCCGGCGGGATGCCGGCCGGCGGTGGCCGACGCAGCAGCCACACCGGATTGCCGACGCCGATGACAGCGCCGTTCGCACCGCGGATCATCGCCCGCACATACGCGCCGTCCTCCGGCTCCACCGCCAGCTCGTAGGCACCGCCCCGGACGTCCCGCGCCGGCACCGTTGTCGTCCGCACGATGGCCGGTTCCGGCCGGTCCGGACCGGCCAGATCGACCCGGCCGACGACCAGCTCCAGCACCGCGCCGGCCGGCAGGTCCGTCGCGAGCACGCGCAGATCCACCCGGGGGTACGACGTCACGAGCGCTCCGCCCATCGCCGGTGCACCGGCGTACGACAGGTCGAGCGTGCCCCGCCACTGCTTCGGGTCGGCGAACCACGCCCGGCCGGCGCGCAGCCCGTCGAGCAGGTCAGCGGTACCGGTCGACGCCGCCCACACACCGGTCAGGTAGTTCGCCTTCTGGTTCAACCAGTCGTCCCCGGCGTGGTCGTCGGTGACGCCGGTGGCCGTGTACAGGACGGCGTTGCGCGCGGTGGCGTCGAGCACCCGCAACAGCTTGCCGAGGTCCGCCGGGTACCCGATCTCGACCAGGTCGCAGCCCAGCGCCCGCTCGGCGATGAGCAGCTTGGCCAGCGCCGCGGGGTTGCCGACCTCGCCCTCCATCGGGTGGTTGTAGCAGGCCAGCCCGCCTTGCGACTGGATGAACCGCACCATGGCCGTGGCTGACTGCAGCGACCGGTCCAACACCGGGGACCGGCCGCCGTAGTCGGGCAGCCGGACCGTCTCGCCGAACCAGTTGAGGTGCCGCACGAGCGACACCTCGAGCGCCGAGCGCTGGATCACGCCGGGGTAGCGTTCGGCGTACCCCCGGATCAGCTCGTCGCGGAGGGCGAGCGCTTCCTGCCCGACGCGGCCGGTACGGATGAAACGCAGCCGGTCCACGACGGCGCTGCCGCCGCTGATCCCTATCCGGATCCCGAAGAGGGAGTTGTCCGCCGCCTCGAGGTCCGGCCAGAGCGCCGCGATGTCCTCGACCGGGCGCAGGGTCAGGCGCTGCCAGCGGCCCGTGGGCGCCGGCACCTCGACGATGCCCACCAAGCCGTCCGCTCGGCGGCCCTGGCGTCCGGCCTGGTCCACCTCGTACCGCAGCACGTACCGGCCAGCCGGCCGCCCCCCGGTCGACGGGTGGTACGACGCGGTCAGCTCGACGACCAGCCGCCCCTGCGCGGTCTCCGGAAAGACATCGAGCTCGATCGTCGTCTGCGCCAGGCTCGTGCGGTAGGTGAAGTTCCACGCGGTCCCCGCGTACCAGAGCGTGCCGGCGCCCCTCGCGGTCAGCCGCAGGGCCGACCCCGGCTCGTCCGGTGACCGCGGCTCGGAGACGAATTCGCCTCCGCCGCCGTCGAGCGGTCCTTCCCGCTCCTCGGCCCACCGCCACCACAGATCGTCCTCGAGCTCCTCCATGCCGTCGAAGCGCACCGCCCGGCGGTAGCCGTACGCGTTGACCCGCCAGTCGTGGTCGGTCCACCACAGGACGTCGACGCCGAGCCGTTCCGCCTGCGCCAGGTGCGCCGCCATGCTGGCCTGGCCCTCGCTGAACGAACCGTGGATGTGCATCGCCATGCTCACCGGCGACAACGTGCCGGGTACCGGTGTGCCGGCGGAGGTCGCGCCGCTCGGACGCGCCATCAGCGGCCGGCCAATCGCGAAGCCGAGACCCGCGACGCCCGCCGCCGCGGCGGCACCTCCCAGTACGAGAGTCCGGCGGTCCACTGTGGACCGCCCGACGGTCATCCCCGGCCGCCGGGGTGCACGATCAGGATCACGGTGACGACGGTGCCCTTCGGGCCGCTGCGTACCTCGACCTCGTCCGCGAGCTGGCGCACGATCCACAGACCACGCCCGTCGGTGGCGTAGAGCGGGGCCCGCTCCAACCCGACGCCGTCCGGGTCGCTCATGCCCGGACCTTCGTCACTGACCTCGCAGTACGCCCGTCCGTTGACGTTCCACAGGCGCAACCGGCCGCCGCCTCCGCCGTGCCGTACCGCGTTGCTGGCCAGTTCGTGTGCGATGACCACCAGCTCGTCGAGGCGGTCGTCGATCACGTCGACGCGCGGGGCGTGCGCCGCGACCGCCGCCCGCAACGCCAGCAGCCCTCGCTGCCCGAACTCCTGGTCCAGCGCGATCTGCTGTCCGTCCACCGTGTCGAAGCGGGTGGCCGGCGCATCGCCGTCACGGCTCGCCATGGACCATCACAACCCGTATGTGTGCCACGTCGGTCAACCCGACGAGCTCGAGCACCTTGTGGACCGCCCGGCGGCAGACGACGATCATCTGCCCCCCGGCCCGCATCGCCAGCGCCGCCTGCAGGATCGCGCCCGCGGCCGCCGCGTCGATGAACCGCAGCTGCGCCAGGTTGACGTGGATCGAGGTGTCGATACGCAGCGCCTCGCCCAGCGCCTGGTTGAGCGGATCCAAGTTGGTGTAGTCGATCTCACCAGCCAGCCGTAGGCCGGGCGGCGTGTGCTGCCGGCAGACCCGCAGGATCGGGTCCTCGTGGTAGACCGTCGCGGCCACCGCTCGGCTGTGTGCCTTGGCCGCGAAGGCCAGCGTCACCGCGTCGAAGCTCTGCCGGTCGTACTGGCAGATCGCCGTGAGGCGCCCGTCGCTGAACAGCCGGCCGACCTCGGACTCGAACACCACCAGCTGCTCGACCGCGGCGATGGGTCGGGTCGCCCAGCACATGTCGGCGGTGATCCGCAACCCCGGAAAGCCCTCGCGGTCGGCGAGGTCGAGTTGGTCGGCCAGTACATCGACCATCTTCGACGCGGTCAGCGCGCCGTTGGCCAACCACGACTCGTCGCTGGTATGCAGTGCGATCTGTCCGCGCCGCAGCGCTTCGTCGAGCGCGACACCACGCTCCGTGAACTCGCGGAGGAGCCGGTCGGGCCCGACCGAGTCGGTGATGCAGACGACCTTGTAGCCGACCCCCAACCCGTCCCGGACGAACGCGGCGACGATGTCCAGCCGCTCCTCGCCGTCCGTAAACGTAAGGCAGGCATGGTCTCCTGGCGCGAGCGCCTCCACCGAGGTCGGGGTCGTCATCCCGGCAGCTCCCCCAGTCTGTCTCCGCTGACCGTTGCCCGCCGGAGGACGAGCTGTTCACCGACGATGGCAACCCACCGTAGCTCAGCCTGGCCGGGTCCGCACCGAAGGCGAATGCGAGGGCGTGACAACGCGCGGGTAGCTCGCTATGCTGAGGCCGCGCGCCCCTATCGCCCGCTTCCCCCGTGGCAGGCGATCGGGGCGCGCCTCGTCGTACACCCGACACCCTGCCACGTCCCTTCTTCGGCACGCGTCTATATGGCGTGCGCCCGCCAGACCGCGGGCCCCGGGTTTGCGGTTGGGCTGACTCTGGTCGGGTCCGGCCCGGCGGTCGCCGCACCGGCGGCCACCGACGCGAGTGTCTGGTACTCCATCACGCCGGAGGCCACCGGGGCCCTCCTCGTGGACCTGTCCCTGTCGGACTACACCGCCGGCGCCATCGTGGTGACCGGTAGCCCGGGATCGTTCAGCCTGGCGGCGGCAACGGGGGCTCGCTGCACCTGTCGGTGGCGGACGCCCCACCACCGCCCACTGTGGACGTCACGGTGGACCCGCTCGGCGGCTTCGACCGGCAAGTGTTCCTCGTGGCTCGGGCTTGATGTTCCCCCGTCGATCAAGGACTTGTGCACATGCTTTGGAGATCAAAGCATGTGCACAAGTCCTTGATCGGCGGAGAAGGGTGGGCTAGGTGAGCTTGATCGAGCCGCCTTCCACGGTCACCCGTACAGGGGACAGTGGCGCGGCGGCCGGGCCGTTGGCCACTGATCCGTCGGCCACCTTGAACTTGCTGCCGTGGCAGGGGCAGTTGATGGTGCCGTTGCTCACCGACGCCACCGTGCAGCCCTGGTGCGTACACGTAGCCGAGAACGCCTTGATCGTGCCGGCCTCCGGCTGGGTCACGACGATGCCCTGGTCCTCGAAGACCTTGCCGCCGCCGACCGGGATGTCCGCCACCTTGGCAAGGTCGGCCGACGCTCCCGCGTCCGCTCCCCCTCCGCCGGCTTGCTGACCCGAGCCCTGCGTCGTGCCTCCGGACTCGGTGCCGTATACCTGGCAGCCCGCCAAGGCGGCCGCCGCTACCCCCGCCGCTGAGGTCAGCAGCGCTCTCCGTGATGTCTCCGACATCCAACCCCCCTAGATCTTCACGCCGACGGTGGTGAAGAACCACAGTGCCGACGTCAACCACAGACCAACCAGAACCGTGAACACGACTCCCCCGACGAGCGGCAGCAGCCAGCCCGGCATACCGCGCTTGGGCAGGATGAGCATCTTCACCGTGAACGCGCCGAAGAACAGGCAGCCGAGCAGCGAGTGGATCAGTACCCGGGCGTCGAACGACTGGAAGCCCACGGCGTACAGGCAGTGCACGGCTACCGGCACGGTCAGCAGGAACGCGACCCGGCCGGACCAGCGGTGCAAGGTACCGATCCAGGACGGCGTGGCGATCCCCGGCACCTTGCCGAACATGACGAGGGCCGAGCCGAGCTGCACGAACGCCAATAAGACGGCGACGGTAGCCAGCCAGACCTTGACGGTCAGCGGGCCGGAGAAACCGGCGAGGTTGACGGCGATCCCGGTGGGAGTGTGCAGCTGACCGTAGACGCCGAGGGTCACCGCCACAGCAGCGCCGACGGCAATCGGTACGAACCAGCGCACCGCGGAAGCGGTTGGTGCTGTCATGATCCGCTCACCTGCTCGGCGTACACGGTCTGGCCGTCGATGACCGCCGTACCGGACGAGGTGTCCAGGGCCGGTGCCGCCGTGGGGTCGCCGTCGTTCGTGGTCATGACGCCGACCAGCTCGCCATTGGAGTAGATCCAGCCGGCGACGACCTTCGCGTTGCGGACCGTGGCCGTGGCCCGGTAGAGCCCGGACGGCGGTGCGACGGTGGGCAGCCGGAACGTCCACGTCTTGCCGCGCGCCGTGATCGAGCCGGTGACGACGCCACCGGCGTACGTCCCGGTCAGGTTTCCGTTCTTGCCGGTCAGCGACATAGCGCCGCCCACGGCCGTGCCCTGCAGCCACGCCTCGATCTTGCGGCCGTCGCAGAGGTAGGCGATGGCCTTGCCGTCGCGGGCCGCGATCGCCAGCGTGGCGCCGCCGCCGATCACCTTGCCGGCGTAGGTCACCGGGCCGACGAGTGGTGCGGGCGCGGCGGTGGTCGGCGGCGCGGCGGTAGTCGGCGTCGCGCCGACCGTCTCGGTGGCGCTCGCGCCGAACTCCGCGGCGGCCGCCGGCTTCTCGGCCGGCTTCCGGGCCGCGGTCATGCTCAGCGTCAGCAGTACGGCGGCCAGCGTCAGGCCGCCCAACAATGTGATCAAAGGTCCGTAGCGTCTCATCATGTCTCCGTAAGGTCGAGTGCAGCGAACCCCATGGCAGCGGACGGGGTCTACGTACTTCTACGCACATCGGCGAGCCCGTAGTGTCGGGCAAGTGTCAGGGCCGTACCTTCCCTCGTCGGTGCAGCCCGTGCGCGCCGCCGTCTGGGTGTTCCACCTGGCCCTGCCGCTGATCGCACTGTGGCTCCTGCTCGCGCGACCGGGGCTCGACGCGCGGTGGCAGCACGCCGTGGGCCACTTCTGGCTCGTGCTGGTGGTGGCGGCGATCAACGTCATCCTCGGTATCCAGATCAGCGTCGCCGCCGACCGGCGGGACGACGCGCGGCTGTTTCTCGTCTCGCTCGCGTTCCTGGCCAGCGCCGGATTCCTGCTGGTACACGCCCTGGCCACGCCCGGAGTACTGATCGACCACGCGAACATCGGCTTCGACCTGGCCCAACCCGTCGGGTTGGCGGTCGCGGCGGTCTTCGCGTTCGTCTCCTCGCTACCGCTGGGTACGCTCCGCGGGCGCGGCCTGATCCGGGCCGGGCTCGTCGCGGTGCTGCTGGTCTGGGCCGCGGTCTCGCTGCTGGACCTGCCACCGCTGAACGGGCCGCCGCAAGCCCGGGACGTCAGCGGACCGCTCACGGTCGCCGCGGTGATCGCGGTCGCCCTGTACCTGGTCGCCGCTGTCCGTTACTACCTGCTGCACCGACGCGCACCGGCAGCGATGCTGCTGAGCATCGTCACCGCCTTCACCCTGCTGGCCGAGGCGATGGTCGCGGTGATCTTGGCGTACAAGTGGCAGCTGACGTGGTGGGAATGGCACGTATTGCTGGCGTTCGCGTTCGGGTTCGTCGCGTACAGCGCCTACGTGCAGTACCGGCGCGAGGGGTCCAGTGCCGGGCTGTTCGACTCGATGACGTCGAGCCAGACCGCGGGACGCATCCGGGCGGAGTACGGCGCCGCGCTCGAGGAGTTCGTGTCCGCCCTCCAGGAGCGGGCGCAGGAGAGCCGGGCCAATATCGCCGCCAGGCTCGGGGAGCGGTTCGACCTCACCGACCGGCAGGTCGCGGTGCTCGACCGGGCCGGCGCCGCCCTCGCCGACGAACGCGCGCTCTCCACCCGGCTGGCCGCGCTCGTCGCGGTCGGCGAGGAGGCCCGGGTCGGCGCGAGCGAGGAGGAGCTGCTGCGGGACGTGGTGGACCGGCTCCGGCCGGCGTACGGCGATGTGCGCATCGGGCTGGTATCCGGTGGGACGCTCGAGGTGGACGGTCGGCAGTACGACCCCGCTGTCCTGGCCAAGCCGCTGGAGCGCGACGGACTGCTGGTCTACCCGCTGACCGTCAAGGGCCGGGTCGCCGGCGTGCTCGAGGTACCCCGGCTGGACGGGCCCGGCCGCGAGCTGGCCACCACGCTGGCCAACCAGCTGTCGATCGCGCTGGAGAACGTCCGGCTGTACCGGGAACTGGGCACGCTTTTCCGGCAGTACATGTCACCCGACGTCGCCGCGGCCCTGCTCGCCGACCCGGACCAGGCCGCCCTGGGCGGCTCGCTCGTCGAGGTGACCGCGCTCTTCGCCGATCTGCGCGGGTTCACCACGTTCTCCGAGATCGTCGAGCCGGCCGAGATCGTGGCGATGCTGAACCGGTACCACGGGGCCGCTGTCCCGTGCATTCTCGACAACGGCGGCACGGTGGTGCAGTTCGTCGGCGACGCGCTGCTGGCCCTGTTCAACGCGCCGGCCCGGCAGCCGGACCACGCGGTCCGCGCGGTGCGGGCGGCACTGGCGATGCAGCAATCGGTCGAGCACATCGCCGCCTCGCAGCCAACCTGGCCCCGGTTCCGGATCGGCCTGAACACCGGGCCCGCGCTCGTGGGCAACATCGGCAGCGAGACGCTGCGGGGCTTCAACGCGATGGGCGACGCGGTCAACGTCGCCGCCCGGCTGCAGGGGCTCGCCGAGCCGGGCCACATCGTGATCGGCGAGGCTACGCTGGCGGCCGCCGGCCCGCTCAGCGTCGAGCCGCTCGGCGACTTGACCGTCAAGGGCCGTCAGCAACCGGTACGTGCCTACGTCGTGCTGGCTGAGTCATGACCGAATTCCCGGAGTTCTGGAGCCTGTTGACCGACCAGGAGGCGGCCGACTTCCAGGGGCACAGCCGGCAGCGGGACTGGCGGCGAGGCGCCGTCATCTTCCGCGAGACGGATCCCTCGGACTCGGTCGTGGTACTGCGGACCGGACGGGTCAAGGCGTCGTCGTACACCGCCGGCGGTACCGAGGTGGTCCTCGCGGTACGCGGTCCCGGCGCGCTGCTGGGCGAGCTGTCGTCGATCGACCGGGGACAGCGGTCGGCCACCGTCACGGCACTCGAGCCGGTGGCCGCGCTCGTGATGCCGCTCGCCGACTTCGAGACGTACCTGGCTACGCATGGCCGGGTGGCGTACCTGCTGATGCGCATCCTCGCCGAGAAGCTGCGGGACGCGGACCGCAAGCGCATCGAGTTCGGCGCGTACGACACGACGGGCCGGGTCGCCGCCCGCCTCGTGGAGCTGGCCGAGCGGTTCGGCCGGCAGGTCGAGGACGAGATCCACATCGACCTGCCAATCTCGCAGGACGAGCTGGCCGGCTGGATCGGCGCGTCCCGGGAGGCGGTCAGCAAGGCGCTGGGCGTGCTACGTACCAGCGGGTGGATCAAGACGAGCCGGCTGTCCGTGGTGGTGCGCGACCTGGATTCGCTCCGCGACCGGGCAAGTTGATACTTACCTGGTTTCTTGGGCTGGATCTGCGCCGACCGAAGGTCCAGGCGCCATGACTGGTACTAGCGTGGCCCCTATGGCTAACTCCGTAGTGCACTTCGAGATCCCGGCCGACGACATCGACCGGGCCCAGGCGTTCTATCGGGACGCCTTTGGCTGGGATATCACCTCTATGCCCGAGCTGAACTACACATCGGTGAGCACGACCCCGACGGACGAGAAGGGCATGCCGACCGAACCGGGCGCCATCAACGGCGGCATGTTCCAGCGGCAGGCACCACTGTCCACACCGGTGATCACGGTCCAGGTCGATGACGTCGACGACGCCCTCGCCCGCATCGAGAAGCTCGGCGGCAAGCAGGTCGGCGAGAAGATCCCGGTGGGCGAGATGGGCGTCGCCGCGTACTTCAACGACAGCGAGGGCAACCTCATGGGCCTGTGGCAGAGCGCCCGCTAGCCGTACCCATGTCAGCGAGGAACGACGCGATCCACGCCAGGGCCGAGTTCCAGTTGATGGTGGCGTCGTTGGTCGAGAACGAATCGATGTGGTCGACGTAGCAGAACTGCGGCCTGGCGCCGGCGAGATGTTCGGCGGCGTACGGGTCCTGCAGGTTGGCGTTGGCCCCACCGACGAGTACGCCGACCGGCGGCTCGTGCGCGAAGGTGCGGTTGTGCGGATGGCCCGGGTACCGAGTGCCGTACCCGGTGACGTACGAGACGTTGAGCGCGTTGCGGCCGAAGATGTAGTCCATCCCCTGCAGCACGCCATCCCGGTAGCGCGGGTCGCCGGTCAGGTCGTACGCGGTCGCCAGCACGATCGCGTTGTTGACGATGTTGCTGTTGGATCCCCAGACGTAACCGCCGCCGGTACCGGACAGCGGTAGCCCGTACGGCTCCTCCGCGATGACGGCCAGGAACCTCTCGGCGGCCGCGACGACCGACGTCCGGATCCGCGCCCGCTCCCCAGTGGACAGTCCACTGCCTTTCCGGGCTATGCCTTCCGCCCGGGGAGCAGGGAGCGTGGCCAGGTCCAGCCGGCCGAGAGCGGCGACGGTATCCCAGGAGAACCCGTTCGGGGCGAACACGTCGCCGGTGTGGTGGGGCGAGGCGGCCAGGGCGCTCAGGTACGGCTGCTCGCCCGTGGTCAGGTACAGCTCGACCGCGGCCCAGTAGAACTCGTCGCTGACGTCGGTGTCGTCGTACGGCCCACCGCCGACCGAGTCGTCGGCCGGCGCGTACCGGTCCGGATGGGCGAGCGCCGCATCCCACGCCGTCCGCGCCGCGGCGAGCAGCCGGGTCGCGAACACGGTGTCGTACCGCGCGAAGAGCCGGGAGCCCTGGGCCGCCGCTGCCGCGAGGTTGAGCGTCGCGGCGGTCGACGGCGGGCGCAGCACGCGCGGCTCCGGGTCGTCCTCCGGTCGCATCGGCACGCCTGTCCAGTCGCGGTCGTGCACCTTGTGGTGCGCCATGCCGGCCAGCGGCAGCCCGGGCGGTACCTGCATGCGCAGCAGGAACTCCAGCTCCCAGCGGGCCTCGTCGAGGATGTCCGGCACCCCGTTGCCCCGCTCCGGTATCCGCAGCGTGCCGTCCTCCAGCGCGCCCGCCTCGACCACCCGGGCGACCGTGGTCCGCTCGTACGCGCTCAGCAACTGGTACGTGGCGATGCCGCCGTTGACGACGTACTTGCCGTGGTCGCCGGCGTCGTACCAGCCACCGCGCACGTCCAGCGAGTAGTCCTCGTACGGCACGTCGAGGTCGCCGCGGTTGGGCGGTACGCCCACGTGCCCGGCCGGCCGCGCGTACCGCGACCCGACGAGCGCACCGTCGATCGCGATACCGCTGCGCTGGATGTAGAAGAACCGCAACGCGTCCGCGCGCAGCGGGCGGTAGATGTCGCCGGCGATGGCGAACGGGTAGCTGGTGTCGCCGGCTACGGCCAGCGTGAAGCCGGCGCCGGAGGCACGGACGGCGGAGAAGTCGACGGTGTGTACGCGCTGACCGGACGCGGCGTCCTCCCCGCGCGGCGTCGACTGCCCGGAGGCGACCGACTCACCCGCGGCGTCGCGCAGCACCCACGGCAGCGGCTCATCGGCCTCGCTGACCACCGTGGCGTTCTTGGGGCCGTCCGGCAGGTAGCCGACCTGGTTGACGCGTACCGATGGAATCATGCTCTTGAAACTAGCGACGACCCCGGGCCGAAGCCCGGGGTCATCGTGGGATCGTGCGTCAGAGCCCGGTGGGCTCGAGTACCTTGCCGGCCTTGCCGTCGCGCGAGGCCGTGTCCTTCGTCTTGACCCAGGTCTCCTTCGCCGGGGCCGACGTGCCGGTGACCACCGGCTCGCCGGCGGTGTCGTTCGCGGCGGTGCCCAAAGCGGACCGCGCCACGAGGTCGCGGGCGTCGCCGGTGAGCGCGCTCTCCGCGGCCCTCCGCGCATTGCGGCGCTTACGGATGGCGTACGCCCCGGCGCCCACCGCCGCGCCGGCCGCGATCGCCCCGACGATGTAGGGCCACTTGCTCGACATTGCTTTTCCTTTCTTCTTGTTCGCCTTCGCCTTCGACTTGGCCTTCGTCTTCGCGGCGGCCATGTTGGCCCGTTGTGCTTCCAGGCGCGCGGCATCCAGCACGGGAGCGAGCGCTCCCAGGGATGCCTGCCACCTGCCACGCAAACGCGCCGCTCCGGCTCCGGCTGTACTTGCCGCCCCCGCCGCCGCATGCAGTCCGGCCAGCTGCAGGTGTGCCAACACCTGGGCCAGCTCGGACCGGAACAGCGGACGGTACGGCGTCACCTTCCGACGTCGAAACACCCGACGTTCACCTCCTACCGCGTGATCGACCGGACAACATCTTCCCGTGTTCCAGGCCCATCTGTAGGCAAAACAGGACATTGAGGCTACGGATACGGGGTGAAGGTCCATGAAAGGATCTCCGGCATGACAGCGGTCTACCTCGAGGTGGGCAAGAAGCTGGTCTTCGCGAGCGCGGTCGACTGGCCCGGCTGGTGCCGCTCGGGCAAGTCGGAAGAGCTGGCGCTCGAGACCCTCGCGGACTACCACCCTCGCTACGCGGTGGTCACGAAGCAGGCTCGGATCGCGTTCCCGCGCCGCTTCGAATTCGAAGTCGTCGAACGGGTGCCCGGTTCGGGAGCGACGGACTTCGGCGTCCCCGAGCACATCCCGGCCTGCTACGGCGCGGCCGTCTCGGCGGCCGAGGCCAAGCGGCTGACCGCGCTCGTCCGCGCGGCCTGGACGGTCTTCGACCGGGTGGCCGCCGGCGCACCGGCCGAGCTGCGCAAAGGCCCGCGCGGCGGAGGCCGCGACCGGGACAAGATGATCGACCACGTCCTGGAGGCCGAGTCGTCGTACTCCCGCATGCTCGGCATCAAACCGCGCGACCTCGAGACCGACGCGCTGCGGGACGCGATCGCCGCCGTGCTTTCGGCGCCGTCCGACGGCGGGCCGATCGCCGGGAAGAAGTGGAATCAACGGTACGCGGCCAGCCGCATCGCCTGGCACGTGCTGGACCACGCGTGGGAGATGGAAGACAAGTCCGAGCCGGCCGGATGACCGGCCGGCCCGGGACTCTCGTGCGTCAGCGCCCTTCGCGCTGGTCGGCCAGGAAGCTGGCCACCCAGGTCAACGGCGAGTTCCAGTTGATGGTCAGCTCGTTCGTGGCGAACGAACCAATGTCGTCGATGTAGCAGAACTGCGGAACACAGTTCTGCAGCTTCTGCGCCGCCACCGGGTCACCCGTGGACGCCGCGGTGAGGTTCGGGCCGCCGGCCAAGGTACCCACCGGTGGGTTCGGCAGGTCGAGGTTCAGCTGGCGCGCGTACATCCGGCTGTGCTGGTTGTGGGAGTTCACCTCGCCGTAGCCGGTGACGTAGGAGATGTTGAGCGCGTTGCGACCCAGCAGGTAGTCCATGGACTGGATCACACCGTCGCGGTACCTGTCCTTTCCGGTGAGGTCGAACGCGGTCGCCATCACCGCCATGACGTTGAGCACGAGGTTGTTGGAGCCCCACGCGAAGTTGTTGTTCGTCGGGGCGTACGGCAGCGCCCACGGGCTGGCGTTCATCCGGGCCAGGTACCGGTCGGCGGCCGCTACGACGGACGCCCGGACCCGGTTCCGGTCGGGCAGTCTGCTCGGCACGGTCGCCAGCTCGAGCCGAGCCAGCGCCGCGACGTTCTGCCAGTCGAAGCCACCCTCGCCGAACACGTCCGCGTGGTGTACCGGCGAGATCAGGATGAAGTCCTTGTACTCCCGCTGACCCGTGGTCAGGTACAGCTCCGCGGCGGCCCAGTAGAACTCGTCGGTGACGTTTACGTCGTCGTACGCGCCACCGCCGACGCCACCCCCCGGCTGCAGGATGTTCGGGTTGGCGAGCGCGGCGAGCCAGGCGGTCCGCGCCGCGGCCAGCAGCCGGTTGGCGAACGGTCGGTCGTACCGCGCGAACACCCGTGACCCCTGAGCCGCGGCGGCGGCCAGGTTGAGCGTGGCGGCCGTGGTAGCCGGTACCAGCTCGCGTGGCTGCGGATCGTTCGCCGGCGCGAGCGGCAGTCCGGTCCACTTCTGGTCGTGTACCGAGTGGTGCGCCATCCCGGCCCTCGGTTCACCGGCCGGCACCTGCATCTTCAGCATCCATTCGAGCTCGACCCGGGCCTCGTCCAGGATGTCCGGGACGCGGTTGCCGCGCTCGGGGATAGCCAGCGTGCGGTCGCCCAGGGCGCCTCGGTCGGTGCCGTGGGCGAGCTGGTTGCGCTCCCACGTGCCCATCAACTGGGCCACCGAGATGCCGCCGTTGACCACGTACTTGCCGTGGTCGCCCGCGTCGTACCAGCCACCCGTGACGTTCAACGTGTAGCCGCACAGCGGTGGACCGGTGTAGTCGCCGTTGGCGTCCTTCGGTCCGGCGCACGGCACCGCGACGTCACCCTGGTTCGGCGGCACGCTGATGTGCCCGGCGACCCGGCCGTAGCCGGGCTGGATCGAGTCCACAATGGGCACTCCGCTGCGCTGCGGGTAGTACACCCGGAGCGCGTCGGTACGCAGTTTCTGGTACACGTTGTCGCCGATGTCGAACGGCCGGCTCGTCGCCTCGTCGGCCACGAGCGTGTACCCGGTGCCCTTCTTCTTGAAGCTGCTGAAGTCGATCGAGTGCACGTTGAGGTTCGAGGTCGAGTCGAGCCCGCGCGGCGTGGTCCGTCCACTGTCGACGGTCCGGCCGGCCGAGTCCTTCAGTTGCCACGGCAGGGCTGTCGTGGCCTCGGTGACGAGCGTGGCGCCCTTGGGTCCCTTGGTCAGGTAACCGACCTGGTTGACCCGCATCCGCGGGCCGGTGTCCGGCAGGTACACCGCCGGTGGCACGTTCGCCAGCAACGAGACGTTGTCGAGGCAGAACGTGTACGGCTGGGTGAACCCGCCGACCTGGAAGGCGATCTGCCCGTCGTCCATCGTCAGCGACACGGGGAACGTGAAGTCCACGCCCGAGAAGTGGATCGGCGTGTTGGCGGGGCTCAGCGTGGTCGGCGCGCCGAGGAACGTGTCGAACGGCGGGTTCTGCCGACCGACCACCGTGCGCACGATGACCGGTACGCTCGCCGACGCCTCGAAGCTGAGCGCGTAGTTGATGCCCGCCGCCAGGTGCAGGTTGTTCAGCTGGATGGCCGCGTCGAACGAGTTGCCCGGGGCGGGATGCGCGGGCTGGTCGAGGCACATCCGGCCGTCGGTCAGGTGCTGCGTACCGCCATAGCTGACCCACGGGTCGACGGTCGTGTCGAAGGTGCCGTTGGTGACCAGCTCGGTGTTCGGCGGCGGTACCGACGACGACGCCGGCCCGAAGACGGAGACGTTGTCGACGCAGAACCGGAACGCCGGGTTGGTACCGAGCTGGAACGCGATCTGGTCGGGACCGTTCGCGTTCCACAGCACGTCGTTGAACGTGAACGTCTGCGGGATCTCGCCGATGCTCAGCGTCCGGTCCAGCGGTGCGGTGAACGGCGGCCCGGCGAGCTGGACGACGGCCCGGATGCTGACGCTGTCGCTGGCCGAGGCCGTGAAGCTCACGTCGTACAGCTCGCCCTCGACCAGGTTGAGTCCGTTGAAGCCGACGCCCGCGTCGAACACGTTGGCCAGACCGCCCGGGACATCGGCGCACAGCCGGCCGGCATCGGCCTGCGGCGGGTTCGGGTAGGAGAACCAGGAACCGGTACCGCTCTCGAACGTGCCACCGATCGCGTGCTCGACGTCGCCGCTCGGCGGCTCCGGCGCGGGACCCATCAGCGACACGTTGTCCACGCAGAACCGGAACGCGGGGTTGGTGCCGAGCTGGAACGCGATCTGCTCGGGGTCGGTCCCGTGCCACGTGAAGTCGTTGAAGGTGAACGTCTGCGGCGTCGCGGTCAGGCTCACCATCTGGTCGAGGGCCGTGGTGAAGGGCGGGCCATTCACCTGTACGACGACCCGCACGTTCGCCGCGACGCTCGCCGAGGCGGTGAAGGTCAGGTCGTACTGTCCACCGTCGACGAGGTTGAGCCCGTTGAAGCCGACGCCCGCGTCGAACAGGTTCGCGAGACCGCCCGGCACGTCGGCGCAGAGCTGACCGTCCACTCCCTGCGGTGAGTTCGGATACGAGAACCAGGGCCCCGGCCCGTCGTCGAACGTGCCGTTGACGATGTGCTCGACGTCCGCTTGGGCTTGGGCCGTGCCTAGGAAGGTGAGTGTGCCGGCCACGACCAGCACTACCACCGCGCCGGCGGCCAGCGTGGCCCTCCGGTGCCTGCGGCGCAAAAGGTTGATCACGGTGGGGTTCCTCTCGTCCGAGACGATTGGGAGCGCTCCCAGATACTCTGCCCACAGGTTTCCATCGTGTCAACGTCTGCAGATGTACCGATATCTGATCGACACGCGATCTCTCGCGTGTCGATCAGGTACCGATGAATCAGAAACAGCCACTCATCGCGAGGCTGGTCAACGGTGGCGGGTCGCGATGGTCGTACACCGCTAGCAGCCACTGTTGGGGACACCATCGTTGCGAATCCGAGGTGCCGCGGATCTCGAAATGCAGATGTGGGTTCCCGGCCGCGTTGCCGGTCTCCCCGGTGATGCCGATCTGAGTACCGGCCGCCACGGTCACTCCATTACCGACCGAACGGGAGTTCAGGTGGCAGTAGAGGATGTGCGGCTCGCTCCCGAACATGAGCTTGATCCCAATGCCGCACGTGTTGGATGAATAGTGCTCGATGGTCCCTCGCATGGCGGCGTAGGCGGGCACGAACCTGACCATGATGTCGATGGCCGGGTAGTCGTGGTGCGGATTGTCGAGATCGATGCGGCGGACCGAGGTCTGCGGGACCGGCAGGTCGAAACCGCGCAGGCCGCTGCGGCCCACCAGGTTCTTCCAGAACGGCAGACCGATCGCGGGGTCGTCACCGGGGAATCCCCAGACTCTCTTGAGCTGGCTGACCCGGTCGGCCATCGCCTGGGTGAAGTTCGGGCCGACCACGAAGTCGCTGTTGTGCTTGTTCAGCAAGACCTTGGCGGCCCGGACGGCATCGCTGCTCATCCCCGGCTCCAGCGGGACCACCAGTTCCGACCAGGTCTGGGGTCCGACGAGGCCGTCCGCCGCCAGGCCGTGGTGGCGCTGGAAGATCGTCACCGCGGTTGTGGTCGCCGGTCCGAACTCGCCGTCGATGGCGATGTCGTGGCCACGGTGATGCAGTAACCACTGGATCGCCCTCACATTGGGGCCACTGGCGCCCTGCTCCACGACGTAGAACCCTGCGCTGTCCCCCGCAAAGGCAGGTTGTGGCAGCGCTACCAGGAAGAGCGTGAACACCGTGGCCAGCCCGGGGATGATGAGCAACGGCCTCGCGATCAACCGCCGAAGACGTGTCATCGTGTTTCTCCTTTCATCCGGCATTCCCTGCGGGAACCACGGTCCATCTCGGCGATACGCGGATGGCATGCGTCGAGTCACCGGGCGAGCACGCACTCGGCACCCGTTCGATCGCCGGCCCGGCTACGCTCGCATCGATGGCCGCCGACCTCGATCAGTGTCGTTTTCGCGTCCTCGGACCGGTGCAGGTAGCGACGACCCACGGGACGGTGGTGTTTCGCCGACGCCAGCAGGTGGACCTGCTCGCCCTGCTGCTCCTGAACGTCGACCGGGTCCTGTCCGCCGAAGCGATCGTGTACGCGATGTGGGGCGAAGCTACGCCGCGAACCGCGAGTACGCAGATCAAGAACATGGTGTCCGAGCTGCGTCGGTCCCTTGTGGACGGTTCACGGTCGCTGGTCGTACTCGACCACCAGCCCGCCGGCTACCGGCTGCGGATCGCCGACGGCCAGCTCGACCTCGCTCTCTTCACATCCCTGCGCACCCAGGCAAGTGCGGAGGCAGCGCCGGACTCGGTGGTGCGGATCCTGCGCCGCGCGTTGGACCTCTGGCTGGGCGACGCCCTCTCCGGGGTCCGGGCGCACTTCGCGGACGCGGCCCGCACTCACCTTTCCGAGCGACGTATGTCCGCGCTGGAGGACATGTTCGACGCCGAACTGGAGTGCGCCAACCACTCCCGGATCGTGCCGGAACTCGCCAGTGCGGTGGCCGACCACCCGGGTCGCGAACGACTGGCGGGCCAGTTGATGCTCGCGCTGTACCGAGGTGGGCGGACCACCGACGCGCTCGCTGTCTACCGGCGCGTCCGGCAGACCCTCGCGGACGACTTCGGCGTGGAGCCGGGGACCGCACTGCGCGAGCTGGAACGGGCGATCCTCTTGGGCGACCCGGCTCTGGAGGTACCCCCGCCGCGCCGCACCGTGACCGCCACCCCGGGGCCGCCGGCTCCCGCACAGCTGCCACCCGACATCAACGGCTTCGTCGGCCGCAGCGACGAGCTGGCCAAGCTCGACAAGCTCGTGTCCGGCCAGCAGCACCAACCGACTGCGATAGTGATTTCGGCGGTGACCGGTACCGCTGGCATCGGCAAGACCGCCCTGGCCGTGCATTGGGCACACCGGGTCGCGGATCTGTTTCCGGACGGGCAGCTCCACGTGAACCTCCGGGGATTCGATCCGGAGGGTTCGGTGATGAGTCCGGCGGAGGCGGTACGCGGGTTCCTGGACGCGTTCGGCATCCCGCCCGAGCGGATCCCGTCGACCCTGCACGCGCAGGCGGCGCTCTATCGCAGCCTCGTCGTCGGGCGGCGGCTGCTGGTGGTACTCGATAACGCGGCAAACGCCGAGCAGGTCCGCCCGTTACTGCCCGGCGGGCCTGGCTGTCTGGTGCTGGTGACCAGCCGCAGCCGGTTGGTTAGCCTCGTGGCGTCCGAGGGCGCCGTACCCATCACCCTCGATCTGCTCTCCGACGTCGAAGCGCGCGACCTCATCGTGTCCCGCCTCGGCGCCGACCGCGTCGCCCGTGAGGAGCCGGCCGTAGCGGAGATCGCGACCCGGTGCGCCCGGCTCCCGCTGGCGCTGGCCGTGGTCGCCGCGCGGGCCACGGTGAACCCGACGTTCCCGCTGGCGAGCCTGTCCGCCGAGCTGTCCCGCGCCCAGGGCACGCTCGAAGCGCTCGCCGGGTCCGACGCCGCCAGTGACGTACGCACGGTGTTCTCGTGGTCGTACCAACGGCTGACCGGTGTGGCGGCGCGCCTGTTCCGGCTGCTCGGACTGCATCCCGGTCCGGACATCTCGCTGGCCGCCACCGCCAGCCTCACCGGTCTTCCGGTCGCCCAGGTACGCCCACAGCTTGCCGAGCTGACCGACGCTCACCTGGTCGCCGAACCCCAGCCGGGCCGGTACGCGATGCACGACCTGCTGCGGGCGTACGCGGTCGAGCTGGTCCAGACCCTGGACTCCGCCGACGAGCGGCGCGCAGCGGTACGCCGGACGCTCGATCACTACCTGCACACCGCCAGCGCCGCGGCCGATCTGCTCTACTCGCACCGGTACCGGGTCGGTCTGATGCCACCCGGCGCGCGGGTGACGATCGAGGCCCTCGTCGACCAAGACGAGGCGCTGGCGTGGTTCACCGCCGAACACCGGGTGCTCGTCGCCGCGGTCGAGCAGGCCGCCGAGGGCGAACCGAGCACGTACCCGTGGCAACTCGCATCGACCATCGCCACCTACTTCCACCGGCGGTGCCACTGGCTCGACTGGGAAAGCACCCAGCAGTCGGCGCTCGCCGCCGCCGGCCGCGCCGCGGATCGCGTCGGGCAGGCGCAGGCGTACATCGGCCTGGGCACCGCGCAGTCGTGCCTCGGCGACTACGACCTGGCGCAGACGTACTTCGGTCACGCCCTCGCGCTGTACGACGACCTGGGCGACCAGCGTGGTCAGGCCCACGTGCACATGCGCCTGACGACGGTGTGTGAGCGCCGGGCCGCGTACGCCGACGGGTTGCGCCACGCCGAGCAGGCCCTCGAGCTCTACCGGGCGACGGGGCACCGACCCGGATTCCCCTATGCCATGAACACGATCGGCTGGTTCCACGCCACGCTCGGCCACTACCAGGAAGCCATCGCGTACTGCGAGCAGGCGGTCGAGCTGCACCAGGAGTCAGGCGACCGGCAGGGCACCGGACAGACCCTCGACAGCCTCGGCTACGCGTACCACCAACTCGGCGAGTACGAGGAGGCCGCGCGCTACTACCGGCAGTCCGCCGAGCTGGTGCGCGACACCAGCGGTGGCTACGAGGCCATCGCGCTGACCCATCTCGGCGACAGCTACCGCGCCGCCGGCCGCACCGAGTTGGCCCGGGAAGCGTGGCTGAAGGCCTTGCGCATTCTCGACGCGCTGAGCCACCCGGACGCCGAGCAGGTCACCGCCAAGCTCCGCCTCCTCGACGCCTGACGTATGACCGTCCGCGTGCGCCGGCGCGTGCCACACGGCCGCATTGTGGTCTCGCAGATTTCCCTACCAGAGGAGGCGGTCGTGCGACGCTCCCGCATTGTCCTGTTGGCGCTGGCAGTCCTGGCTCCGCTGGCAGTCTTGGTGCCGCTGGTACCGGCGAGTCCAGCCTCCGCGGCTGTGACGCTATGCGATCAGACCCTGCAGATCGGCGACTCCGGCGACTGCGTACGAAGGCTCCAGCGGCGGCTGAACGAACTCGGCCTCAACTGCGGCAACCAGCTCACCGTCGACGGCGCCTTCGGACCGGCGACGCGGATGCGGGTGTTCGCGTTCCAGGGCCGCAACCGACTCGCGGTCGACGGAATCGTCGGCCCGGCGACCCGCGACCAACTGGCCGCACCGGACGAGGGTCTGGGGGTGAGCTGCCCGGCCGCGGTCGCCGACCGGATCCGAGCCATCTGGCCGGACAACCTGCAGGACAAAGCGATCCGGGTCGCGACGTGTGAGTCGAGACTGGACCCGATCGCGGTCGGCGGTCCCAACGGGGACGGGACTCTCGACTTCGGGGTGTTCCAGTTCAACCAGCCCAGCACGCTGCCGTTCTACCTACCGGGCGACAACAACCGCCAGAAGATCGACGCGGCGCTGCACGCCGACGACAACATCCGCGCCGCCCTGCGGCTGTTCCAGGACCGCGCCTGGCAACCGTGGGGAGAGTGCGGGCTCTCCTGAGCCCCCCTCTTGTCGTACAGGTGTACTAGAATCATAGGTATGCGTGAGGCCTCGTGTTTCGCGGTTAGGCGGCTGCGTGTGCCCAGGCTAGGCGGACTGCGCGGATTTCCTCGGGGGTAGGTTGATCGGCCACCTCGGGTAGATATTGGGCGGCGATGAGGACGCGGCGAAGTTT
>DASRII010000298.1:0-13566 GCA_035650075.1 Micromonosporaceae bacterium | reverse complement strand
GGTACCGAGCCCGAGGTGCTCATCCCGATCGTCTGGGCGTACACCGACCCGCTGGCGAGACCGGTGGGGGTCACCGAGCGCCTCGGCGCGGGACCGGAGCCGCCGACACCCGAGGGTGTCAGCCAACTGATCAGGCTCCGTCGCTTACGGAGCTCCTATCGGGACTTCGTGAGGTCACTGGCCCGGCGGATCGTGACCGCGGCGAACGCGTACGAGATCCCACCGCCCAGCCCCGGCTTCAACCTTCGCTCGGTCGCGAGCGGGTTCGACTATCCGGATTGGCACCAGAGCGCCCGGGTCCAGTTCGTGGTGGCCGCGGGAACCCGCGACGAGATGGGCGCACTGCGGCAGGACGTCAGCTTCTACGGCGACAATCGGCGGGACTGGGCCCCCTATCGATCAGTGCTGGCCGAGCCGCTGGTCGCGCACGCGCGCCAGGTTGCGGCCGAGCGGCTGTTCGGGTCCGACATCGTGGATTTCGCCGCCGTTGTCGATCATCTCGATCTGGTTGATCGACACAACGCGATCATCGTGTTGCTCGTGGATGCGTGGGTGGTCCTGCTGGAGGAGCACCGGCGGACACTGGTCGACCTCAATGGCCGCCGCGAGTTCACGGTGGCGATACTGGTGCCGTCCAGCGACGACGACGCCGAAACCGTCCAGCGGCGCGTCCAGCTGACGGCCGGCGTCCTCGACGCGTTCCCGAATTACGCTGATAGACAAGATCCAATGTTCCGGGCCGAAATAGGGACCCCCGAATCATTCGATGCGGATCTCGCCGCCGCCCTGGAAAAGGCGCAGAACCACATCTTCCGGTTCGGGCGAGTATACCGACGACCGCTTTCCGACCCACCCGCCAAACGTCCACTTCTCAAGGGACCGTGACGGTTCCCGTGGTGACCGCTACCTATACTGAGCGTCGTCGGCGTCGGGGAGGGGCGGTGCTGTATTTCTTCTTGAGCTACGCCCACGGCGACGACGACCAGTACGTCGCCCAGCTCTACCGGGACCTCTCCGCCGAACTGCGCGTTCAGGTCGGCGAGGAGAGGCAGCGGCCGGTGGGTTTCCGCGACGCCGAGAGCATCCGGGTCGGTTCGACGTGGCCGCCGGACCTCGTCGACGCGGTCGCGACCGCCCGAACGTTCGTCCCACTGTATTCGCCCAGGTATTTCCGCAGCATCTACTGCGGAAAGGAATGGTCATTGTTCGCCTGGCGCATAGCGGCATACGAGCAGCACAGTCGGCGCCGGGCACCGGCCATGATTCCGTTGTGGTGGGTGGCTGCGGCGGTGCCGCGCCATCTCGATGACATCCACCGGAGCGATTCGTCGTTCGGCCACGCGTACACCGAGTACGGCGCACGCCAGTTGGTACGCATGCGTGAGACCAAGCACCACGACGCCTATCTCGAGTTCGTCACGGCGGTGGCTATCCGGATCAAGGAGACGGCCGCCGAGCACCACATCCCACCCCTGACCGATCGGCCGGACCTGACGTCCGTCCCCAACGCGTTCGATCGACCGCCAACCGTCCAGACCTTGTCACCGAGCCAGCCCGGTCCGCCGCCGAACGAGTCTTCGCCGGGAGTTTCGGCCCGCCGTGAGCGCCCCATCCTCCGGTACGAAACGGATACCCCATGAACATCGCTGATCGCGAGCAGTCGCTCGGCCGCATCGTCACGTTCTACTCGTTCAAAGGCGGGACCGGGCGCACTATGGCCCTGGCCAACCTCGCCTGGATCCTGGCCAGCTCGGGCCAGCGGGTCCTCACTGTCGACTGGGATCTCGAGTCCCCCGGGCTGCACCGGTACTTCCATCCGTTCCTGACCGTGGACAAGGACCTGCGCGACTCGCCCGGCGTGATCGACATGGTCCGCGAGTACGCCGCGACGGTCACGCGGCCCAGCGAGGACCAGGAGATCCAGCAGGCCGAGATCGATCGCGCCGCCGACATACAGCGCTTCGCCACGTCGCTGGAGTACGAGTTTCCGGGTCAGGGCGCGATCGACCTGGTGCCGGCCGGCCGCCAGACTCCGGCGTACTCCGAGGTCGTCAGCACGTTCGACTGGGATGTGCTGTATCGCCGGCTCGGCGGCGCACCACTGCTCGAGGCGCTGCGGAGGGAAATGCGCCGGCAGTACGACTGGGTGCTGATCGACAGCCGGACCGGCCTGTCGGACACGGCCGGCATCTGCACGCTGCAGTTGCCGGACGTCGTCGTGGTGTGCTTCACGATGAGCACGCAGAGCATCGACGGCGCGGTAGCCGTCGCGCGCTCGATCCGCAACCAGCGACGGGAGCCGATCCAGGTGTTCCCGGTGCCGATGCGGGTGGAAGACGGTGAGCTGGGCAAGCTCGATCGCAGCCGCGGGTACGCCCGGCAACGCCTCGAGACCTTTGTCAGGGCGTTGGGCCACGATGACGTCGAGAAGTACTGGGGATCCGTCGAGATTCCGCACAAGGTCTTCTACGCGTACGAGGAGATCCTGGCGACGTTCGGGGACCGGGCCCGTCAGGAGGGCTCGCTGCTCGCGGCGTACGAGCGGCTCGCCGGCGTGATCACGGGCACGCCATGCGAGCTGCCGCCCATGCCGGAGGCATCCCGCCAGCGGTGGTTGGCGGAGTTCGAGCGCCGGTCGCCGGTGACGCCGATCAGGCTCGTCATCAGCTACGCGGCCAGGGACCGGATGTGGGCCGAGTGGATCGAGGCGCAGCTCGCGGACGTCGGGCAGCCGGGCACGCTGCGGACCGTGTCGGCGTCGGTCGAGGCGATCGACGAGGCGGACCGCATGCTCGTACTCCTGTCGCAGGACTATCTGCGGTCGCGGGATGCGGCCCGGGTCTGGCGCCGGGGACTGAGCCGGGACCAGGTCGGTCCCGGGCGTTTCCTCGTTCCGGTGCGCGTGGACGGCTCGCCGCTCCCGCCCTCGTACGACCTGCGCAACGTCGTCGATGTCACCCGGCCTTCCGCTGCCCGCGCGCGCGGAGCTCTGCTGGACGCGCTGGATCTGCCCAACATCCCGGCGCACGGGGACGGTCCCGGCGCGTCCCCACCGAGGCCGCGGTTTCCCGCTACCCCGCCGCGAATCTCCAACGTGCCGAACCGGAACCCGACCTTTACCGGAAGGGACGCGATTCTGGAGTCCCTGCGGGGCGAGCTGTCGCGCAGCGGCACAGCCGCCCCGGTCGCGCTCTCCGGGTTGGGTGGGATAGGCAAAACCCAGATCGCGCTCGAGTACGCCCATCGCATGGCCGCGGACTACGACATCGTCTGGTGGATCACCGCCGACCAGACGCCGTTGATCCGGACCCGCCTGGCCGAACTCGCACTCCGGCTCGGCCTGCCGACCGGCGAGAACACCACCCAACAGATGGAAGTTGTGCTAGAAGAGCTGCGACAGCGTACCGAGGACCGCTGGCTGATCGTGTTCGACAACGCCGGTGACAAGTCGGAGCTCGCGGAGTTCTTGCCGCAAGGTACCGGCCACGTGATCATCACGTCCCGGAACGCCGCCGCGTGGACCCAGGCGGGGGTGAACATCGAGGTTGGTGTATTCAACAGAGCCGAGAGCATCGAGCTGCTCTCCCGCAAGGTCCCGGCCCTGTCTCTGGCGGATGCGGAAGCCGTGGCCGAGAAGCTCGGGGACCTGCCACTGGTCATGGAGACCGCGGCCGCGTACCTCGCCACGACGGCGATGCCGGCGACGGCGTTCCTCGAGCAACTGGTCCGGAACCTGCCCCAGGTCCTCGATCAGCAGCCGCCCCCGGGCTACCCGCACACCGCTGCCGCCACCTGGCGCTTGTCGCTCGAGGGGCTGCGACAGCATAGTCGCGCCGCGGCCAAGCTCCTCGAGCTGTGCGCGTTCTTCGCACCCGAGCCGATCCCGATCTCCTGGCTCTCCAGCCCTCGGATGATCAACCTATTGGTGGACTTCGATCCAGCTTTGCGAGATCCTCTCCTGCACGGTTCGCTCACCCGGGACATCGGCCGGTACGGCCTAGCCCGGGTCGATCCAGCTACAAACACTATAAGAGTCCACAATTTGGTACAAAGTGTTGTGAGGAACGAGTTGGACTCGGAAGCGAGGCGGGAGAGCCGCGTGCACGTGCTCGAAACTCTGGCGGCTAACCGCCCGGACGCCGATGACCGGGACAGCTGGTCGAGCTACGAGGACCTCCGGCGGCACCTCGAGCCTGCCGAGGCCCTGGCCTCCCAGTCGGACGAGGTGCGGCAACTCGTCGTTGACGTCGTGCGGTACCTGCGCCTGCGGGGCGACCTGACCGGGAGCCAGGAGTTGGCCGACCGGGCGCTGGACGTCTGGTCGACCACCTTCGCCGCCGACGACACGCTGGTTCTGCGGCTGCGGTTCGAGCTGGCCAACACGTTGCGGGCCCAGGGCCAGAACCGGGAGGCGTTCGACGTCGACCAGGACGTGCACACCAAGTTCCTGCGGAAGCCGGCATTCGGTGAGGATCACGCGTACACGCTGATGGCGGCCGGTGGAATGGCCGGCGACCTGCGTGGCCTCGGCCGGTACCGCGAAGCGCGCGACCTCGACGAGCCGACGCTCACCCGGTGGCAGCGAGCCTTCGGCGACGACCACTCCAGGACCCTGATGGCCCAGCACAACCTCGCCATCACATTCAGGCTGGTCGGCGACTTCGCCGGCGCCGCCCGGCTCGACGAGGAGACGTTGCGACGGCGTTCGAAGGTGCTCGGCGGCGAGCACCTCTGGACGCTCCACTCCGCCAACAGCTGGGGCCGTGACCTGCGGGAGATGGGCGACTTCGCCCGTTCGCGGGAACTGCTCTCGGACACGATGCGGTCATGCGCCGTGAAGTTCGGGGACGACCACACGCTGACCCTCCAGACCGCGAAGAGCCTCGCTGTCACGCTGCGGCGGCTCGGCGAGCTGGAGACGTCGCGGACCCTGACGGCGGACACCCTTCAGCGGTACGAGAAGGTTCGCGGTGGTCACCACCCGGACACCGTGTTGTGTGCCCTCGAACTCGCCTGTGTGCTGTCCGCGCTCGGCCGCCACGACGAGGCCCGGTCGCGGGCCGAGGACGTGATCACTCACTCGCGCACGATCAACGGTGAGCTGCATCCGGTGACTCTGGCGGCGGCCAACGACATGGCGATCTTCCTCATGCGCGCCGGTGACTTCGACAAGGCTCGCGTTCTGGCGGAGGAGACGGCCGACCGGTTCATCGAGATTCTCGGCGAGTACCACCCGTACACGCTCACGAGCCACATGAACCTCGGCAACCTGTGCCACGCGATCGGGGAGCTGAATCGAGCCCGGCAGTTGGACGAAACGAGCTACGAGCAGCTACGGGCACAGCTCGGCGAGGAGCACCCCACGGTCTTGGCGGCAGAGGCGAACCTGGCCATCAGCCAGCGGGACACCCGGGTCGGTCAGGACGCGCTGACCCGGCTGGACAACGTCGCCCAGGCTTTCCGTCGAGTCCTGGGCGAGGAACATCCCAACACGGCTGCCGTACGCAAGGGTGAGCGGATCAACAGCGACATCGAACCGCCACCGACCTGATCGGGATCACGGCGGTATCGCCGATTCGATCCACTCGGCCACCAGGTCCGGCGGCGCGTAGCTCGCCAACCGCGCCACCACGGCCTGGGCGAGCTCCGGTCGGGTGGCCAGCGCGCGTGCGCCGGGCCGGCCCAGCCGGTGCGTGGTCACGGCGAGGCCGGCCCACGCGTCCGGTGCGCCTTCGCGCTGGATTTCTTCCAAGTAGCCCCGGCGGGCCGCATCGTAGTCGCCGGACAGGTACGACCGGTCGGCCCGGCTCGCCGCGACCGGCGGGCCAGCCCCCGTGACCTGAGACCGGATCAGCCTGGCCAGCAGCGACCGGGGTGCGCCGCGATCGTCGACCGTCGACCCGGACACGGCGTTGCCGGGCTCCGGGCACCGTCGACCCCGGTGCCACGCGTCGGCCAACCGGCCCACGTCTTCGGGGTGCGGTACCCGATGGGTCAGTCGCCAGTAGACGGCATCGACCGTCGCGGTGTCGTGGGCGGCGGCCTCCACCTCACGCGGTACCGCTTCGGACCGCCAGCTTCGTAGGGTCTGGTACAGGTGTGACACGAACCGGGAGCCCACCGCCGTCAGCTCACCGGACGCCGCGAGCTCCTCGAGGGCGCGGGTGGTCTGCCTGCGGCGAAGGGCGAACTCGAACTCCGCCGTCCGCAGTTCCGCTCCGATGGCCGTCGACCGATGGCGACGCCAGAAGTCGGTCACACCGACAAACGCGTACACGCCCTGCAGCAAGCCGCCGATCGGTCGCGGATCGGCCCGCCAGGGTGCGAAATGCCGGGCGTCACCCCCGCGCCGGTACAGGTCGACGAGGTCGAGCAGCCCTCCCAGTTTCACGTGCTGGAACTCGTGAATGAGCAGCATCGCCAACGTGGCCGGATCGCCGGGCACCGACAGCGCGAGTGAGCCGAACGTGGCTCGCGATGCCGCACTGACCTGGCCACCCGGGTTCGTGGGCAGCAAAGGCACCACCGATCGCAGTGCGGATCGCATACCGCCGGCGTGCTCTGGATGGTCGCGAACGAGCAGGCGCCACGCGTCCGCGAGCAGTCGGCGCAGCCGGTCGACGTCCGCCGTGGCCAACCGGTCGGACGGTCGCCACGAGTAGCAGTCCCGGTACGGGTCCAGGTCCTCCACGGCCACGGTGAAGACCAGGCCATCCGCCTCCACCGAGAGCACCCGTACCGGCGCCCAATGGCGACCTTCCTCGTCGAATGGCGCCTCGACCGCCACCGTCCGCGTCGTGCCCACGATGACCAGGGAGTCACCGTCGCCGTGTACCCGCGCCAGGCCGTCTCCGATCTCGACGGCGGCACCCAGCGTCGGCAGGTAGACATCGCCGCCCCGGGACGGGATGGTCAGGCTGAATGGAACACCCGCCCGCACGGCCGACGCGGCGGCGAAGGAACCCAGCTGTCCGACCTCCCCGACGGCCGCGTCGCCGGCCTCGGACAACGATCGCAGGCAGGTGGCGGCCCAGGTCCCGAGGTGCGGGTGCGCCAGTACGTCTCGTAGTGCCTCCGGGTGGCGGGCGTCCACCTCGGCTAGTACGGCGAGCGCCGCCGCGGCCAACCCGACCGCCTGCTGACCAGCCTCTACCGCCCGCCGGACGACCTCACGGATGAGCACGAGGCGCCGGCTCAGCTGACCACTGCACAGGACCGCGATCGCGGAAGGATCGCCGTAGCTCCGTGCCAGACCGTCGAACTGGTCGGCCGTGAGAGTGATGACATCCAAATGTATGAGTTTACGGGGAGCGAATCAGCCGTTCGGCCATGCAACGGCAACGGCGGTACGCGCGTCTGTAAGGCATCAACGTGTCGAGCGGGGGTAACGATGGGACTGGAAGACTTCGCCTGGACGAACGCGCCGGAGCCGAAGCGGTACGGCGCGCGGTGGCTGGGTTGGACCACGTTCTGGGTGGTCGTGATCGGTGCGGCGGTCGGCCTCGGCTGGATGATCGCAGGGGCATTGACGGTAATCCAAAACTGACCGCAACGTCGCGGTGGGTCGGTGCGTGTATAGGGAAAAGCTGGGCCGGGCGACTGGAGGGCCGATGACGGACGACGCTGCGTTCGCCGAGTTCTACCGGTCCACCTACCGGAGCGTGGTCGCCCAGCTGTACGCGTACACCGGTGATCTGACCGAGGCCCAGGAGTCGGCCCAGGAGGCGTTCATCCGGGCGTGGACGCGGTGGCAGAAGGTCGCGGAGTACGACGAGCCGCGTGCCTGGGTCTGCCGGGTGGCGTACCGGGTCGCGGTCAGCCGGTGGCGGCGCGCCAAGACAGCGGCCGCGTCGTGGCGGCGGCACGGGCCACCCTCGCCCGGGCCGGAGCCGGACGGGATGAACGCCGACCTCGTGGCCGCGCTCCGCCAACTGCCGGAGGCCCAGCGTCGGGCACTCGTGTTGCACTATCTCGGCGGCTTCTCGGTCGCCGAGATCGCGTCTCTCGACGGTGTCGCGAGCGGCACCGTGCGATCGCGGCTGTCCCGAGGTCGCGACGCCCTCGCCGGGTTGCTGACGAGCGAGGACGGCTACGGTGTCGCCCGGCGTGGTCCCTCGGCGCCGGATCGCGCGCCGCCGGACCGGGCCGAGGCGACGCGGTGGGAGGTGTGCGCCAGTGCCTGAATTCCACGACGAACACGACGACGCGCTCGACGAGCAGTTCGGCGTACTGCGCAACAAAGTCACGATGTTCGTACCGGTACCTCCGGCCGAAGAGATCGTGGCGCGCGGACGCCGGCGGCGGCAGACGGCGCGTGCGTTGTTCGCGAGCCTGGCCGTGGTGCTCGCGGTCGGTGCCGGTTACACGATGATCCGGCCGTTGCGGTCGGTCCACGATCCCGCCCCTCCGGTGGGCGCCTCGCCGACGGTGACCGACCGCTCGTACGCACCGTCGGCCGGGTCCCGTCGCGAGGCGATCGGCATGATGATTCCGGCCGGCTTCCTCCCGGCCGAGGGTCGCCGGCCGATCGACCGGCGCAGCCAGGGCCGGCAGTGCCCGGGCGGCAGCGCACCGGCCAGCGACGGCGCGGTCGTCGCGGCCTCGTCGCTGCGGGACACCCAGGGCGGCGAGGTCACCCTCTTCCTATACGAGACCGGGCTGCTGGCGAGCCGGGCCTTCGACGACTACCGGGCCGAGGCCGTCCGCTGCGAGACCGCGACCGACCATGGGTTGAGCTGGCGGAAGGACAGCGAGGAGCTGAAGTTCGGCGGGGCGGCGCTGCGGGTGACGACCAGGTACACCCGGAACGCCGAGGGCGCCTTGCCGCCGACCCGGACCGAGGTGGTTATCAGGTACGGCTCGGCGCTGCTGCTGGTGTCGGGAAGCGGCGCGGCGGCGGTCGACCGGGTCTGGGGCGGCCTGCACGACCGGCTGTGCGTGTTCGCCACGGACTGCAAGCCGCGGGAAGGACGACCGGTCGCGGTCGCCCCCCTCACGGCCGGCGGTACGGCGTGGGCCGTGGCCCTCGCGACGGACAGCACCGGTGACCCTCTCGCGTTGGGCCGCGCGGTGGCCGCGGCGGCGGAGATGGGCTATCGCACGTCGGTGGCGTCGGTCGACTGCGACGACGGCGCCCGATCGGCGCTCGCGGCGTCGGCTGGCCCGCACAGCTACGTGGCGGTGTACTTCGCCACCGAGGCCGACGCGATCGCGTTCACCGCGACCTCGACCCGCAAGCCGCTCGGCGCGTTCGAGGTCCGGACGTACTGCATCGGTTAACCGTCGACGGATGGATACGCCGCGGGTTCTACGCCGAGTTCGGCCATCCGGGCGGAGTACCCGCGGTACATCCGGCCCGCCTCGCCGTAGCGGCCCGCGCTGTCCAGCGCGCGGACGAGGGCGAGGTGCGCCGGTTCGTCGTACGGGTCCTGGGCCAGCAACCGCAGCAGGCACCGGGCGGTCGCCTCCGGGTCGCCGGCCGCGGTGTACGCGTCGGCCAGCGCGCGCACCACCGACACGTAGACTCCGCGCGCTTCGATCCGCAGCGGAGTGGCCCATTGCGCATCGAGGTCCTCGGCGCAGAAGTCACCGGTGTACCGCGCCTCGACCCGGGACAGTTCCTCGGTGTCGCCCGTCCCGCGGGTCAACGTGGCCCGCGCCTCGGCGAGGAAGGTTTCCACATCGATGTCCACATGGGACAGCTGGAGCCGCAGCGTCCCCTCGCCATCGGCGATGTAGTGGTCGAGGGCGTACGACCCTCGAGGGTCGAAGACAGCACGGAGGCTCGCGGCGAGCCGTGCGACCGCGTCGGGGTGCCCGAGCTCTTCCACCGGTACCGGCGTTCCGCGCTGGGCCACCAGAAGCTTCAGCAGCTCACCGGCTTCCGGCGACGGCCACTCGTCGTGCGCGACCGGCCGGCCCTGCCGGGTGACCGCGAACCCGCCCAGCGTACGGATACCCACCGCGGCCGGCGGTGCGTCGGCCAGGGCGGCGAGCGCGTCCGCCGCTTCGCTCGCCAGCGTACGGGCGCCCATCCGTCTACATTGGACAGCAGTCGCGGCGAGCAGCCGGCGGGCTGGCTCCTGGTCGAGCAGCCGGGCCAGCGCGATGCGGGCCCGGGCCAGTCCGATCGGGCAGTCGAGCGTGGCCCACAGCGCCTCCGCCTCCTCCAGCGCATGCCGGCGGGTGGTGTGGTCCGTCGCCAGCTCGGCGCGAATCATGAGGGCGTCCGCGAGGTGCGCGCGGTCGCGCCGGGCGCGGGCCGCCAGCGCCGTTGCCTCGGTCACCGACGCCGCGAGCGCGCGGTCGCCGCGACGCACGGCCACCTTCGCGACCGCCAGCAGCGCCCGGGTCTGGCCGAGCGCGGGCGCGACATCGACCGCGTGGGCGGCCAACCGGGTCGCCTCGGCCAGGTCGTCGGTCGCCGTTGCCAGACCGGCGAGCGCGGGTACGAGTGCCTGCAGGTCGCCGGCTGACTCGGCAAGGCGTACCGCCTCCTCGAAGCACGCCTGCGCCTGGGCCGTGTTGCCTTGGTCGAGGTGTACGTCACCGAGTACGACGAGCGGGTAGCTGGCGAGGCGGGAACCCAGGTGCCGTTGCTCGGCGAGGGCGGTGGTCAGGTCGCGGGCGGCCTCGTCGAGCTGGCCGAGGCGGCGTTTGACCTCGGCCCGGTTGACGAGCGCGAGCCCGCGCAGCGTCGGGAAGTCGGCCAGCTCCGACAGGCGTACCGCGGTTTCCAGTTCGGCGTACGCCTCGCCGTACTGGCCCTCCTCCAGGAACCGGGAGCCCCGGTTGGATCGGATGCGGATGACGTGCAGCACGTCCCCGGCCCGTCGCGCGTGGTCGAGGGCCAGCAGGTAGTGCCGGTCGTTGGCGCTGCGGTCACCGTCCATCGCGGCGAGCATGGCCTGCGCGGTGTGTGCGGCGGCGGCCGCGGTGTGGTCGTCACTGCGTTCGGCGAGAGTCGCGGCGCGCACGGTCAGCGCCCGGCTCTCCGGAACCTCGCCGCAGAGCCAGGCCGCGGCGGCCGCCCAGGCGGCGGCGAGTGCTTGGTCGCGCGGGGCTCCGCCGTCCGGATGAGCCAGCCCGCGGCGGTACAGGTCCAGCGCGAGCCGCAACTCGCCGCGCATGTGATGGATGAGCCCGAGCCGCCACGCCACCGCCACGGGCACCGGGCCGGTAGCCGGAACGAGCCGGCTCAGGCAGGCCACCGCGCGGTCCCAGTCGCCACGGATCTGGTGCGCCTCGCCCTCGAGCAGATCGAGATCACTCGATCGGTCCTCGGTGCGTACCGCCGCCGCCGCGGCCAGCACGAGCGAGACGTGACCGGCGGCCAGGAGAGCCGGGCCGTACGCGCCGAGCAGCTTGGCGATTGTCCCACTGTCCCGCAGCGGTACCAGCAACTGCAGCGCCTCGGCGGCCTCGGCCCGGTCGAGGTACCACGCGGCCGCTTCCCGGCGCAGGAACACGGGCTCGTCCGGGTCGCCGTAGAGCCGCTGTACCGCGTACCGCCGCGCCGCCTCGCTCAGGATGTACCGCTGCGGGTCGCCGGGTGCGTGGTCGACGAAGATGGCGTGCCGCGGGTCGCCGAGCCAGGCGCCCGCGCCGGCCACCCCCAGCGCGCCGAGCAGCTCGGCGTCGAAGCGGTCCACCGAGGCCCCGACCCGCATGACCCGCTTGGTGATCGCGGGTGCGCGGGGCATCACCTCCCGCTCGAGCAACCGGTCCAGCAGGTCGTCGATGCCGTCCGGCTCGGCCAATGCCGCGAGCGCCGCCGCCTGTTCCTCCGCCGGCCGGTCAGCGATGGCCATGGCCACCAGGTATGCGGTCGCCGGCCGGCCACCGGTCAGCTCGAGGATCGGCTCGGCGTACCGCGCCAGCGTGGTGTCGTCGAACGAACCGAGCAGGTCGGCGATCTCGCTGGCGT
This sequence comes from Micromonosporaceae bacterium, assembly GCA_035650075.1. Lineage (GTDB taxonomy): Bacteria > Actinomycetota > Actinomycetes > Mycobacteriales > Micromonosporaceae > DASSUC01. The sequence goes on along the minus strand of DASRII010000298.1, from coordinate 1,640 downwards.
CGAACCGCAGCCCGTCGGCGTCCAGGATGGACACCCCGCCGTGCATCCGTTCCACCGCGAACGGCAGGCCGGTACGGCTGGCCAGCGCCAGGTGCAGCCGGTCCGGTGCCATGTGGCACAGGGCGGCCAGCAACCGCACCGCGCCGGAGCTTCCCTCCAGCAGCTCGACGTTGTCGAGCAACAGGACCAGGTCGACCCGCAACCGCCCGTGCAGGCTGGCGGCGAGCGCCGGTACGAACGCACCCAGCTCGCCTGTCGTACCCGGGCCGCGCATGCCGTCGAGCGAGTCGGCCAGTTCCTGCGGCAGATCCGGAATGCGCAACCGGAGGGCCGCGACCAGGCCGCGCGCGAGCGTGAGCGGATCCTGGTCGGCGGTGGTGACCGTGTACCACGCGCAGTGTCGCTCGGCCGCCCACGTGGCGAGGAGCGTCGTCTTGCCGTAGCCCGGCCCGGCCACGAGCGCGGTCAGGCTGCGCTGTGGCAGTTCGGCCAGCAGCGCAGCCAGCCGCGGTCGGTCGACCGCACGCGGGAAGGCCCGCTGCGGTGGCACGATCCGCTGCGCAAGTTCGTGTGGTGCTTCCGCGTACGCGGTCACTCCCGCATCGTCCTCGCCACGGGGGAAGTTGTCACGGTGGTTCCATCGATGGAATCACCGTGACCCCTCCTTTGTCGCTACGACGGCCCGGAGCTCTTCGCCCCGGCGGTCAGCGCGCCGACGATCCAGCCCACGAACAGGCCGTACGCCGACGCGACCGCGGCGGCGTTGAACGCACCGAGTACCGAGGGATTCGAGACGATAAATGCCGTAATGAACGCGGCTAGAGCCGATGCGAAGATCAGGGCGGCCCAGCCGAGGACGAAACCACCGGCACCGCCTACGACGGACTTGGCGGCGAAACCAAGGACAAGGGCAACGAATGCGATGAGAAGGACTGCGCGCAGGTCCTGGGCGAGCAGATCCCGCATCGCGGCATTGGAGCCGTCCCGCGGTCCGACCGCCCAAGCGGGCCAACTGAGCTGCCGGAGGAACCACCCCCACAGGGAGTCGGACTTGGTGTGGTCGGCGATCCACTCGGTGACAGCCTGGTTGCCGAAGAGGAGAACGAGCGCGGCGGTCGCAATCACGCCAGCGCCGGTGACGGTACGGGTTCTGGCCATGAGCGGAGGCTAGAGCCTGTCCGAGCGATACGCACGTCGACGTTTGTGGGATGGGGTGATCAGCCGGTCGACTGGTGTGTCGCAGCCCAGGTCATGAGTTCGTCCGCTGACAATGTGTTAATCACCATCGATGGATCGATACCACATTGGACGGCCCGGTCGCACCCGTACCGCAGCCAGTCGAGCTGGCCCGGAGCATGCGCGTCGGTATCGATGGAGAACCGGCAGCCGGCCTCCAGGGCCAGCCGCAGCAGGCGTTTGGGCGGGTCGAGCCGGTCCGGGCGACAGTTGATCTCGACTGCTTTGTCCAGCTCGACGCACGCGGCGAACACGGTCGCGGCATCGAAGTCGCTCTCCGGCCGGGTGCGTCCGGCCCGGTGCCCGCGGTCACCGTCACCGGTCAGTCCGACCGCCGAGGCCGCTACCTTGCGACCCGTACAGTGCCCGAGAATGTCCAGGTGCGGGTTGCCGATCGCGGTGAG
>DASRII010000297.1:0-25689 GCA_035650075.1 Micromonosporaceae bacterium | reverse complement strand
TAGTCACGGGTACGCCGCTGTTGGGTGCGGACGGTAGGAATGATCATTGGCCCGTCACCGAAACGGGCGGACACAAGGTTAAGTTTTCCCGGGCCTCGGTTGAGGTTTGGTCTGCGTCAGATCGAGCTGGCTGAGCGCACCAAAGCCGCGATGCGCTCGGCGGCCGCCTGAGCCGCGTCGTGTGTCGGCGCCTCGACCATGACCCGTACCAGCGGCTCTGTCCCTGATGGACGCAGCAGCACCCGGCCCGAATCGCCCAGCTCGGCCTCGACCTCGGCAACAGCGGCCAACACCGCAGGCGCCGATGAGCCCGCGGTGCGATCGGTGACCGGCACGTTGAGCAGTACCTGCGGCAGCTTCGTGACGACCGCGGCGAGCTCCGCAAGGGACGACCCGGTCTGTGCCACGCGCGCCATGAGGTGCAGCGCGGTCAGCAGCCCATCGCCGGTCGTCGCGTACGCCGGCAGCACCACATGCCCGCTCTGCTCGCCACCGAGCGCGAGGCGGGAGGCGCGCAGTTCCTCGAGCACGTACCGGTCGCCGACCTTGGTCTCGACCAGCCGGATCCCGGCGTCACGCATGGCCAGCCGCAGCCCGAGGTTGCTCATCACGGTCGCCACCAGCGTGTCCTGGGTCAGCGTGCCGGCCTCCCGCATGGCGAGCGCGAGGATCGCCATGATGTGGTCACCGTCCACTTCGGACCCGTCGGCCGCGATCGCGAGGCAGCGGTCGGCGTCGCCGTCGTGGGCGATACCGAGGTCGGCACCGTGGGCCTGGACCGCGTCGCGCAGCCCGGACAGGTGCGTGGAGCCGCAGCCGTCATTGATGTTCAGGCCGTCCGCGTCCGCGTGGATGGCGATCACCTCGGCGCCGGCCTGCTCGTAGGCGAGCGGGGCGACCTCGGACGCCGCCCCGTTGGCGCAGTCCACGACGATCCGCAGGCCGTCCAGCCGGTGCGGGACCGTACCGACGAGATGCTTGACATAGTGCTCGGCCCCGTCGAGCAGATCGTGCACCCGCCCGACCCCGGCACCGGTCGGCCGCTTCCAGTCGGCAATGCCCGCGGCGACAGCAGCCTCAACCTGGGCTTCGACCGCATCGGGCAGCTTGTGGCCGCCGACCGCGAACAGCTTGATGCCGTTGTCGGGCATCGGATTGTGCGACGCCGACAGCATCACGCCGAGGTCGGCGCGTGTCTCCCCGGTGAGGTACGCCACGGCCGGCGTCGGTAACACGCCGAGCCGTACGACGTTGGCGCCCGCGCTGGCCAGCCCAGCCACCACGGCGGCCTCGAGCATCTCGCCGGACGCCCGCGGATCACGGCCGACGACGGCGACCGGGCGGTGCGACGAGTCCAGCTCGGCAAGGGTGTGGGCAGCGGCGACGGCTACTGCCATCGCCAACTCGGGCGTGAGATCGGCGTTGGCGCGCCCCCGTACGCCGTCCGTGCCGAAAAGCCGGCTCAACTCCGCGTCAGCGCTTCGAGTACTGCGGCGCCTTGCGGGCCTTCTTGAGGCCGTACTTCTTCCGCTCCGTGACACGCGCGTCGCGGGTGAGGAAGCCGGCCTTCTTCAGCGCCGGGCGGTCGTCGATATCCAGGTCGCAGAGCGCCCGGGCGACCGCGAGCCGCAGTGCGCCGGCCTGGCCGCTCGTGCCGCCGCCGCGCAGGTTGGCGATGATGTCGACGGCCTCGACCTTGTCCGCGATCACCAGCGGCTCCTTGATGAGCTGCTGGTGCACCTTGCTCGGGAAGTACTTGTCGAGCTCCATGCCGTTCAGGGTGAACTTGCCGGAGCCGGGCAGGAGCCGGACGCGGACGATGGCCTCCTTGCGCCTCCCGACCGTCTGGATCGGCCGGTCGCCGCGGGGCGTCCGGACCGGCGCGGAAGTGGCGACGGGCGCGGGCGCAACGTCGGCTGGGGACGGCACGGTGGTCTCGGTCATGGTGTTTCCCTCGCCCGCGCTCACTGCGCGATCTGCTTGATCTCGTACGGCATCGGCTGCTGGGCGGCGTGCGGGTGCTCGGCACCGGCGTACACCTTCAGCTTTTTGATCAACTTACGGCCGAGCCTGTTGTGCGGGAGCATGCCTCGCACGGCCTGCTCGATCGCCCGCTCGGGACGCTTGGTCAGCAGCTCGTCGTACCCGATCTTCTTGAGACCGCCCGGGTAGCCGGAGTGCCGGTACGCGACCTTGGTCTCCCGCTTGTTGCCGGTGAGCGCCACCTTGCCCGCGTTCACGATGATCACGAAGTCACCGGTGTCGACGTGCGGAGCGAACGTCGGCTTGTGCTTGCCGCGCAGCAGCGTGGCGGCGTGGGTCGCGAGGCGGCCCAGCACGACGTCGGCGGCGTCGATGACGTGCCACTGACGCTCGATCTCGCCCGGCTTCGGGCTGTACGTACGCACAGGTCTACCTAGTTTCGTCGGCGGTCTTGATGGTGGCGTCCTCGCCAGTCGCGGCGGAACCAGCCGCGTCGACGGGCGCACGAGCACAACAGCCAGCAAGGATACCCGGCGCGAGGCACCGGGGTCAAAACGGCCCAGATCACAATCGTACCGAGAGGTCCTGGATGATCCGCAGCGCCCGGGAGACGCGGTTCATGGTGTCGGTATCGGCCACGTCTACGCACTCGGTGAACCACTTCTTCATGGGCGACGAAATGCGGTCCGGCATGATCAGGTACTCCCCGAGCTCGACGGCCAGCGGCGAGTCGCGCAGCAGTTCGCGCTCGACGACCTCGGCGACGACGACGATCGGTACATCGGTGCTGTTGTAGACGTCGGAACTGATGACCAGACCGAGGCGTTCGCGATGACCCTCGATCCGCCAGATCTCACCTCTCCGCAGCACGCGGGGGCTCCTGGCGACTCCTTCCGTTGAACAGCACCGCGTCGACCATCTCTATCTCGTGCTCGTCGGCCAACGCCGCGGCTTCGAACTCGAGGCTGGACCGCTTCAACGCGTCCGCATGGGCCGTGAAGACCTCCCGCAGCGCACGCTCGCGCGCGGCCTGGTCGATCCAGGCCGACAGGGACACGCCGGACCGCTCGGCGAGCCGGCGGGCATCGGCGATCGTTTCGTCGGTAAACGACAGAGTCACCTTGGCGGTCATGCCGTCCACCATACCGCTGGTATGACCAGGTGTCACCCCACCGGGACTTTGCAGGCTGGAAACAATCGGGTAGCCCGGTCGAAACTGGTACCCGGCAGTCTGAACCGCATGCCGAAACTCGCGACGCACCACCGGCACCGGGCCGCACGGCGCCGAGCAGGGTCGCGCGAGACGGCCGTGGCCCTCGACCCGTCCTGCGGACCGGGCCACGGGACGGGAGGGCCGCCGCCGGTCGTGGGGACGGATCCGGCGGCGAACGTCGAGCCTGCGCGGTGGCTCGACAGAGAAAGAGAAGGGCTCGGTACCGCCGAGCCGGTGGGGGGCGCGCGGTTCGCGATCGGGCCGCGCGCCGTCTCATCGTGAGCGGGCCACCCCATCGTGAGCGGAGTCCTTCGCGAAGAGCGAGCGAACGGAATCAGCGCGCTGGCCGGCTTCACCGTGGCGGTCACCGCTGACCGGCGGCGCGACGAGCTGACCGCGCTCCTGGCCGGGCGGGGAGCGCGGGTCGTGGTGGCCCCGGCGCTGCGGGCCGTGCCGCTCGCCGGCGACGTCCAGCTTCGGGCGGCTACCCAGGCCGTGCTCGACCGCTGGCCGGACGTGGTGATCGCGATGACCGGCATCGGGCTGCGCGGCTGGGTCGAGGCGGCCGAGGGCTGGGGCTGGGGCGAAGCGCTGCGTAGCCGGCTCGACCGGACGTACCTCGTCGCCTCCGGCCCCAAGGCGAGCGGCCTGCTGCGCGCTGCCGGGTTGGCCGAGCACTGGGCGCCGGGGAGCGAGGACAGTACGGATCTCGTCGACCACCTGCGCTGGCGCGGACTCGCCGGCCGGACGGTCGCGGTACAGCTGCACGGCGAGCCTCTGCCCGACCTCTGCGAGCAGTTACGGGAGGCCGGGGCCGACGTGATCGAGGTGACCGTGCACCGGTGGGCCGCCCCGGTGGATCCGGCACCGCTGCGCCGGCTGGTCGACCTCGTCGCCGGCCGGCTCGTCGACGCGGTGGCGTTCACCAACGCCCAGGCCACCCAGGCGCTGCTGCGGGCCGCCGGCGACGATCGCGACGCGGTCCTCGACGCGCTCCGGGAGGACATCCTGGCCGCCTGTACGAGCCCGCTGACGGCGGCGCCGCTGCGCCGGTACGGCGTCCCGGTCGTGGCGCCATCCCGGTCCGGGCTCGGGGCACTGGTACGCGCGATCTCCGACGCCTTGCCGCCCCGGGCGCGCACCGTCCGGGTGGCGGGCAAGGAGGTCACGCTTCGGGGGTACGCCGCCATCGTCGACGGCGAGCTGCGCCCGATGGCGCCCGCGCCGATGGCGGTGCTGCGAGCGCTCGCCCGGGCACCCGGCCGGGTGCTCGCGCGCCGGGCACTGCTGTCCGAACTCCCCCGCGGCGCCGACGAGCACGCCGTCGAGATGGCGGTCGCCCGGCTCCGCGCCGGACTCGGTGACGCGAGCCTGGTACAGACCGTGGTCAAGCGCGGTTACCGGCTGGCTGTCGATACCTGAGCGATAGTCGGGTGGCGGGCGAGCCCACTGCGCCGTAACCTGCGCGGCATGGGAGGGGTGGTGGTGGGATCCCGGGCCGATACGGGGCGGATCTGGGCGAGAGCCCTGCTGACCGCGCTCGTGACGACCGCGATCGCCGGTGCCGGCCAGCTCGGCTTCGCGTACGGCCTGGGTGTCGTGCGCTGGGACCAGCAGTTCGTGGCCGGTAGCGAGAACCTGTGGCGGGAACAGCTGACGTGGGCCGCCTTCATCGCGGCCGCGGGCGTGATCGCCGGCGCGGTAGCCGGGGTATCGAGCCTTCGCCGGCACGGCCTGCAGCCACATTTCGGCTCGTGGATCGGGGTATCGCTGGCATCCGCGGTGGGTGGCGGCCTCACCGTGCTGCTGGTGGCACTGCCGGCCCGGGGAGCCGATCTGCCGCAGACGACCGACTCAGCGCTCGAGGCCGGGCTGGCCGCGGGTCTCGGTACGGTGATGGGCATCTTCGCGGCGCTGGCCGTGCTGTGCGCACGCCTGGTGGCCGGCAACGTGTACCTGACGATCGCGTGGGTATGGGCGGTGGCCCTCGTCTCCGCGGTCGGCGTGGTAGCCGGGAGCGACCCGCTCACCGGGCAGGGACTCGGGGTTCTCGCTTTGCCTCCGGGCACGCGGGCCGAGCCCGCGGTAGCCACCGGCATGCTCATCGGCATCGCCGCCGTGGTGGGCGCGCTCATGGCCGCCTACGGCCGATGGCTGGGCGAGCAGGGAGTGCCTGTCGCGGTGTCCGGAGTCGCCGGTCCGGCGGTCCTGGCCGCCGCGTACCTCGTCGCCGGGCCGGGCACGTCGGGGTACGTAGGCGCGCTGCTGGGGGTGGTAGCCGGCGCCGGCGCGTCCGTCGCGGTGGCGGTCGTCCGTCAGGCCCGCCCCGCGGCCGAAGGGCCACCGGCCGATCGGCCGCCCGCCGCGGATGTCACCGCGGCACGGCCGGCCCCCGAACCCTGGTCGAGCCAACCGACCGAACCGTGGTCCAGCCAGCCGACCGAGTCGTGGTCGAGCCAGCCCGAGCCGTGGTCGAGCCAGCCCACCGAGCCGATCTCGGTACCCAGCACCGCCGACCTCTGGACGCCCCGCACTCCCGAGCCGTGGTCCGCGCCGGCACCGGTCGAGCCCCCGCCGGTCGCGCCCGTCCGGGTGACCGCGCGCGCCAAGGCCAAGCCACCGCCGCCACCGCCACCACCACCGCCGCCTCCCCCGCCTCCCAAGGCGCAGCCACAGCCGAAACCACCGCCGCCGGCCAAGCCCGCCAAACCGCCGAAGCCACCCAAGGCGGCGAAGCAGGCGAAGGTCAAGCCGGAGCCGGTACCGAGCCCGCGGGACGCCGACTACGAGTCGTGGCTGACCGCGCTCAGCAGCGAATCTCAGTCCGACGACCCGCTGCTCGCCAAGCCCACCAAACGGCGGCCGGGGCCAAAGGCCGAGTAGGCGTCAGCTCGACCAACCGAAGTGGTCCAGCGGTCCGGAGCCGCTGCCGAGGTGCCATGACCTGGCACCGGACAGTGCCCGGGTGACGTACTTCTTGGCGTAGACCAACGCGTCCGGTACCGAATCGCCGAGCGCGAGCCGCGCCGCGATGGCTGCCGAGAACGCGGCGCCCGTGCCGTGCAGATTAGGGCTCTGTATCCGCTTCGCCCGCAGGAACCGGACCCCGGACTCGGTCCACACCGCGTCGACGGACTCCTCCGAGTTGGGCAGATCGCCACCAGTGATCACGACGTGCTTCGGCCCACCCGCGGCGAGCTGGCCCGCCGCCCCGGCCATGTCCGCCGGGGTGTCGATCCGCCAGCCGACGAGCGCCGACGCCTCATCGAGGTTCGGCGTGACCACGGTCGCGTACGGCAGCAGCCGCTCGATCGCGGCCGCCACCCCGAGGCGCCGCCCGGAGGACGAGTGCAGCACCGGGTCGACGACGAGATTCGGCAACGCTCCGGCCCGCGCCTTGGCGGTGACCACCGCCGCGATGTCGGCCGTGGCCAGCATCCCGGTCTTCGCCGCGACCGGCGGCATGTCGTCCACGACCGCCGAGAGCTGGCCGCTGACCACGTTGCCTGGCAACGGGAACACGTCGAAGATGTCCCGCGTGTTCTGCGCGGTGACCGCGGTGACTACGGAGACTCCGTACACCCGCATCGCCGCAAAGACCTTCAGATCAGCCTGAATACCACTCCCGCCGCTGGGGTCCGACCCGGTGACCGTCAACACGACAGGCGGAGTCATGTCCCTTCAATAGCAGAGCAACGCGTTCGATAACACACTCGGTCAGCTGACATCCCAGACGGGTTCAGTCGTCTCGACGACCTCACCGTCGCCACGGAAGTGCACGAAACGGTCGAATGACCTCGCGAACCACCGGTCATGGGTAACCGCGACGACCGTACCGCTGAACCCGCCAAGTCCCTCCTCGAGCGCCTCGGCCGAGGCCAGGTCCAGGTTGTCCGTCGGCTCGTCGAGCAGCAGTAGCGTCGCCCCGGACAGCTCGAGCAGCAGTACCAGGAACCGCGCCTGCTGCCCGCCGGACAGCGTGCCGAACCGCTGGTCGCCCTGGCCGGCCAGCTCGTACCGGGACAGCGCCTGCATCGCCGACTGCCGGTCCATCCCCGAGCGGTGTTCGTCCCCGCGCCACAGAATGTCCACAAGGGACCTGTCGGCGAGGTCGGGTCGGTCGTGGGTCTGCGAGAAGTGGCCGGGGCGTACCCGGGCACCGAGCCGGGCGCTGCCCTGGTGCGTCACGGGAGCGAGCGTCGCACCGTCCACAGGGGACGCATCCGGAGTCGGGTCGGAGCCGCCGCGCGCCAGCAGCCGCAGGAAGTGGGACTTGCCGGTACCGTTGGCGCCCAGCACCGCCACCCGATCGCCGTACCAGACCTCGAGGTCGAACGGGTACGTCAACCCGTCCAGCTCCACCTGCTCGCAGATGACGGCACGTTTGCCGGTACGGCCGCCGGCCAGGCGCATCCGGATGTCCTGCTCCTTCGGCCGCGGCGGGGGCGGTCCGGCCTCCTCGAACTTGCGTAGCCGGGTCACCGCGGCCTGGTAGCGCGAGGCCATATCGGAGTTGTACGCCGCCTTCTGCTTGTACATCAGCATCAGTTGGCGCAGCTTCGCGTGCTCCTCGTCCCACCGCCGGCGCAGCTCGTCGAGCCGGTCGTGCCGCGCCGCCCGCGCCTCGTGCCATGTCGCGAAGCCGCCGCCGTGCACCCAGGCCGACCCGCCCTCGACGGCTACCACCCGATCCGCGGTCTGCGCCAGCAACTCCCGGTCGTGCGACACGTAGAGCACGGACTTGGCACTGTCCTTCAGGCGCTTCTCCAGCCACCGCTTGGCCGGTACGTCCAGAAAGTTGTCCGGCTCGTCGAGCAGCAGCACCTCGTCCACGCCCCGTAGCAGCAGCTCCAACGCGAACCGCTTCTGCTGACCACCGGACAGTGTCCGCACTGGACGGTCCTTTGTGGAGTCCCAGGGCAGGTCGAGGGCGGCCACGCTCGCCGTGTCGAACAGCACCTCGGCGTCGTAGCCACCCACTTCACCCCAGGCGGCCAGCGCGTTCGCGTACGCCACCTGAGCCGCCTGGGCCGCGGCGCTGAGCCGGCCGCGGACCTCGGCCGCGTGCAGCGCGCGCTCGGCCGCCGCGAGCCGCTCACCCACCGCGCGTAGCCCGGGTGCGGCCAGACCCAAAGCAAGATCTCCGAGGGTACGGTCATCCGCGATCATCCCGATGAACTGCCGCATCACGCCGAGCCCTCCGGACCGGGCGATGCTGCCGGTGCGCACCGGGAGGTCGCCGGCGACCAGGCGGAGCAGCGTGGTCTTGCCTGCGCCGTTCGGCCCGACGAGAGCTACCTTCGCGCCCTCGCCGACCCGGAAACTGACGTCGGCGAACAGCTCCCGCCCGTCGGCGAGGGTGTAGCCGACCCCGGCAACGTCCACGTACCCCACGAAACGTGAACCTTAGGCACCGACCCGCAGGATCCGATAGCCCTTTTGGCTCGCGTGGCGGGTCACCTGCCAACCCCTCCCGGCCAGCCAGGCCTGCAGCGAGTCGCCGCCGAGATGGCGCGCCACGACCAACCACGCGGTACCGCCGGCGGCCAGCCTCGGCAGCCATGTCCCGAGGAGCGCGTGCAACTCGTCCTTGCCGACCCGGATCGGCGGGTTGCTCCAGATCTCGTCGAACCTGATCTCGCCGGGTACGCCGTCCGGCTCGGTCGCGATCACCCGATCCGCCACGCCGAGCGCCTCGGCGTTGTCCCGCACCAGATCGAGCGCGCGGGTGTTGACGTCCACGGCGTACACCGTCGCGCTCGGCGCCACCGTCGCCAGCACGCAGGCGATCGGCCCGTACCCGCAGCCCAGATCCAGCAGCCGGCCGCCGCTCGGCATGATCGCCTTGCGGAGGAGCACCGCAGTGCCCGGATCGAGCCGATCCGCGGAGAAGACGCCGGAAGACGTAGCAAGTCGGAATGTTCGGCCCGAAAGCGTGAACTCCACGTGGCGGTACCGCTGCGGAGCACCCGGTTCCGTCGCGAAGTAATGATCCGCGCTCACGCTCCGCAATCTAATCCACTCTTAAGCCTTCCCGTTCAGGTGGCCGACGTTTGGACCCCGGAGAGTCAGTTACCCTGTGCGACATGACGTACGGGCACGACGCGGACGCCGAGGACTGGCATACGCCGTCCCGCCGCCGCGGCCGGGCCCGTGACGCGCGGGACAGCGCGAGGAGCGAGCGGAGCGAGCCCCGCAGTCGCGAGCGAATGACCGACTGGGACGAACGCCGCCCCTCCCGGCACGCCCGGGAGGATCCGCCGGCCGCGCACGACGCGTACTGGCTGCCGCAGGCTGACCCCGACCCGATCCCGGAGCCCGAACCGCCGCGGGGACGCCGGTCGGGTCGGCACAGTTCCCCGCCCGATGCGGGACTCGAGCCACCGCCGCCCCGGCGACGCGGGCGCGGTGCCCCGGCGGAGCGCCGTGGGGAAGGATCGCTGGCCGACCGGTTCGTCCGCCGTGACGGCCCGACGGGCACCCGACCGCCGGTATCCAGCCAGCCCGTCAGCGGACCACCGCCGGTACCCGGGCCACCGCCGCCTCGCGAGCCCATGGCTCCTCGAGCGTCCAGCCGGCGTCAGCCACCACCACCGCCACCGCCGGCGTCGCACGATCCGGTCGAACGGCCCTCGCGGCAGTCGACCGCCCCGGCCCCGCGCGGCCGGCGGAGCGACCCGCTCGCGTCCCGTACCGCCCATCTCGGCGCCGACGACCCGCTCGCCGGTCCACGGCTGGACGACCTGGATGATGCCGGCCCACGCGGGGGGCGCAGCCGCCGGCGCCGGCCACAGGGACGGGACCCGCTCGCCGCGCTGGCCGATGCGCCCCCGGTACCCGACCGCACGGGCCCGAACGGACGAGCGCGCGGAGGGACCGCCGCACCCGCGAGCCCCCCGCCCGTGCGGGAACGGCCGACCCGACCGACCCCGCGCCGCGAACCGGATCCGCCACCGCTCGCGCCCCGGCCCGTGTCCCCGGCGCTGCTGACCCCACCCCCGGCACCGGTTGCGCCGCGGCTCGGCCCGCGCCCATCCTCGGCGCCACCGATGTCGCCGCCCATGGCGCCGCCGTCCCGGCCCGCCAGGCAGCGATCCACGCCGGCGGCACCGCCACCGGTCATCCCCGGCCCGCCACCCGGTCCTCGGCGCCCGATGGACCAGCCGGTTCCCGCGGCGGCACCCGGACTGCGCCTTCGCCGGCCGCACTCGCGGGTCTGGCAAGTGGCCCTGGCCAGCCTCGGCGCGCTGGTCGTGCTGACCGTGTGCAGCCTTAGCGGGTACTTCATCATGGTCGACGAACAGGCCGGCACCGGAGCACAAGCCAACGGCGCGACCCCGGCGTTGTCCGCGATCCCGCGCGACATCTCGAGCCGCGAGGCGGACTCCGCGCCCCTGACCGAGAAGGAAGTGTTCCCCGACAAACAGATCTCCATCGCCGCGGGCCAACCGGCATACACGGTGCTGCGTACCCAGACCGGGGACTGCAAGGCGGCGGCAACGGACGAGCTCAGCAAGAAGCTCGCCGCGGCCGGCTGCTCGCAGGTCGTACGCGGGACGATGAAGTCGCCGAACGGGCAGTACCTCGTCACCGGCGGCATCTTCAACCTGGCCAGCGAGTCCGCCGCCGAGGAGCTGCACAACCTCGTCAAGCCCCTCGTCGACGACAAGAAGGGGCGGTTCACGGGGCTGTCGGCCGGCGCCGGTACCGACCCGATCGTGCTCTCGTCCACGCACCTGGGCTGGGACGTGCGTGGGCACTTCCTCATCTACTGCGTGATCGCCCGAGCGGATGGCAAGGAGTTCGCGCAGGGCGACCCGTACGCCAAGCAGATCATCTTCGACATCGTCGAGATCCACCTGCGCAACACCGTGCTGGAGCGGCGCGCGTTCATACCGACCGGCGGATCCGCTGCCCCGTCGACTAGCGCGAGCGCTGCCGGCGGGTGACCTCGGCGCGGGCCGCGTACGCCTCCTGCGGCGGGTACGCGACCGCGACGAGGGTCAGTCCGTGGGCCGGTACGACGTTCACCTCGTCGGCCCGCTGCGGACGATCCAGGAGCGAGGCTGGCCAGTCGACCGGCCGGCGTCCGTCGCCGACCGCGAGCAACGCCCCGACGAGGCTGCGGACCATCGCCTGGCAGAACGCGTCGGCCTCGACGGTGGCCACGACCACCTCTCCGTCGGGCTCGCGCCGCCAGTCGAACCGGTGGATGCGGCGCAGTGTCGTGCCGTGTTCCTTGCGCCGGCAGTACGCCGCGAAGTCGTGCTCGCCGACGAGACCGGCCGAGGCCGCGGTCATCGCCGCGACGTCGAGCGGCCGGGGCCAGGGCAGCGTGTCGTGGCGCCGTAGCGGGTTGCCGCCGCTGGGCGCATCGGTGACCCGGTACTCGTACCGCCGGGACAGCGCCGAGAACCTTGCGTCGAACGAGTCGGGTACGACGTTGGCGGCCGTCACCCGGACGTCGGGCGGCAGCACGCCCGCAAGCCGCCGTATCAACGAGTCGTCGAATGGGCCCGCCACGTCCACGTGGCAGACCTGGCCGGTGGCGTGGACGCCGGCGTCGGTACGGCCGGCGACGGTCAGCCCGCTGACCGGTCCGCAGAGGCGGTCGAGTGCGGCGGTCAGCTCGCCGGCCACGGTACGGCGGTCCGGCTGCGCGGCCCACCCAGAGAACCCGCTGCCGTCGTACGCCACGTCCAACCGCAGCCGGACAACGGACAAGGCGCCCTCGGTACTCACGTCAGGCGCCTTGACCATCTATGTGGTGTTGCCGGATCAGGCCTTGTCCTCGTCCTCGATGTCGTCGGCCGTGACCACCTTGGGCTCGTCCTCGTCGGTCTCGCCCGCGAGCGCCGCGACCGCGTCTTTCTTGGCCGCCTTGCGCGCGGTTGCCTTGGCCGACTTGGCCCGCTTCGTGGGCGTCTCGACGACCAGCTCCTCGACCAGCTCGATGATCGCCATCGGGGCGGCATCGCCCTTGCGCGGACCGGTCTTCACGATCCGGGTGTAGCCACCGGCGCGGGTGGCGTACCTGGGCGCGATCTCGTCGAAGAGGCTGTACACCACGTCCTTGTCCCGGACGACGGTCAGCACCCGGCGGCGCGAGTGCAGGTCACCGCGCTTGGCCTTCGTGATCAGCTGCTCGGCGAACGGGCGTAGCCGCCTGGCCTTCGTCTCGGTCGTCGTGATCTTGCCGTGGCGGAACAGCGAGATGGCGAGGTTCGCCAGCATCAGCCGTTCGTGCGCCGGGCTGCCGCCGAGGCGGGGGCCCCTGCTGGGCGTGGGCATCGTGAGACTCCTGATAGTTAAAGCTGTTCGGTTTCGCGGTAGTCGTCGGTGTCGTAGTCGCCCTCGGCGAACGAGTCCATCACGTGGGCCGGGTCGAACGCCGGTGCCGAGTCCTTCAGCCCGAGACCCATCCCGGCGAGCTTCATCTTGACCTCGTCGATGGACTTCTGGCCGAAGTTGCGGATGTCCAGCAGATCCGCCTCGGTACGGCCGATCAGCTCGCCGACCGTGTTGATGCCCTCGCACTTGAGGCAGTTGTACGACCGGACGGTCAGGTCCAGCTCCTCGATGGGCAGCGCGAGATCCGCGGCAAGCTGGGCGTCCTGCGGCGACGGGCCGATGTCGATGCCCTCGGCCGATTCGTCCAGCTCGCGGCACAGGCCGAACAGCTCGACGAGCGTTGAGCCCGCCGAGGCCAGCGCGGTCCGCGGCGAGATCGACGGCTTCGTCTCCACGTCGATGATCAGCTTGTCGAAGTCGGTACGCTGCTCGACCCGGGTCGCCTCGACGCGGTACGTCACCTTCAGCACCGGCGAGTAGATCGAGTCGACCGGGATCCGGCCGATCTCCTGGCCCGTCTGCTTGTTCTGCGCGGCCGTGACGTAGCCCCGACCCCGCTCGACGGTCAGCTCCATGTCCAGCCGACCCTTGCCGTTCAGCGTCGCCAGCTTCAGGTCCGGGTTGTGCACGGTCACGCCGGCCGGTGGCTGGATGTCACCGGCGGTCACCTCGCCCGGGCCCTGCTTGCGCAGGTACATCGAGACGGCCTCGTCGTGCTCCGACGAGACGCACAGATCCTTGACGTTCATGACCAGCTCGACCACGTCCTCCTTGACACCGGGGATCGTGGTGAACTCGTGCAGCACGCCGTCCACCTTGATGCTGGTGACGGACGCGCCGGGGATCGACGAGAGCAGGGTACGCCGCAGCGAGTTGCCGAGCGTGTACCCGAACCCTGGCTCCAGCGGCTCGATGACGAATCGGGACCGCGTGTCGTTGATCGGCTCCTCGGTGAGGGCCGGCCGTTGGGTGATGAGCACGTGCTTTCTCCTTGTGTCGGGGCGCCCGCCATATGACGCCGCGAACCGGGCTCTACTTCGAGTAGAGCTCGACGATCAGCTGCTCCTGGACCTGGGTGTCGATCACCTGTCGGGCCGGGAGCGAGTGGACCAGGATCTTCATTTGACCGGGAATGGCCTCGAGCCACGCCGGTACCGGCCGGGAACCGGCCTCGGCCGCGGCGACCACGAACGGCGTCAGCTCGCGGGACTTCTCCCGGACCTGAACGATGTCGTGCTCGCGAACGCGGTACGACGGGATGTCGACCTTGCGGCCGTTGACCAGGAAATGGCCGTGCCTGACGAGCTGCCGAGCGTGGTCACGGGACTTGGCGAAGCCGGCCCGGTACACCACGTTGTCCAGCCGCGACTCGAGGATCTGCAGCAGCACCTCACCGGTCTTGCCGGGCTTGCCGACGGCCTCCTCGTAGTACGTCCGGAACTGCTTCTCCAGCACGCCATACACCCGGCGGGCCTTCTGCTTCTCGCGGAGCTGCAGCAGGTACTCGGATTCCTTGGTCCGGCCGCGGCCGTGTTGGCCGGGCGGGAACGGGCGCGACTCGAAGGGGCACTTCGGTCCGTCGCACTTGCTGCCCTTGAGGAACAGCTTCATCTTCTCCCGACGGCAACGGCGGCAGTCGGCTCCGGTGTAACGCGCCATGTCAGACTCTCCTGCGCTTCGGCGGACGGCATCCGTTGTGCGGCTGCGGGGTGACGTCGGCGATCGTGCCGACCTCCAGACCCACGGCCTGCAGCGAACGGATGGCGGTCTCCCGGCCGGAGCCCGGACCCTTCACGAACACGTCTACCTTGCGCATGCCGTGCTCCATCGCCCGGCGCGCGGCCGCCTCGGCGGCCAGCTGCGCGGCGAACGGCGTCGACTTGCGCGAACCCTTGAAGCCGACCTGCCCGGCCGATGCCCACGAGATCACGGCACCGGTCGGATCGGTGATCGACACGATCGTGTTGTTGAAGGTGCTCTTGATGTGCGCCTGCCCGTGGGCGACGTTCTTGCGTTCCTTGCGCCTGACCTTCTTGACGGCGGACCCGGCGCGAGCCTTCGGTGGCATATGTCTTCACGCGCTCCTGTGTATTGAGTAGGAGTCCGGCTGACCTCGGCGGAGATCGACCCGGATTCCGGTTCAGCTCTACTTCTTTCCAGGCTTCTTCTTACCGGCGACCGTGCGCTTGGGGCCCTTGCGGGTGCGGGCGTTGGTACGCGTTCGCTGGCCCCTGACGGGCAGCCCGCGGCGGTGCCGGATGCCCTCGTAGCACCCGATCTCCACCTTGCGCCGGATGTCCGCGGCGACCTCGCGGCGTAGGTCACCTTCGACTTTGTAGTTGGCCTCGATGTGGTCGCGCAGTTGCACGACCTCCTCGTCCGTGAGGTCCTTGGCCCGCTTGTTCGGGTCCACGCCGGTAGCGACGAGCGTCTCGGCCGCGCGGGTGCGACCGACCCCGAAGATGTACGTGAGCGCGATCTCCATCCGCTTCTCGCGGGGGAGATCGACGCCGACTAGACGTGCCATGTGTGGGCGTACTCCTGTCGTTTCGCGGAGGTCTGTGCCCGCCCCGCCCACGCCTGCCCGGACGTGGCCCCGGCCTCCGACCGGGGGTGAGCCGCACTGTTTCGCGGCTGGGGCGCGCTTGACTGCTGCATCAGCCCTCGCGCTGCTTGTGGCGCGGGTCGGAGCAGATGACCATGACCCGGCCGTGGCGGCGAATCACCCGGCACTTGTTGCAGATCTTCTTGACGCTCGGCTTGACCTTCACGGTGTGCCCTCATGCTTGTCCGGACTCGACCAGCGTCGAGCCACGGAAGACGGACGCTTTGTAGACGCCGACCCCTGTTACTTGTAGCGGTAGACGATGCGCCCGCGGGTCAGGTCGTACGGCGAGAGTTCGACGACGACCCGGTCCTCGGGCAGGATCTTGATGTAGTGCTGCCGCATCTTGCCGCTAATGTGGGCCAGTACCTTGTGCCCGTTGGCAAGCTCTACCCGGAACATCGCGTTCGGTAGTGGCTCGACAACACGGCCCTCGATCTCGATGGCCCCGTCCTTCTTCGGCATATCCTCCGCTAACTGACGTGGGGGTCTGGCTGGCTGGCTCACCTTGTCCTGCAGCCGCGCCTCCGACTCCCACCGAAGCGCAGGATGGGCATGACGGAGTGGACGCGGTGCGCCGATCAGCCAGTGTACGCGTGGGAATGCCCGAACCACAAACCGGCGCTATTTAGGCCCGTTTCTTCCGCTTTCTAACCTTCCGCGCCGCTTGCTTGACCGGCTCACCGCTGGCCAAGCCAGAGACGGTCATCACCACGAGCACCATTCCCCACGGCACCGCGACCCAGACCGGCCAGAAGTAGGTGTCGAACCCGCTGAAGATCGCGATGGCGAACCAGATCGCGACACAGGTGCCGACCGCCTGGGCCCATGGCGCCCACATGTGGACGAGCCACGTCCGGACCGCATGCGGCGGCGCCGTCGTGGGCACGGTCTCTTTCGGGGGTACGGGTACGACGGCACCCGCGGGCAGGTCGGTGAAGAGCCGGTCGAGTTCGGCGTACGTCTTCGCCTGGTACGCCTCACGCAGCCGGTCGTCGTACTCGTCCAAGGTCAGCCGGCCCTCGTTGAGCGCCGACCGCAACCGCTCAGCCGCCCGTTCGCGATCCGCGTCCGCCGCGCGAAGTTCCCCCTCCACGGCTATGAGCCTACGAGGCCGCTCGAGCGCTCACCAGGTCGCCGAGGCGGTCGCGGCCGCCGTCGAAGGCAGTGAGTACCCAGACGCCGTCGTCGCAGAAGGCGACCGTGTGTTCGACGTGAGCGGCTACCGAGCCATCGCGGGTGACCACCGTCCAGCCGTCGGCGAGTTCCGCGGTGTGCCGGGAACCCAACGTGACCATCGGCTCGATGGCCAGCACCAGGCCCGGTACGAGCCGCGGCCCCTTGCCGGGCCGACCGAGGTTGGGCACGTCCGGATCCTGGTGCATCTCGGTACCGATGCCGTGGCCGCCGTACCCCTCGACGATGCCGTACTTACCGGCCTGCCGGATCGTGGTGGCGATCTCGTGGGAGATGTCGGTGAGGCGCCCCCGTCCGGTGGCGGCCGCCCGCGCTCCGGCGGCGATGCCCGACCACATGGCGTCCTCGGCGACCGCGGTCAAGCGCCGAAGCGGCGGCGCCACCTCCCCGACCGGTACGGTGATCGCCGAGTCGCCGTGCCAGCCGTCCACGATCGCGCCGCAGTCGATCGAGATCAGGTCGCCGTCTCGGAGCACCTGCTTCGGCGCGGGGATCGCGTGCACGACCTGCTCGTTGACCGACGTACAGATCGACGCCGGGTAGCCGTGGTAGCCCAGGAACGACGGCACCCCGCCCACCGCCCGGATCAGCTCCTCGGCCAGGCCGTCCAGCTCCGCGGTCGACACCCCCGGCGCCACCGCCTCGCGCAGCCGGGCCAGGGTGGAGGCGACGAGCAGCCCCGCCGCCCGCATCTTGGTGATCTGCTCGCCGGTCTTGTACTGGATCTGCAGCAGGGACGTACGCAACTAACCCCCGTACGACCGCAGCGCGTCGATCGCTCGTACCGTGACGTCCTCGACGGGCCCGGTGGCGTCGATGCCCACCAGCTTGCCCTGCGCGCCGTAGTAGTCGACGAGCGGCGCCGTGTCCCGTGCGTGTACCCGCAGCCGCTCCGCGATCGTCTCCGGTTTGTCGTCGTCGCGCTGGAACAGCACGCCTCCGCAGCGGTCGCAGCTGCCGTCGCGGGTCGGCGGGTCGAACTCGACGTGCCAGACCTTGCCGCAGCCCCGGCAGGTACGCCGACCGGACAGCCGCCGGATCACCTCGTCGTCGTCGACCACGAGCTCCAGCACGAGATCGAGGGCGGTACCGAGGTCGGCCAGCAGCTTGTCCAGCGCGACCGCCTGCGGCACCGTCCGCGGGAACCCGTCGAGCAGGAAGCCGTCCGACGCGTCCGTTTCGGCGAGCCGGTCCCGGACCATGTTGATCGTGACTTCGTCCGGTACGAGTTGACCGGCATCCATGTACCGCTTGGCCTCGACGCCCAGAGGTGTACCTTGCGCAACATTCGCCCGGAAGATATCGCCGGTCGAAATCTTGGACACGGATATGTGGGCGGCGATGAACTCGGCCTGGGTCCCCTTACCCGCGCCCGGAGGACCCACGAGCACCAAGCGCATTTAGCGAAGGAACCCTTCGTAGTTCCGTTGCATCAGCTGGCTTTCGATCTGCTTGACCGTCTCCAGACCCACGCCGACGATGATCAGGACAGCGGTACCGCCGAACGGGAAGTTCTGCAGGTTGCCGCCGACCAGACCGATGAAGAAGTTGGGCAGTACCGAGATGATGCCCAGGTACAGCGCGCCGGGCAACGTGATCCGGCTCAGGATGAAGTCGAGGTACTCCGCGGTCGGCTTGCCGGGACGGATACCCGGCACGAAGCCGCCGTACTTCTTCATGTTGTCGGCCACGTCGGTGGGGTTGAACGTGATCGACACGTAGAAGTACGTGAAGAAGATGATCATCAGGAAGTACAGCGCGATGTGGACCGGCTCGCCCGGGTCGACGATGTTGTTGTTGACCCAGCGGTAGAACGCGTTCGGGTTCTGGCTGTCCATGAACTGCAGGGCCAGCTGCGGGATGTACATCAGTGACGACGCGAAGATCACCGGGATGACACCGGCCTGGTTGACCTTCAGGGGGATGTAGGTCGAGGTACCGCCGTACATGCGCCGGCCGATCATCCGCTTGGCGTACTGCACGGGGACCCGTCTCTGGGCCTGTTCGATGAAGACCACCGCGGTGATGACCAGGACCCCGAACAGCATCACGCCGACGAACGTCCACTTGCTCTTCTGGAAGATCGTCCAGCCCTCGGAGGGCAGCCGCGCGGCGATCGACGTGAAGATCAGGACGGACATGCCGTTGCCGACGCCACGGTCCGTGATCAGCTCACCGAGCCACATGATCACGCCGGTACCGGCGGTCATCGTGATGACGAGCGCCGACACGGTCAGCGGCATACCGAGCTGGGTCTCCGGAATGATGTTGGAGCAGTCGCCGCCGTTCTGGCCGATGCCGCCGAACAGCTGGCCGGAGCGGGCCAGCGCGACGAACGCCGAAGCCTGCAGGACAGCCAGGCCGAGCGTCAGGTACCGGGTGTACTGGGTGATCTTCGCCTGTCCGGTCTGGCCCTCCTTGCGAAGCTGTTCCAGGCGCGGAATCACCACGGTCAGCAGCTGCAGGATGATCGATGCCGTGATGTACGGCATGATGCCCAACGCGAAAACCGACAACTGCAGCAACGCGCCACCGGAGAACAGGTTCAGCAGCGTGAAGACGCCGTTGGTGTCGGCGTTCTCGACGAGGTTGAGGCACTTCTGCACCTGGACGTACGAGACACCGGGGCTCGGGATCGTCGTACCCAACCGGTAGATCGCGATGATGAAGACCGTGAACAAGAGCTTCTTGCGCAGGTCAGGCGTGCGGAACGCACTGAGAAAGGCGGAAAGCAACTTCTTCCTCCTGCGCGGAGCGGCCGCCGGTGCGGTCTGGCGGGGGTGGTATGGGCTAAACGTAACTGGGAAGCGACTCTAACAGCCTAGGCCGATCCTTGGGACGGGCCGCCGCCGCGGCGGTGGCCCGTCCGACAGATCGACGTCAATGGCTACTCGGTTTCGCCGAGGACCTGGGCGGTACCCCCGGCCGCGGTGATCTTCTCCTTGGCGGACGCGCTGAACTTGTGCGCCGTCACCTGGAGCTGCACACCGCCGAGTTCCCCGTCTCCGAGGATCTTGACGAGGTGGCCCTTCCGGACCGCGCCGGCGTCGACCAGTTCGGCCGGGCCGATGGCGCCACCGTCCGGGAACAGCTCGGCCAGCCGGTCCAGGTTCACCACCTGGTACTCGATCTTGAACCGGTTCCGGAAGCCCTTCAGCTTCGGCAGCCGCATGTGGATGGGCATCTGCCCACCCTCGAACGCCGCGGGGATGTTCTTGCGGGCCTTGGAGCCCTTCGTACCGCGACCGGCGGACTTGCCCTTGCCACCTTCGCCGCGACCCACCCGGGTCTTGTCCGTCTTCGCGCCCGGAGCCGGACGGAGATGGTGCACCTTGATCGCCATTACTCGACCTCCTCGACCTTGACGAGGTGGATCACGGTCGCGATCATGCCTCTGATCTCGGGCCGATCCTCCTTGACCACCACGTCACGGATCCGCTTGAGGCCGAGCGTCCGCAACGTCTCGCGTTGGTTCTGCTTGCGACCGATACCGGACCGAACTTGCGTGACCTTGAGCCGGGCCATGGTTACGCCCCCGCCCCGGCGCGCGCGGCCAGCATGGCTGCCGGCGCGACATCCTCGACCGGCAGGCCGCGGCGGGCCGCGATCGCCTCCGGCGACTCCAGCTTGCGCAGGGCGGCCACGGTGGCGTGCACGATGTTGATCGGGTTCGCCGAGCCGAGGCTCTTGGAGAGCACGTCGTGGATGCCCGCGCACTCGAGCACGGCGCGGACCGGACCGCCGGCGATGACACCCGTACCGGCGCTCGCCGGCTTGAGCAGCACCACTCCGGCCGCGTCCTCACCGGTCACCGGGTGCGGGATCGTCGTGGCGATCCGCGGCACCTTGAAGAAATGCTTCTTGGCCTCCTCGACACCCTTGGCGATAGCCGCGGGCACCTCCTTGGCCTTGCCGTAGCCGACGCCGACCGTGCCGTCGCCGTCCCCCACCACGACCAGCGCGGTGAAGCTGAACCGGCGACCACCCTTGACGACCTTCGCTACCCGGTTGATCGTGACGACCCGCTCGAGGTGCGGGGTCTTCTCGACGGGCGCGCGGTCCCGACCACCGTCACGGCGCTCCCGGCGGCCGCCTTCGCCGCCCGAGCCTCCCGGTCCGCCGCCGCCGCGGCGCTGTTGACCTGGCATCTGTCTTGTCCACCCCTCTCTAGAACTCGAGCCCGGCTTCGCGGGCGCCATCCGCCAGCGCGGCAATGCGGCCGGCGTACTTGTTGCCGCCGCGGTCGAAGACCGCCCTCGTGATGCCCGCGGCCTTCGCGCGGTCCGCGACCAGGGCGCCGACCTTGCGGGCCACGGCCTTCTTGTCGCCGTCGCTGCCGCGGACCGAGGCGTCCATGGAAGAAGCAGAGGCGAGGGTACGGCCGGCCGCGTCGTCCACGAGCTGCACCACGATGTGCCGCAGCGAGCGGGTGACCACGAGGCGCGGGCGCTCGACGGTACCGTTGACGTTCTTGCGCACCCGGAAGTGCCGGCGGGCGCGGCTGATACGACGCTCCGCGGCAACCCCGCCGGACCCGCGCCGCTCGAGCAGCTTCGCAGTCACTTCTTACCTGCCTTCCCGGCCTTCCTTCGGATGACCTCGCCCTGGTACTTCACGCCCTTGCCCTTGTACGGCTCCGGCGGGCGGATCTTTCGGATGTTCGCGGCGACCTCGCCGACCTGCTGCTTGTCGATGCCCGCGACGTGGAACAGCGTCGGCCGCTCGACCGTGAACGTGATGCCATCCGGCGCGGGCACCACCACCGGGTGCGAGAACCCGAGCGCGAACTCCAGGTCCGTGCCCTTGGCGGTGACGCGGTAGCCGGTACCGGCGATCTCGAGGGTCTTGCGGTACCCCTCGGTCACCCCGACGACCATGTTGGCGACGAGGGTCCGGCTCAGCCCGTGCAGCTCCTTGGCGCGGCGCTCGTCGTTCGGGCGGACCACGTTCAACGTGCCGTCCTCGGCCCGCTCTGCGGTGATGGGCTCGGCCAGGGTGTGGCTGAGCTCGCCCCTGGGTCCCTTGACCCGGACGGTCTGCCCGTCGATGGTCACGTCGACCCCCGTGGGCACGGGGATCGGCTTACGTCCGATGCGCGACATGCTCTCCGGCTCCTCTCACCAGACGTAGGCGAGGACTTCCCCGCCCACCCCTCGCTTGCGGGCCTGCCGGTCGGTGAGCAGTCCCTGGGACGTCGAGATGATCGCGACACCCAGACCGCCTAGGACGCGCGGCAGTTCCACCGACTTCGCGTACACCCGCAGGCCCGGCTTCGACACCCGGCGGATACCGGCGAGACTGCGCTCGCGGCTCGGCCCGTACTTCAGCTCGAGCGTGAGCTTCTTGCCCACCATGCCCTCGTCCGGCTCCTCGACCTTCCAGGACGCGATGTAGCCCTCGGACTTGAGGACCTCGGCCATGTTCGCCTTGATCTTCGAGTACGGCATCGTCACCCGGTCGTGGTACGCCTGGTTGGCGTTGCGCAGACGCGCCAGCATGTCTGCGATCGGGTCGGTCATCGTCATTGCTGTATCTGCCTTTCTGGCCGCGGTTCCCGGACGGGCCTGCGGTCAACAGGTATTACCAAGAAGCCTTCGACACGCCGGGCAGCTCACCGCGGTGAGCCATCTCCCGGATACACACGCGGCAGAGACCGAACTTGCGGTAGACCGACTTCGGGCGGCCGCACCGCTGGCAGCGGGTGTACGCGCGCACCGCGAACTTCGGCTTCTGGGCCGCCTTGAGGATCAGCGCCTTCTTCGCCATGTACTTCAGTTCTCCTTGAACGGGAAGCCCAGGAGCTTGAGCAGCGCCCGGCCCTCGTCGTCGGTCACGGCGGTGGTCACGACCGTGATGTCCATGCCCCGTACCCGGTCGATGCGGTCCTGGTCGATCTCGTGGAACACCGACTGCTCGGTCAGCCCGAACGTGTAGTTGCCGTTGCCGTCGAGCTTGCGGCCGTCGAGCCCGCGGAAGTCACGGGTACGCGGCAGCGCGATCGACAGCAGCCGGTCGAGGAACTCCCACATCCGATCCCCGCGCAGGGTTACCTTCGCGCCGATCGGCATGCCCTCACGCAGCTTGAACTGCGCGATGGACCGCTTGGCGCGGCGGACCTGAGGCTTCTGACCGGTGATCGCGGTCAGGTCCTTCACTGCCCCGTCGATGAGCTTCGCGTCCCGGGCGGCGTCGCCGACGCCCATGTTGACCACGATCTTCACGAGGCGAGGAGTCTGCATCACGTTGCCGTACGAGAACTGCTCGCGCAGCGCCGGCGCGATCTCCTCGCGGTAGCGGGTCTTCAGCCGCGGCGCGGGAGTGGTGGTCGGGGCGGTCATCAGAGTTCCTTACCGGTACGGCGCGAGACGCGTACCTTCTGGCCGTCGTCGTTGATCTGGTACCCGACCCGGGTCGGCTGACCGTCGGCGTCCACCACCATCACGTTGCTCACGTGGATGGGCGCCTCCTGCGTGATGATGCCGCCGGTCTTCGCGCCCCGCTGGGTCGTACGGATCCGGGTGTGCTTCTTGACCCGGTTCACGCCCTCGACGAGGATCTTGTCGAGCTTCGGGTAAGCCGCGATGACCTTTCCCTTGGCCCCCTTGTCCTTACCGGCGATGACGAGGACCGTGTCGCCCTTCTTGACCTTCACGGTTACAGCACCTCCGGCGCCAACGAGATGATCTTCATGAACCGCTTCTCCCGCAGCTCCCGCCCGACCGGGCCGAAGATGCGGGTACCGCGCGGGTCGCCACCGTCCTTGATGATCACGGCGGCGTTCTCGTCGAACTTGATGTACGACCCGTCCGGCCGCCGCTTCTCCTTGGCGATACGCACGACGACCGCCTTGACGACCTCGCCCTTCTTGACACCGGCGCCGGGGATCGCGTCCTTGACGGTCGCGACGATGACATCGCCGATGCTCGCGTAGCGCCGGCCGGAGCCGCCGAGCACCCGGATGCACAGGATCTCCCGCGCACCCGTGTTGTCGGCGACGCGCAGCCGCGTCTCCTGCTGGATCACTTCGCCTTCTCCAGGATCTCGACGACTCGCCAGCGCTTGGTCGCGGACAGCGGCCGGGTCTCCATCAGCAGTACCCGGTCACCGATGCCGCAGGCGTTGTTCTCGTCGTGCGCCTTCAGCTTGTTCGTCCGGCGGAGCACCTTGCCGTACAGCGGGTGCTTGACCCGGTCCTCGACCGCAACGACAACGGTCTTGTCCATCTTGTCGCTGACCACCAACCCTTCCCGCACCTTGCGGGTGGACCGCTGCTCAGTGGTCTGCTGTTCGGTCATGACGGCACCACCTCAGTCGGCGCGGCCGAGAGCCCCAGCTCACGCTCACGCATGATCGTGTAGATCCGGGCGATCCGCTTCCGGACGTTCTTCAGCGCCCAGTTGTTGTCCAACTGCCCGGTCGCTCCCTGCACGCGGAGGTTGAACAGCTCCGCCTTGGCCTCCCGCAGCCTCGAGACCAGCTCGTCCTCCGGCAGCTCACGCAGCTCGGTGGCCGTGACGTCGGCGGCCATCAGACCTCACCCACTTCGCGCTTGACGATGCGGCACTTCATCGGCAGCTTGTGGATCGCACGGCGCATCGCCTCACGCGCGATCACCTCGCTCGAGAAGGACATCTCGAACAGGATCCGGCCCGGCTTGACGTTGGCCACCCACCACTCCGGCGAACCCTTGCCGGAACCCATCCGGGTTTCGGCAGGCTTCTTCGTGATGGCGCGGTCCGGGAAGATCGTGGTCCAGACCTTTCCACCACGGCGGATGTGCCGGTTCATGGCGATACGAGCCGCCTCGATCTGGCGGTTGGTCACGTACGCCGGCTCCAGCGCCTGGATGCCGAACTCGCCGAATACCACCCGGTTGCCGCCCTTCGACTTGCCGTGCCGGTCGGGGTGGTGCGGCTTGCGGAACCCCTTCGGGGGTTTACGGGGCATCAGCATTTCTCAGCCCTCCTGCTGCGCTGTCGTTTCCGTGGCGTCGCCGGCGGCCGGAGTCTCCACAGTGGACGGAGTCTCCACGGGCTCGGGTACCGCGGGCGCCTCGGCGGCACCGGCCAGCTCCGCGGCGACCGCGCGGCCGGCCTCGGTGCTGTGTCCGGTCGTGCCGGCGGCGCCGGAACGACCCCGGCCACCACGACGCTCGCCCCGGTCCCCACGGTCGCCCCGCTCACCGCGCTCGCCCCGCTCACGGCGCGGGCGGCCGGCGGCTGCTGCCTCGGCCTCCCGACCCGGTGCGGCATCGCCTTTGTAGATCCAGACCTTCACGCCGATCCGGCCGAAGGTGGTACGCGCCTCGAAGAAGCCGTACTCGATGTTCGCCCGCAGCGTGTGCAGCGGTACCCGGCCCTCGCGGTAGAACTCGCTACGCGACATCTCGGCACCGCCGAGGCGGCCGGCACACTGCACCCGGATGCCTTTGACGAGCGAGTTCTTCATCGCCGACTGCATGGCTTTGCGCATCGCCCGGCGGAAGCTGACCCGGCTGGAGAGCTGCTCGGCGATGCCCTGGGCGACGAGCTGCGCATCGGACTCGGGGCTCTTCACCTCGAGGATGTTCAGCTGTACCTGCTTGCCGGTGAGCTTCTCCAGCTCGGCGCGGATCCGGTCGGCCTCCGCACCCTTGCGGCCGATGACGATGCCCGGCCGGGCGGTGTGGATGTCGACCCGGACCCGGTCGCGGGTGCGCTCGATGTCCACTTTGGAGATACCGGCCCGCTCCAGGCCCTTGGACATCATCTTGCGGATCTTGACGTCCTCCGCGATGTAGTCCTTGTAGCCGCGGTCGGCATACCAGCGGGACTTCCAGTCGGTCGAGATGCCGAGCCGGAACCCGTGCGGGTGAACCTTCTGACCCATTACTCGGTCTCCTCCTCGGCAGCGGGCGCCGCTTTCTTCGTCGCTTTCTTCGTCGCCTTCTTGGCCGGCTTCTCGGCCTTCGCCTCGACGTCGTCGGTGTCCTCAGTGGACTCTTCGGCCTGGGCCGCCGCCTTCTTCGCCGCCTTCGCGGCTTTTGCCGGCGGCTTGCTCTGCGCCGGCGCCTTCTTCGCGGCGGTCTTCTTGGCGGGCGCCTCGGTCACGTCGTCCTCGGTGACGGTCACGACCTCGACCTCGGGCTCGGTCGCCGTGGTGGCCTTGGCCGCCTTCGTCGCCTTGGTGGCCTTCCTCGCTCGCGTGGGCGCCTGCACGCTCTCGACCGCGATCGTGATGTGGCAGGTGCGCTTGCGGATCCGGTACGCCCGGCCCTGCGCCCGCGGGCGGAACCGCTTCAGGGTCGGGCCCTCGTCGACGTAGGCCTCGCTGACGAGCAACGAATCGGGGTCCAGCCGCT
>DASRII010000296.1:0-6539 GCA_035650075.1 Micromonosporaceae bacterium | reverse complement strand
GTCGGATCTGTCAATCTGCAAGGTCACTTCGTGACACAGCCGCAACCAGTCTCGATGTCGACCATAATGCGCCCGGTCTGGTCCTTTGGCGGGACTACGACGCGGCGCGCCCCGAAGCATGATCAGAGGCGGTGTCACCGGGTCGACCACGTCGCCGGCGTGGCGCGCGGCTGCGGGACGACCTGCGCGTGGACGCCAGCCGGATCGGGGTCATGGGCCGCTCGTACGGCGGCTTCATGACGCTCACGCTGGCCGGCCGCCATCCGGAGCTCTGGTCGGCCGCCGTGGACATGTTCGGCCCGTACGACCTGCTGTCCTGGTCGACGCGGCTGCCCGAGTCCTGGCGCACCTACTTTCGGCTCACGACGTCACCCGGCTGGACAACAAGGCACACTGCTACCGGGCCATCACCGCCTTCTTCGAGCGGCACCTCGCCGGCCTGCCCGGTGCGACGCATGACCAGGAGCCGGTGTCGCTGCCACCTCCCTGACCTGCTTACGTCGCTGGCCTGCTTCCGCTGCTGGCCGCCGCAACGTCCACGGTGAACGCTGGCCGCAGGCCTGTCATCGTGGGCATGACCAGTCCTGCTACAGGTCGCGTCCTCGCCCTGACCGGTGTCGCCGTGGCCGCCCTCCGCGGGGCTGGCCGGCACGGCACTGAGCATCGCCGTCACCCGCGAGACCGCCTGCTGCATGTTCTCGCTGACAGTCCACGAGGGGTATCCGTTTCCGTTCCGCTCGCACAAAGTCGTCCAGGAGACCTACCTGTCGCCGGCCGAGCTGCACCGGTACCTGCACGAGAGCCCGGGCGCCTTCAGCCACCGGTCAGGCGTCGGTGTCCACCGCGCGCCAGGTGGTGAGCTGGGCCTGGTCGGCTGCGGCTCGACCGGATACCCACCCGTCCCGGTTGGTGGCCGCCACCGGCCGGCCGACGAGGTCGGGGAAGAGGTCCTCGGCCATCGCACCGACCGCGGAGTGCCGGGAGGCGAGTATCGGCAGCAGCCGGTCCGCCCCGGGTTGGCCGACCAGGTCCCGGCTGGCCTGTTCGGTCGCCTGCTTGGTCGCCACGGCTAGACGCTCGCCGATGCGCTGGGCGTACGCGGTCAGGAACGACTGCCTGAACGAGCGGGTGGTCGACCGGCCGTACGCATCGCGGTGGGACCCGGCCCGCGTCATCGCCGCGGTGGCCTGCACCAGCAGCGAGGTGAACAGCAGCTCGACGGCGTCGAGGTCGGCGGCGAACCCGAGCACCGTGACAAACCCGAAGGAGCTGGACCAAACCGCCCGGCAACGGTTAGCGCGGGCCACCACGTCGAGCAGGAGCACCTTGGGCGCCTCGTACGGGTTGTCTATACCGATGCGCCGCCCGACCGGCTCGTCACGGGCGCCGGCCTCGACCGACAGCAGCGCGTAGTCGATGCTGTGGCGAGCCATCAGCTCCTGCGCCTTGGCGGTGTACGCCTCGGCCTCCTCCGCGAAGTTGGTCGACTCGGCCTTGGCCAGCAGCGCCCGTACCCGCTCAAGCTGGCGCGGGTCAGCCGCCCGGCCGCCGGCCGCGGCCGCACCAAGCGAGCCACGCCGTGCCTGCCCCGGCGGCGGGCACAAGACCTCGATCTTCGGGCAGGTGCTGAAGACGTGCAGGACCTGCAGCAGGCACCGGAGCACCTCCGGCCGGGCCAGGCCCTCACGCTCGCCCAAGGCCAAAAGGTACTCGTCGTCGCGCGCCCACCAGACCGCTGCGCCGACCTCACGCAGCTGAGCCTCCCAGCGCTCATCCACGGTCGCGGCGGCGTAGCCGCGCATCTCCGCAGCGATGACATCGGCGGCGATCCGTACCTGGCGAGCACCGTAGTCGCGTCGGGCGGCTCGGACCACATCGACGGGCTGCCAGCCTCGAGTCCACACCGCCGACAGCTCACGTTGCGCGATCGCGATCAACGCCGAGTCCACCGCCCGCCGCCCACCAGCCCAGCCCGGGCCATCGGCCAGCACGGCACAGCACCGCCGCACGGTCTCATCGTCCTTGCGGTGCAGGGCGACAACCGCTTCGCGGGTCACCGGCTCCACCATCTGCACAGGCAGTACCCGATGTTCGGCCCCACCGAACAGCCCCGCCGGGGGTGACCCGCCCGCCGCACCATGCCCACACCCCGGCTCAGAGCCGACCCGCTCCTGCCGGCGCCGCTGCTGCTCATCACGCGCCTTCTGCTTGGCCCGCCGCCGCTCACGACTCTTCGCGCCCACCGCCACCACCCGATCAACCCGAGGCCACTCGACCAGCGACCCTACCCACCACGGCGCGGTGATCATCCTGCGGCCCGTATCGCGGGCGGGGCCACCGTCGGACGTGGCTGGACCGCAGGCTGTGTCCCTTGACCGTGAGAGCGCAGCGGCGGCTACCGATGATCGTCGTAGTAGGCCAGAAGGACCTCCGTCCATACGCAGCGGCTTCCCAATCCGCTGGTCCACGCGGGGTGCCACATCGGACCCCGCCGTACGGGCGTGAAGCCGGCCGAGCTTTGGCGCGACGTACCGAAATCTCGCCCGCCGTGCCAATTCGGTACGCGACATCCGGGCACCAGTCGAGCACTACGGGATCAACTACGCCACCGGCGCTCGCTTTCACGGCCGCAGCGACACACCCGGTTACACCGTCGTGTGCCGGCTCGGACGTACATCGGGGGGTCTGGAGGTGCGGCTGATGGCGAGGGCAGGTGGCGCGCCGGCTGGTTCGAGGTACGTCGACCAGCGGCGCTACGTCGTTCCTGCGAGCCTGGCCAACCTACGCGGCCCGGTCAGCGGCGTGGTGACGCTCGACCGTTGGCTGGACTGGTCGGGCGACAGCTCCTACGACCTGGACGGCGCCGGAGATCTCCAGGTGGGGCTACGAACGCCCCGGGACGGGGTCCGTTATCCTCCGCCGATGGCATCGAAGCGGAGCGCGGCGATCGAGGCGATGATCGAAGAGGCCACCGTTGACGCGTACAACGACGACGAACAGCTCACCGGCCTGTTCACCATGATCGAGGAAAATCTGTCGGTGCCGTTCACCACCACCGTCCTCGGCGTCGAGGTGACCGTGCAGGAGGTCGACCTGACCGACGACAGCATCGTCGCGGTCTGCGTCCGTGGCCGTCACCGGCAGAGGATCGACCTGCTCGACCTGCCGCTGCCCACACCGCCGCCGGACGGCGCTGCGTGGATCGACGCCTACCGGCACTGGGCCGGGCGGTAGGCGCAGTGAGCGAGTACCAGTACTACGAGTTCACCGCCGTCGACCGGCCCCTCACCACGCGCGAACAGGGCGAGCTGCGGTCCCTGTCCACCCGCGCCGACATCACCGCCACCAGCTTCGTCAACACCTACCAGTGGGGCGACTTCAAAGGCGAGCCGCACATACTCATGGAGCGGTACTTCGACGCACACCTGTACCTGGCGAACTGGGGCACCCGCCAGCTCATGCTTCGGCTGCCGAAACGGGTGCTCGACCCCGCCACCGTCGCCGACTACTGCGTGGGCGACGGTGCGTCCGCGTGGACCGCCGGCCAGCACATCATCGTCCACCTCCACCGGGACGACGAGGACGGCACCGACGAGTGGGACCTCGACGGTCACGGCCTGCTCGCCTCGATCATCCCGGTCCGGGACGCCCTCGCCGCCGGCGACCTGCGCCTGCTGTACCTGGGCTGGCTGCGCTGCGTACAGTCGCTGGAACTCGCCGACGACGAGCCCGAGCCGCCCGTCCCGGCCGGCCTGGACACGCTCGACGCCCCACTCACCGCGGTCGCCGAGTTCCTGTGCATCGACCCGGACCTGCTCGCGGCAGCGGCGGCCGGTTCGGCGCCGGCCGCAGCCGGCGAGCAGACCGCCGCGCAACTCCGCACCTGGGTTCTCCGGCTGCCCGCGCGGGAGAAGGACACCATCCTGACCGACCTGATCACGGGCGGAGACAGCCACCTACGCAGCCAGCTGGTGCGCCGCTACCGCCACGAGCACCGGCCGGACACGGCCACCGCGGCCGTCCCACGCACCGCCGGGAAACTGCTCGCCACCGCCGCAGATCTCCGCACAGAACGGGAACACCGGGCCGCCGAACAGCGCGAACGCGACCGGGTCCGCCGGGAACGGTCTGTGGCGGCCGCCCGGCAGCGGCACCTCGACACGCTGGCCCTCGACCAACCAAGCGCGTGGCAGCAGGTGAATGATCTCATCGCCACGAAGAAGCCGCGTGAGTACGACACGGCCGTACAGCTCCTCGTCGACCTGCGCGACCTCGGTGAACGCGACGGCAACATCGCACTGTTCCGGCAGCGGCTCGCCGGCCTGCGGACCGTGCACGCGCGTAAACCCAGCCTGCTCGAACGCCTCGACCTGGCCGGTCTGCATGCCTGACACAGTCCGGCCGACCGCGGCGCAGGCCCAGGCCAACCTTCACGCCGTACTTCACCTCGTAGCGGCCGGTCGGCTGCGGTGCAGCGAAACGACCCGCCGGCCGGCCGGGGCGACCGTCGCCGCGGTCACCGAAGTACTCGACGGCGGCGACTTCTACCCCGGTGAACCGATCGCGGCGTTCGCGTGGCCGCTGCTCCTGCAGGCCGGCGGGCTCGCCGAACTCGCCGGCGGCCGGCTCCAGCTCACCGACCGCGGACGCGTCGCCTTGGCCAACCCGGCCGCCGCCACCATCCGGCAGCTCTGGCGATCCTGGGTCACCACCACCGTGCTCGACGAGTTCAACCGGGTCGACCAGATCAAGGGCCAGCGCGCCGCGAACGTCCTCACCTCGGTGAAGACTCGCCGCAAAGCCGTCGCCACGGCCCTCGCGGGCTGCCCGCGCGACGAGTGGGTCACCGTCGACGACCTGTTCGCCACGATGCGCCGCCGGCGGGAGACCTCACCGACGGTCGCCCGCAGCGAACGCGGACTGTGGAAGCTGTACCTCGTCGACCCCCAGTACGGCAGCCTCGGCTACAGCGGGTACGCCGACTGGCCGATCCTCGAAGGCCGATACACCCTCGCCGTACTGTTCGAATACGCAGCGACCCTCGGCCTCATCGACATCGAGTACACCGACCCCGTCGGCGCCCGCGCCGACTACCACGGCAACTGGGGCGCCGACGACCTCGACTGCCTCAGCCGCTACGACGGCCTGCTCGCCGTCCGGCTCAACCCGCTCGGCGCCTACGCCCTCGGCCTGACCGGTGACCACCAGCCACCAGCCAGCACCACGACGCCGGAACGGACCCTCAAGATCCTGCCCAACCTCGACGTCGTTGCCGTCGGCGACCTCACCGCCGCAGATCGGCTCGTCCTCGACGCCCACGCCGAGCACACCAGCGACCGGGTCTGGACCGTACGCGCCGACACACTGCTCGCCGCAGTCGAAACCGGCCGGCAGCTCGGCCAGTTCGTCACCTTCCTCACCGACCGCGCGACACACGACCTACCAGCCGCGTTCACCGTCCTGGTCGACGACGTGACCACACGAACCACGAAGATCCGCGACCACGGCCTCGTCCGCCTCGTCAAGTGCGCCGACGCCCCGCTGGCGACCCTCATCGCCCGCGACCCGACGCTCCGCACCCTGTGCACCCTCGTCGGCGACCGCCATCTCGCCGTACCCGTCGAACACGAAACGCATTTCCGCCGCGCACTGCGCGCCCTCGGATACACCCTCACCGCCGCGGCGGGATAAGGCGCAGCCACGACGACCACACATCCGCCTCGCAGATCAGAACGCGTCGGCGCCACGGCGCCGCGTTCATCGCCCACGAGGCCGGCGCCGACCTGAAGACCCTGCGGGACCTGCTCGGGGCACTCCAGCATCGTCGTTACCGCCGACACCTACACCAGGGTCCTACCGGTCGTGCAGCGTCGCTGCGCCAACGCCACCGCCAAACTCGTTCTCGCCGCCGCCCGCCGCACCCGTGACAAGATCTGCAACAACGCCGACCGCAACCGACCAAACCCCGCCCGGCCACCGGCGTGCCGGCATTGGCCGGACCCACCCCGCAGATCAAGAAGTGGTACAAGGAGCAGCTACGGTCTGTGATAACGCCCGAGTGGCACCCACGTGACGCCACCGTCCGTACCGGACAGACCACAAGGGACGCCAACCGCCATACCGGCAGGTCACCATCCTGATGATGTTGCGCGCCCGAAGGGATTCGAACCCCTAACCTTCTGATCCGTAGTCAGATGGCTAACGTGTCTACTCTCCCATGTATACACTCTCACGAAACGTGCTGTTTTGCAAGCCCGAGTCCACGGAAGCGAGTCTGCGTATCGGCTGGTCTATGGCCTGAGCATGATCGACCGCCCGCCGGATCGGACCGACAGAAGGCCGGATGCGGGCCAGCGTGCTAGAACGATGCGCTACGTCCATTCAGGTAGGCAACATCCGGACCTACTGCCGTTTCCGTGGGTGGGATGTGAGTGTCCCGGTGTGGGTGTGCAGTTGCTGGGTGGGGGATCTCCTCGGTCGGGCAGTCTGTGACCAGACGTCGGTTCTCGGCCGGTGGCAAGGGGTCGCGTAGCGACCGA
>DASRII010000295.1:0-14511 GCA_035650075.1 Micromonosporaceae bacterium | reverse complement strand
GGGTGCATTGATTAGCCGGCAGTCGGATGGTGGTCTCTCACGATGTCTGCGCGGGCCAGTCTGACAACCATACGTCGCCTTTGGCGGTCCCGTCGCCGCCCGGGTCGGGAAGCCAACACCGGCGCTAACCGCGCACTGGTGCCGTCTGCGTTGAGCTTGCGACGGCCGCTTCGTACCTGAGCAAGCCTGTCTCCCGCACCGGTACAGGGCCAGCATGTACTGACCGGCCAGCCGTTCGTCCCGCGGGTCCGCCGCCACCGCGCCGGCCAGGGTGTCGACGAGCTGGGCATGCTCGCCCAACCGCAGCCGTACGTCGGTGCGATCCAGCTCCACCGCCGACCGCTCACGGTGCAACGAGGTCCGCGCGCTGTCCGACCAGGGTACGTTCAGGCCCGTCAGGGCATCTCCTCGCCACAGCTGCGCCGCCTACGCGAACAGCGCCGCGGCGGCCCGCTCGTCAACGGCTGCGCGGGCGCGGGCAACCAGGGCGCGGAACCGGTACAGGTCAATCGCTTCCCGGTCGGCCTCCAGGATGTAACCGTCCGACCGGCGTACCAGCTGGGCGCCCTTTCGGGCCGGCTCGGCAGCAGCACCGGCGTCGCGCAGCAACCGGCGCAGGTGGCTGATGTGGACGTGCAACGCGTGCCGGTCCTGCTTGGGCGGCTTGTCCCAGACCCGCTGTATCAGCACGTCGGCCGGTACGACCAGTCCGGCGTCGACGGCCAACGCGGCCAGTACCACCAACCGCTGCCGCGGCCGGATCTCGAGCCGGCGGCCGCCGGCATCCACCTCCACCGGTCCCAGCAGCCGAAACTCCAACACCCCCGCAGCATCGCATGGCGGCCGTCACGATTGTGGTCTGCCGGGGATGCCACGACACGCGCTGCCGCTGTCGCCCACCGAGCAGCGGGCGTAGTGTTTGTTTCGCAGGATCGGCGTTCCGCCGACGCATCGGCCAGCGTTCGCGCTGGCGTACCCCCGCCGCCCAGACCCGCGGTAGATGACTAGCCGGATCGTTGGCAGGCGTGCGCTGCCCCAGCCCTCGGTGGTGTACCCCGTTTGGTGCAGGTACCCACTGGAGGAACCATGCCTGGCAAATACCCGCAGCCCGATCGCGACCCACTGGCCGGCCTCGCCCGGCAGGTCGCTCACGGCGACCGGTCGGCTCTGGCCGGCCTGCACGATGCGCTCGCGCCCGACGTGTTGCGCACGATCCGTCGCCGGCTGCCCGATGCCGCCGAGTCGATGAGCGTGTTGCGGGCGACCTTCGTCGAGGTCTGGCGGATGGCCCGGTACCACACGAGCGACGGCGCCGTGCGTGGCTGGGTGAACGGCGTTGCCGACCGCCGCGCCGCCGAACGCGTCCGCGGTTCGTCCGACGCCGACGCCATGTACGAAGCGCGGAACGACTTGGAGTTCGCCAAACTACTGGGCCTTCGCCGAGACGGGAAGCCCACCGGGCGTGGATGAGCGGGTGTTGCTCGTCGAGGACGACGCGTCGATCCGGGAGGTCACCGCGTTGGGCCTGCAGCGGTCCGGGTTTCGGGTCACCACCGCCGCCGACGGCTGCGCTGGACTTGCCCAGGCCCGGCGGGACGTCTTCGACATTGTCGTCCTGGATGTGATGCTGCCCGGGTTGGATGGCTTCGACGTGTGCCGCGAGCTCCGCAAGGTGAGCCGGGTGCCGATCCTGATGCTCACCGCCCGGACCGACACGATCGATGTCGTGGTGGGTCTGGAGTCCGGCGCCGACGACTATGTCAAGAAGCCGTTCGAGGTGGCCGAGTTGGTGGCCAGGGTTCGGGCGCTATTGCGCCGCGCCGCTACTCCGCTCGACGAGACGGTCATGTCGGCCGGTCTGCTGAAGATCGATCCGGGTCGTTTCGTAGCCTGGAAAGCCGGAGTGGAGCTGGCATTGACGGCGACGGAGTTCCGGCTCCTGCTGGAACTGGCGCGGCGGCCGCGGCAGGTCTTCACCCGGGAGATTCTGCTCGAGCGGGTCTGGAGCTACGACTATCTGGGTGATTCACGGCTCGTGGACGTCGCGGTGCAGCGCCTGCGGGCCAAGGTCGAGGACGACCCCGCCAGTCCGCGGCTGATCAAGACGGTTCGCGGCGCCGGCTACAAGCTCGACCCCGACTGAGGTCGGCGTGTCTCGGCGGACGGTTGTCCCGGGGCGTTTCCGCCGCCGGTTGACCGTCGCCTTCGTCATCGTCGCCGGCGTCTCGGCGCTGACCCTCGCGCTCGGGTCGTACCTGCTCGTGCGCCAGGCGCGGCTGGACGAGTCGCTGGATCGCGCCACGACGGACCTGCGCTACCAGTTGGTGCTCGCTGAGCAGTTCCTGCCGCTGGATCCCGAGCGCAGTGCAAACCTGCTGGGCAGCTTCGAGCGCAGCGGCCGTCACGTGGTACTGCGCGAGGTCGGCCGCAGCGCAGCCTCGAATCCCGCGTTCGACCCGGTACTCCCGACAGTCCTGCGGTCATCGGTGGCCGCCGGTCGGCTTGCCTACCACCGGCTGGACGTGGACGGCCGGCACCTGCTCGTCGTGGGCGCCCGAATCCGAGCCTCAGCCGCCGAACTGTATGTGATCCATCCAGAGGACGCCATCCACGACGACCTCGCCCAGCTGAGCAGGACGTTGCTCGGCGGCTCGGTCGTCGTCGTAGTGCTGGCCGCCGGAGTCGGATGGCTGATGGCCCGACGCACGCTGGAGCCGGTAGGTCGGGCCAGCGCGGCCGCCCACGCGGTCGCCGAAGGGCTGTTGGCCACCCGGCTTCCGGTCGAGGGCGCCGACGAGTTCGGGGTGTGGGCCACATCGTTCAACCGCATGGCGGCGGCGTTGGAGACGAAGATCGCCGCACTGTCCGAGGCGCAGGCCCGCGAGCGTCGGTTCACCGCCGACGTAGCTCACGAGCTGCGTACGCCGGTCACCGCCCTGCTGGCGGCAGCTTCACTGCTACGGGAGGACCTGGGGCGCCTGCCCATCGAGGTACGCCGGCCGGCCGAGCTGCTGGTCGCCGACGTGGCACGGCTGCGCCGACTCGTCGACGACCTGATGGAAGTCTCCCGACTGGACGGCGGGCAGGAGGCACTACGCGTGCAGCGGGTGGACCTTCGCGCCGTGCTGGACGCGGTCATCGCCGCTCGGGGCTGGCGCGGCCGGGTAGCCGTCGACGGCGCGGACATCGCCGTGGTCACCGATCCGCGGCGCGTCGAGCGCATACTGGCCAATCTGGTCGCGAACGCGATCGAACACGGCGAGCGCGGCGTGTGGGTGCGGATAACCGCCACCGGGTCGGTGGCCTGCCTGCAGGTCGGCGATCGCGGGCCCGGCATCGCGGCCGAGCACCTCGGCCACCTGTTCGACCGCTTCTAC
This sequence comes from Micromonosporaceae bacterium, assembly GCA_035650075.1. Classification (GTDB taxonomy): domain Bacteria; phylum Actinomycetota; class Actinomycetes; order Mycobacteriales; family Micromonosporaceae; genus DASSUC01. The sequence continues at coordinate 11,134 of DASRII010000295.1, read as the reverse complement.
AAGGCCGACGCCGCCCGGTCGGGCGCCGGCAGCGGCCTCGGTCTGGCCATTGTCTGGGAGAACGTCAGGCTGCTCGGGGGCGAAGTCGACGTACGCAGCGAGGTAGGTGTGGGCACCGAGTTCCGGGTCCGGCTGCCCGTAACACAACTGTTGCCCGACGGTGAAGGGGCGGTGAGAGCCGACGCGGACCGTGAGGAGTGAAGCACCCTCACGGAAGGAACGCAATGAAACGCCTCGCGATGATACTGCTGGCCGCCACGGCCATCCTCGTATCCGCCTGCGGCATCGACCGATCCGGGTCCAGAGGAACGGTTCCCACCGACCCGCCGCTGCCGACCAGCCCGTCCACAGTGGACCCTGACGGGTCGACGACCACCGCACCACCTGGACCCATCGGCCGGCCAGCGCCAACTGTCCAGCCGGCCCGCACCATCACCGTCGCCGTATGGTTCACCCGCGACGGGAACCTCGTTTTCACCAGCCGGACCCGGCGGACCACGACCGCCTCGTCTCGGTTGGCTATGACCGAGCTCATCGCCGGCCCGTCGCTGGTCGAAACCGCGGCCGGCGTAGGCACCGGCGTGCCGGCCGACACCAGCTTCGAGATCACCATCTCGAGCGGAGTCGCCACCGTGAACCTCCCCGCGGCGTTCTACGCCGGCGGTGAGGAAGCGGCGCGGCTGCGCCAAGCCCAGGTCGTCTACACCCTCACCCAGTTTCCGACGGTGTCGAAGGTCGGCTTCCACCGCGGGGGCGAGGCGTTGGGCGCGCCGCTGGGACGCGCCGACTACGCCGACCTACTGCCCACGATCCTGGTCACCAGCCCGCTCATCGGCCAGCGGGTGTCCAGCCCGATCACGATAGCCGGCACCGCGAACGTGTCCGAGGCAACGGTCAGCGTCCGGATCCTCGACACCGCCGGCGCTGAGATCGCCACAACCTTCACCACCGCGACGTGCGGCTCCGGCTGCCGCGGCGACTACTCGGTCGCCATCACCTACCGGGTGCCGCGCGAGCAACGCGCCACCGTCGAGGTATACGAGGTGTCCGCGGACAACGGCTCACGGATCCACGTCGTCGACATCCCGGTCACCCTCACCGTCTGACCCAACAAAGGAGATCCATCATGCGAAAGCAATCAATCCGTCGTCTCACGATGATCGCCGTGCTGGCACTTGCTTCGATGACCGTGGCGGCCGGCTGCAAATCCGACCCGGCGACGCCGACGACCGGTGGGGCGCCGAGTGCAACTCCGGGCGCCACGCCGGGTGTGACGCCGGTGGCCGAGCCCTCCCGTACTCCCGCGCCCCAGCCCACGCGTTCGTCCAAGAGCCCACCCGGCTGCCTGGGCGCCGTGATCTACGTCATCCACGCCCGCGACACCGGGCCGCCCTGGCCGACACCCTGCATCGCCGTTGGCGGCGTCGTGCAAGTGGAGGGCCACGGTCCCGACGGCTTCGAGGTCAGCCCGTCGAGCAACGTCTCCTGCTGGTACGAGGCGGCCTTCCACGAATGCCGCCTGATCGCAAAAGGGACCGTGACGTTCACGATCACCCGTACCGACGTAACTCGCCGGCTCACCGTCCTGGTAGCCGACGGATCCTCGCCGCCGAAACCGTCACCAGCATGTATCGACGACAGGACCTTCACCGTCGACGCCTCGGATCCCGGTCCGCCGTGGCACGCCGAATGCCTGAAAGTCGGCGCGACGGTGCGAGTAGTCAACCATGGCCGCGACGGGTTCTCGGTCAGTCCCTCGAACTCCGTTGCCTGCCGGAACTCGGCCGGCGTCCGCGAATGCCGTCTCCTGACAGTAGGTACCGTGCGGTTCACGATCGTACGTGAAGAGATCCGACCGTTCATTGTGGTTGTGATCAGGTAGCTCTCGGGTGCCCCTCCCCGTGGTCGCAAGATCGAGGCGACCACCCCAAATCCCTTAGGAATCCACCCGGCGACGCGGCTCATTGTCCTATTCGCGCCCGTGCGTAAATTCATCGTCCATTGCTGCGTAGAAGGAGAAACCAAAATGATGCGAAGCGCCAGATCATGTTATCGGGCATTCATGATGGCGACAATCGCCTGCACTGTCGTCGCCGTTACCGGCGCCTCGGCCGGTGCCCAACAGACACTCAGTGCGGATGCGGTACCACGAATAATCGACTTGGGAACCCTCGGTGGTAAACACAGCTTTCCGTACGGGATCAATAATGACGGGACCGTAGTCGGCTCATCGGAAACCGCTGACGGACATTTTCACGCCACCCGGTGGGACCGCCGCGGCCGGATCACCGATCTGGGTACCCTGCCCCGAGGTGGCCAGAGTGACGCAACGGGCATCAACGCGCGCGGAGTGATCATCGGAACGGTATACGTGGCGGACGGGATACGCGCCGTGCGGTGGGACCAGCACGGGCGGATCACGAACCTCGGCGTCCTTTTCAACGGCGGCATCAGCTGGTCCGCCGCGATCAACGACCGCGGCGAGGTCGTGGGTACCGCGACCGCTCAGGCGCGTTCGGGCCAGTTCATCAAAGCGGTGCGGTGGGACGACCACGGCCGGATGTTCGACCTGGGCCCCTCCGACCACTGGAGCCAGGCGTTGGACATCAACAACTCCGGAATCGTCGTCGGTGTCGCCCGAAATCACGCCGTGCGCTGGGACCGCAACGGGCGGATGACCGACCTCGGGACGCTACCCGGAGGGCGATTCAGCGAAGCCCGGCAGATCACCGACAGCGGAATCATCATTGGCGGCGCCCTCACCGCCGACTTCCAGGAACACGCCGTCCAATGGGATCGCAACGGGCGCATGACCGACCTCGGCCGAGCCGACGAGATCTCCAGCGTCGCCCGGATGGCCAACGACAACGGCACGGTGGTCGGCAGCATGGAGACCTCTGATCCGTTCGAACATCACGCCGTCAGATGGGACCGCCGTGGCCGAATCACCGACCTGGGTGCACTGCCCGGCGGCAGCAGCAGCGGCGCCTCGAGCATCAACGCACGAGGGCTCATCGTCGGCGCCGCCAACACCGCCACCGGACAGGAACACGCCGTCTACTGGGACAGCCGCGGCCGGATCACCGACCTGGGCACTCTCCCAGGAGGTACCAATAGCGCGGCCACCGGTATCACCTCGAGCGGCACCATCATGGGCTACTCCCGTAACGGGCTCGGTCAGTTCCGCGCTGTGATCTGGCACCTCTCGCACAACGCGCGATAAACCGATGCCGGGCCGGCTGTCGCTGGGGTTGGGGCAGCCGGCCCGGCAGGGCGTCCAATGGCCGCGGTTCCTCGCCACGCAGAACATCAGCGTCGACAACCCGATGCAGACAAGCACCGCGAAGACAAAGGCGCCGTCATCGGTGAAGTGGAATGAGTCTGGTGGATTCCAGCCGTCGCCCCCCTTCGAATGCACCGCCGATAGTTTGTACGACTCTCTCGCCGCAAGCATTGCGTGGGCGAGGTACGGCCCGCACCAGTCGGTACCGGGTTGCAGCAGGTTAAGAACGCCCCGCGTGACGGCGGCGGCTCAACGACGGGAATGGCACGAGCTTCTCCTCCAGGCTGACAAATCAGCAGAGCTTTATGGGCATGCAAGGATTCCGCAAGCTCGGCTACCAGGTTGGAGGGTGACAGTGGGGTATGCGTCGCTTCGGTCGCTCCGTACTCGTCATCGCGTTGTTCGTGCCCGTAGCCGGCACTGGCCTGATCTGGCCGCAGACACCGGGCTATGCCGATGTGGCGCTGGCCCGGGTCAGCTCCGATCCGTTCGTCAACACCGATGGTCAGCACCGCTCCATGGTCGGTCCGGACATCGCGCTGGGTGGTAACTTGTCGATCTTCACTGTCTTCCAGGCTGGGCGTAGCGTCAACGGCGCGTCGCCCGGGGTCGGGTTCGCCGGGACGCATGACAAGGGCGCCCACTGGTCCACCGGTTTCCTCGACGGGATCACCGTGCACAAGGGCGGCGGCGGGTACACCGGCGTCAGCGACGTGGCGCTGGCCTTCCGGATCAATTACAACCGTTGGCTGTTCGCCGCGCTGGCCACCGGTGGCCCGGGCGGCTCGTCGGCCCTCCTGATCAGCGTCACGTGGTCTGACGGTCTGAACTGGCGGGGGCCGTACACCGTGGCGACCGGGCAGGTGGCCAACCCCTGGGTGCACTGTGACAACTGGTCACCGTCGTTCAGCCAACGCTGCTATGCCGGGTACTCGTTGGGCAGCGCGGGCAACGCCCTGCGGGTACACACTTCGATCGACGGCGGGGTCACGTGGGGACCGGCGCGGGCCACCGCGGACGGCGCGACCGGCGTCGCCACCCGACCCGTGATCCTGCGCAGCGGGACCGTGATCCTGCCCTACCTGGCCAGCAACGGCCAGCTCCGGGCGACCCGTTCGGTCGACGGCGGCGCCACGTGGACGTCCTCGACGCCGGTCGCCACCGTCCAGCGCCACACCGTGGCGGGCGGGCTGCGTACCAGCACCTTGCCGTCGCTGCAACTGGACAACAACGGCACGGCGTTCCTCGCGTGGTCGGACTGCCGGTTCCGCGCCGGCTGCGCGGCCAACGACATCGTCTTGTCCACGACGCGGGACGGGACGACGTGGAGTACGCCGGCCCGGATCGCCGGGCCGATGAGCCTGTCCTGGCTGCCGCAAACCACCGCGGGACGGATGTTCGCCGACGCCCTCACGACCGTGGTGACGTACAACGGCAACGCCATGGTGCTCCTGCCGGTCGCGTCCGCACCCAGCGGCGGCCAGTACAACCAGGCCATGTACGCGCCCATTGGCGGTATCCCACTCACCGGTGGAACCCAGCGTTGAGGCAGGCTTACCTCCGGCAGACAAGGCGGGGCCCTAATGGTTTTCGGGTGGACGCCGTACTCACCCGCACATTCGCCAAGCTCGCGGTGCCATCTGTCGTACTACGAACTCGCGGACCGGTGAGGTCGAGTTGTTCGAGTATCTACTCGACACCGTCCTTTATGGACAGAACTTGGCCAGCGCTGGATTGCTTGGGGAGGGGTACGCGCCGGTACCTGCAACGCTTCCCGGACCACCTCCTGCGCCTCATTGAGCTCCCCGGTCATCGCGTACATCTGCACGACCAGGCGGCGGTAGCTGGTGGTGTACAGCTCGCCGAGCAGATCCGCTTGGGTACTAGACGTTCCTACGGCGCAGCCGCCACACCGCCAGAGCGCCCAGGGCCAACGCGCCGAGTCCGACGGCGATACCCATCGCCGGCTTGCTCGCGCTGTTCGAGGTGGATGCCGCGGGCTGCGGGACGGCGACCCCGGCGGCGCTGGTCCGCGGGGTGGGCGAGGAGAGCGCCAGCGGTACGCCGACGTTCACCATCCTGAGCGGCAGCACGCTGTCGCCGCGCAGCCAACCACCCGGTATCGCCGCGTTGTCGAACGGTCGGCGCTGGCCGGCCGGTACCGAGATCAGTGGCCCGCCTTCCGCGAGGGGGTAGGCGATGAGGCGCACTTCGACCGACCGGCCGAAGTCGTAGGTCATCTGGTACGCGGGGCCGACCTGTTCGGCCAGCGCGGTCTTTGTCGGTCGTGCGTCGCCGAGAGTGATCTGGTCGACCATCGCGGCGGTGGCCAGCGCATTGAACGCGATCACGGTTTTGTCCGACACCTCGAGGCGCAGGGGTGCGGCGAGTCCCGGACCGGTGATCGTGGCGGACAGGGCACCTTTGGCGTGGGCCGGTGCGGCGAAGAGCAGCGCCCCGGTCGCGATGGCGAGAGTAGCGACCACGAGATGACGAACACGCACGACGACCTCCCGATCGGGTCGCACCCGTTGGTCGGGCTCGGTAGAAAGAATCACGAGTGCGGCTCGCGGTTCCCGGTAACATACTGCCGCGATGCTCTCGGATGCCGAGATCGCGGCACTCGACGACGTGATGTACCCGTGGAACCTGGACGATACAAAGTTCGAACAAGAGAGGCCAGCGATGGCGCGTCGGGTGGCGGCAGATCGGCCCCGGCGCGGGTGTTCGTCAGCCACACCTCGGAGCTGGCCGACTTTCCGGCAGGTAGATCCTTCGTCCAGGCGGTGCTGGATGCGGTCGCACGAGTGGGAATGGCCCCGGTCGACATGCGTTACTTCGCCGCTCGGGAAGGCCAGCCAGCCCCGTACTGCCGGCGGCGGGTGCGCGGCTGCGACATTTACGTGGCGCTGGTCGGGTTCCGCTACGGCTCCCTGGTACCTGGCGAGGCGATCGCGTACACCGAGGTGGAGTTTCTCGAAGCCACGGTGGCCGGGCTACGCCGACTGGTGTTCCTGCTCGACGAGTCACCCGACCTGCCAACCGAGTTGGTCGATCCCGCCCGCGCCACGGTCGACGCCTTCCGGCAGCGGCTACTCGACGCCGATCTGATCGTCGCCAGGTTCACCACCGCAGACGCGCTGGAGCTCAGGGTTATCCAGGCCCTCACCCAACTGGCCGAGGACGACACAGCCGGCGTGATGTGCACGCTGCCGGCGGACACGACCGCGTTCACCGGGCGCGACCCGGAGCTGGACCACATCCTCGGCTCAGTCGTCGGCGCCGCCACGGCCGGTGGTGTCGTGGCGATCCACGCCATCGACGGGATGCCCGGGGTCGGCAAGACAGCACTGGCCGTACACGCGGCGCACCGCCTTGCCGACCGGTTCCCCGACGGGCAGTTGTTCGTGGACCTCTATGCCCACACCCCCGGACAGACCCCGACCGCGCCCGCGGCCGCTCTGGCCGCTCTGCTGGCCGCCGACGGTGTGGACGCCAGATACCTACCGGACACTTTGGACGGACGGGCCGTCCTGTGGCGCGATCGGCTGGCCGACAAGAAGGTACTGCTGGTACTGGACAATGCAGCCAGCAGCGACCAGGTCGCCCCGCTGCTGCCCGGTCACTTCGGGTGCCTGGTCCTGATAACCAGTCGCCGGCACCTGGGTGACCTACCCGGCAGAGTCGAACACGTCGCGTTGGACGTGTTGCCGCCGGCAGAGGCCCGGGAGATGTTCCTGACCCTGGCTCCCCGTGCGACCAGCGACCCGCCCACCGAGGTGGCCGAGCTGCTGGCTCTGGCCGGGTACCTGCCACTCGCGATCACACTGCTGGCCAAGGCCTACACCAAGCATCGGGTATGGACGCTGAGCGATCTGCTCGCCGAGACCCGCACGAGACTGCTGAGCGTCACGGCCGAGAACGCCACCATCGCCGCGGCGTTCGATCTCTCCTATCGATACCTGTCCGCCGCCGAGCAACGCACCTTCCAGCGCCTGGGCTTGCATCCGGGAACCGAGATCGAGGCGGCCGCCACCGCTGCCCTGACGACCTGCGGCTTCCAGCGGTGGGGGATTACGTGATCGAAACCCGCTCCGACGGGGATTACAAGATCGCCGACAGCGAGCCGGGGTGCGAGACCACCCTGACGCTACCGTGACGGGCTCCGGGGAAAGTAGCAGGATGAGCCGCGCCGCAGTCGACGCCAGACGGGAGACGGCCAATCGGGTCTGCCTGATAGCCGAGTTGGCAATTCTGCGTACCCGGATCCGCGGCAACGACGCCCTGGCCGAACGCGGACTGGGCGCGGCCCGAGCCCAGCTGGTCAAGCGAAGCTCGCTGGAGGTGATGAGCGAGGAACTCGGACTGAGCGGGTCCGAGCGTGCTGCGCTGCTACTGGCGGCTGGACCTGAGCCGGTCTCGGCCACAGCCGACGAGTTCGCGGCCACCGTAACCGGGCCGCGGCTTTCCTTCGGGCTCGCACCGTCGGTACTCCCGGACGTGCAATGGAACGCGATCATCCCAACCGCCGCCTTCCTTGGCGCGGAGCTCGGCTCGGTGAGCGCACACGACGTTGCGCGCGCCACGCGTTGGGAACTCGCCAAGTCCGGCCGCACCGCAACTCCGGTCCGGGGGGTTCGCGCGTGAACGGCAAATCCCGGACCCGAGTTTCGATCGCCGACAAGCCATCCGGCCGGCGTGAACCGGACCGTGTGGTCTCCGACCCGCCGCAGGTCCAGGGTGGACAACCGCTGAGCGCTTCCGATCGCGCGTACTTCGAGCCACGGTTCGGGTACGACTTCGGCGCGGTGCGCGTCCACGCGGGCGCCGGCGCCCGAGCCTTCAGCCGCGCGCTCGGCGCCAGGGCGGTGACCGTGGGAAGCGACATCTTCTGCCGCGACCAGTCACCCACCGCCGATGAACCGCGGGGACGCGAGCTGCTCTCCCACGAGCTGGCCCACGTCGTGCAGCACCGAGGCCACGGCCCCGCTGCGGCGCTCCCAGTCGCTCCGCCAGACAGCACCGCGGAGCGGGAAGCCGCCGTCGCCGGAGACGTCGTCGCCGACGGTGGTACCGCCGGACGACTGAGCGCGGTGGCCCCGCCGGTCGCGCACCGCTTTACCGACGAGCGACTCTCGCGAGCCGAGATCGAGGAAGCCCAGCGCATGCACCCCAAGGCTTCCGCCCCGCCATCCGAGCTCACCGACGCCGACGTCGCCGCAATGGCCACACCGGACAAGTTCCTCCACGCCGTGACCAGAGCCGACCTCGTCGGGGAGTTCGGCGAGCGGATCGACGAGCTACTAACCACGGAGTCGCTCTACGCGATGAGCGCCTTCCTCGCCGCGACGATCTTGTTGCAGTGGACACCAGCGGGATGGCTCGCCGACGTTCTCCTGGTCGGTGTCGTCGTGGCGAGCGTCATCATCCTCGAACGAGAAGCCTCAGCCGTGATCGAGGAGTTGATGGCCTTCTGTGACAAGGCGGCGAACGCGACCTCCGTCGCCGACCTCGACGAAGCCGGCGAGCACCTCGCGACCGCGTTGACCAAAGTCGGCGTGGATGTCGCGCTCGGGCTGCTGCTGCACGGAACGGTCAAGGCGGTCGCGCCGGCCAAGCCGGGAGCTCCCACCGTCGTTGTCGCCCGCGAGGGCACGACGAGGCGGGTCGCGACGGAGGGGCAGGCCAGGACGTCCGAGTCGGTCAAGGCGTCGGAAGCGGTGACGACGTCCGAGTCGATCATGACGTCCGAATCCGTCATCACGTCCGAGTCCGTCATGACGTCCGAGTCGGTCTTCACATCCGAGTCGATCAGGACCACGGAATCGGCGCTGTCCGAGCCGGCCGTCACCTCCGAACCCGCTTTCACCTCCGAACCAGCGGCCGCTCCACCCAGACCGGCTGCGCTGGGTACCCGGCTTACGGGATGGAGCTGGGCCTTGTACGAGTCAATCAATCCAGATGTCCGCCCTCCCTTGTGGAGGTTCAAAGACCTGGTCACGGCACGCGAAACCACCGTGACCGTCACCACGGACGTCATAGCCCCGAATGGCCAGAGCGGCAGCATGACCAGGTCGTACAACACCGCTACGGGCGAATTAGGCATGGAGTCCGCGCGCCTCGACAGGATCCCTAAGGCGCAACGAATGGTCGACACCGTCCCTGAAATGCTGCCGGGCGAAGGGACTCCGCTCGAAGCGTACATGACCATGCGGCAGATGAAGATCCTGGAGCAGGAGGCCGGAGCGGCATTCAGCGTGCCGCGCAAGGTCTACATGAGCTTGATTACCAACAAACGAACCATCTTCGAGTTGGCCAAACTCGAGAAGCAAGGCAAGCCGGTCGATGAAGCCATCCTCGAGACCCATTCGGTGCAGTACGCGAACAACTCGATCATCCAGTCAGGCGGCCGGATCGTAAGGGCAGAGGTGTCGCCCGGCTCGAAGGTAAGCGCGAGCACCGAGGCAGACGTCGAGACACTCGCCAAGTACGGACTCGAGCCGAGGGACCCGGTGCGGATTCTGTTCAGCATCACTCTTTTCGTCGAGCCAGTGGTTCCCGCCACCGCCCCATAGGGCGATCAGCGGAAGGTGGGCGACGTCCCGGCACCAGAACGCGCAGCGGCCCAGCGCAAGATCCGTCCCCCGCAAGACACCAGGATCTAGACCGGTCCGCGGCGGACAGCACGGACACCCGCTGGCCGGATGAACCCCTACGGAGGTTTCCGCGTCGGACGATCACCGTAGAAGCACATGATCTTCCACAATGGACGCCTGGAGATGCCTGCTGCGGTTCGACGTAGGCTATGCGCAGAGGTGAAAAGAGCGGAAGAAGTACCACACATCCATTGAGGCTGAGAATGTCGAGAGTGAACACCGCCAACGATCAGCCGCTAGACAATGAGATCGACGCCGACAGCGTCGGATCCGGTTGGGTTTGGTTTGTGTTGCCCCGGGACATGAACCAAACACCAACGCCCTCGTCGGGCCCGCGTTTCGAGGGCTCGGTTGGACAGTGGATCGAACCTCAACGCGGAGCGGTGCCTCGGTCTGCCGGCCCGGCAGTAGGGGAGTGCCGAGGGTCTCTGGGACGTCAGGTCCGGCGGCGGGCACAGCCCGACCGGGCGGGCAACGCCTGCGCCTGGACGGCTGGCGGAGCAGCCGGCCGGCGGTAGCCGCGGAGCCGAGGTTCGCACCAGGGTCGACGCACGCGGGCTGCTCGGCGTCCTTGCTGGGGGTTACCGGATTTGTCGATGTGAGGATGCCGCGATGGATGATCGTTGGTGTGACGACTTGATCGCGATGAGTACGGTGTGATGGGTGGCCGACGGTCGTTTGGTGATGTGCGACGGCGCCTTGCGTTGGGGGTGTGCACGGCAAAGGAATGCTCACCCAAGCGGAATAGCTGATGCTTGCCCGCATCAGAGGATCCCTTACTATGCATTGGAGGCGCGAGATGGAAGTCCCAGTGAGGTGCGGCCGCTGCGGGACCGTTCACGGTTCCGGTCTGGTTATTCCACCAGAGTCGCTCCTGCGCTGGCTGCAGCATGCCGAGTCGACGCCTAATGCTTTTCGGGGTCCATTCGCACGTTGTCCGACCTGCAATAGCCTTAACAGTCCTTCCGCACTCGTTGAGTCACACGCCGTCGGTCACGAACTTCACAGAGCGTCGTCTGACCTACGCGAGATCCGTGATCTCATTTCTGAATTAGAGACGAAAATCTATCAGACACGCCCTTCACCTGCGGTGGACGACGTAATTAACAAGACACATCTCTCTGCGGGTGGCCTGGCTCGACTGATTCCTCAAGGTCAAGCAAACGTGCTCGCCTTCCTCGCTCTCGTGGTTTCG
>DASRII010000294.1:0-3863 GCA_035650075.1 Micromonosporaceae bacterium | reverse complement strand
ATTGGCGGGTGGGACGCCATTCGGAGGCAGCGGACCACCTGCAGTGGGCCTTGGGACTCTTTCGCCAGGTCGATGATCGATCTGGTGTGGCATACGCGCTCAATAACCTCGGCACTGTCTACCAGCGCACCGGACTGTACTCCGATGCTCTTGACCACCATCAGCAGGCACTCGCTTTGTATCGCGAGGTCGGTGATCGCGTCGATGAGGGCTACGCGCTGAGCAATCTGGGTCGAGACTGTCGTCATTTGGGGCGGTACCGCGAGGCTATTGATCACTACCAGGAGGCCCTCTCGCGAGCCCGTGAGGTTGGCGACCGAAGCTTGGAACCGGAGGCTTTGAACGGATTCGGCGAAGTTGAACAAGCGTGCGGCCGCAGTACCGAGGCGATCGCCTACCACCGCGAAGCTATCGCGATCGCTTCGGATATCAGCGAGCGCTACGAAGAAGCGCGCGGTCACGCAGGACTAGGCGACGCACTTTATGACCTTGGCGACCAAATCCAAGCACGCGACCACTGGAACGACGCACTTGCTCTCTACACTGGCCTCGGCGTCCCGGAGGCTAACGAAATGCGCCAGCGACTGGGGTGAGCCTGGACGAGCCTCCCCCTACACGAAGAGGATCACCCATTCGGCGCCGGCCGTCGATGTCGGGGGTGATCCGTTCGATGGCCTGCGGGTCGTCGTACATGACGCGCTGGTCGGCGACGATGGTGTCGCCGTCGAAGACCAGGCTGGTGTACGCCTCGTCCACCATGCGGTCCAGGTCGGCCTCGGCCGTGCCCGCGTCGCGCAGGCCCTCGCGGTACTGCAGGCGTTGCTGCTGCTGGTCGGCGACGATCGCCTCGGCGACCTCGCGGGTGCAGCGGAAGACCGCCCAGCCGTTCCAGGTGTCGATGAGGACTCCGAGGAAGCCGACGCCGATGCGTGAGCTGCCGTCAGGGCCGTCGGTCCACGCCCAGTCGCCGACGAACAGGCCGATACTGCCCTGGCGCAGGTTGTCGGGGTGCAGGTAGTCCAGCTCGGCCGCGTCATCGGCGGCCGGGACGTCGGTGTTGGCCGCCGGGTCGGCGGTGGTGTTGTTGTTCGGGTCGGTTGACATGTGGTTCTCCTGTCCGGTCGTGGTCCGCTTGAGGTGCGGGGGGTTGCGGTGGGTTGTCGGCCTGTGCCGCGGTCGTGCTGCACGCGGGCGCGCGCCGCTTCTGGCGCGGGCGCATGCTGGCGGCGCCGCTGGCCGGGCGGGCCGCGGGGTCATACATGACGAGAGGGTGAGGCGGCGGGTGGTGTGTATCGGCCGACGACGGCCGCGGTGGCGGTGGTGCAGACGGCCGTGCGTACGGTTCGCTTCAGCTGGGCCCGGCGTCTGAAAGGGGGCAGCCGGGTGTCACCGCTGTCGTTGGATCGTTGGTCGATGCCTCGACGTGGCCGCGGTTGGCGGCGGCTCTGTCAGTCGGTGGCCGGCGCGTCCCCGGCGATGTGCCGAGCGTTGACCGTCGGTACGACGTCGTCGGGAGGGTCGACCTCGACGAAGCCCCACAGCCGCGCGATGAGCTGCAGTTGCCAGGTGGTGTACCGGTCGGCGAAGCCGCGGCACACGGCCGGTTCCGCTCCGTTACCGGCGCAGGTGGGCAGCGTGCAGTGGCAGATGATGTAGCCGGCGGTGCCGCGTGCCTGCGCGACGAGTTCCCGCAGCCGGTTCGGTGCCAGGTGCATCGGGTTGCCAGGTCGGAAGATGCAGGTGGCGCACTGGCGGGACAGCAGTCGGGTCTTGCGTAGCACCGGGTCGCCGACGCTGAGACGGTCGGCGTCGCGGGGTTCGGTGTCGTCGCCGGCGCCCGAGATGGCGTTCATGACGCCTCCCTGCCGCCGCGCCCGCGGCACGCGTCATGTCGTCGTGTCGCGCAGACGGCTGCCGGTTCGCCGTCGGGCAGCGCGAGGCGGCAGTGTGCGGCGGCCTGGTCCTCTACGGCGGTGTGGTAGCCGTCGCGGAAGGCGTCGATGGCCTCCGCGCGGGCCGGCTCGTCGAGGGTGTCCCAGGCGGGCGCGTCGGCCGGGGCGGAGTCGGCGTACCACTGGGCTGCGGTGGGCATGTCGGAGTGGGGCAGGTCGTAGTCGGGTAGGTCGTCGCTGATGGCTGGGTCACCGTCGTCGAGGCCGGCCAGGATGATGCGGGCCCTCGCCGCGGTGTCGCCGCTGGCCCGTCCGCCGATGGTGTGCTGGGCCCACCAGTCGGCCGCGTCAGCGCCTGCGCACGCGCCGGCGGTGTGCATCGCGTCGAGCACCCGCGGCCATGTGTCGCGGGCCGGTTCAGCCACCGGCTGCGGCGGGTCTGCGGGGTGGGCAGTCGGCTGCGTCATAGGGGTCCTCCTGTCGAAGAGTGCACAAGCCCCCGTACCGCCAGGGCCGGTCGACGCCCGGCCTGGGGGTCAGGCGGGGCTGGGCGTGGGCCGGAGTTGGCGGTACGGGGCGGCGCATTTGGGGGTCGGAACAGTTGAGGTGGCCGCGGTTACCGGGTGCGCACCGTGGCCCGGACCAGGTCGAGAACCTGCTGGTAGGTGCCGCAGGCGTGGGCGGCGGTATTGAACGCATCGGCGGCGTCGTCGCCGACCTGGCGGCGTAGCGCCACGGCGACCTTGCCGATGAGGATGCCGGCGTTGCCGTCGCGGGCGACCCGCACCCGCACCTGCGGGTAGCGGGCTCCGGTGTCGCGTGCTGTGGCGGCGGGCTTTGGGCTGGGCATGGTTGGTGCTCCTCGCGGTCTGCGTGCGGCCGGTCAGCGTCCACCGGCCGGTGTTGGTGAAGGTGAGCAAGGCCGGTGGCCGCTCATCGGGGCCGGGCATGGGCTGTCACCGACCGTTCCGGGGTCGCCGGCGCGATCGTCCGGTGTGGACACCGGACGGATGCGGTTCCGCGACCGCCGGGTCGTCCAGCTTGGACGGCGCTTTGACGTCCACCACTGTCACGCCGCCGTCTCGACCGACGAGCAACAGATCGGGAACATGGCGTCGGACTCGACCTTCCGACGGCCCGATCAGCTGAAAAGGCTGCGCCGCGATCGCGACCACCTCACAGTCATGATCAGCCAGCATGATCCGAGCCAGCTCCAAGCGGCTCTCATAGACCACCAGCCGCTCAACCGTCGCCGACCAGTACCAACCCGAGTAATGGCGTCTGCCCTTGTACCAACGGAACTCCCGCACGGGCAGCCCACCGGCGAGCTCGTCCACCACCACGCGATCCAATGTGGTGTCCACGAACTCGCCGTCCATCCGGCGATACCTCACCCGGACACGGCTGGCTCGGTGCTCAAGACCGAGGGCCACAACGGTGATGCTGTCAGCGACGCCGTCGCCAGCCCCGACGCCACGCTGGACAGATTCTCATCGATATGACGCAGGCGCCATGTATACGTCAGCCTCTGTCCGCTAGCCAGTGGCGGAGGGTGTTTTTACCTTCGGCGGACGAAGGTCGAGACGGTGGGCAGGTGCGCGAGGCGCACGAATCCCGCGGGTTGTCTCGGTGAATGTGGTCCGTTTTCGGGAGATCCTCGGTGCGGTTGGCCGTCCCGCACGGTGATGTACCAGGTGTGATCTTCTTGTCGCAGGCTGCGTGATGGCGTCGGAGCGGGGCTGGTGCCGTTCGTTCAGCAGAGCCGGTCGAGCGCGGCCTGAAGGAACGCGTCTCGTCGTTCGTTCAGTATGGCGGCGGTCAGATCACGCCTGCCTTGGTCGTGGATGACGGGGGTGAACACGGCCATGTCTCCCGGCTGGTTGAGCGCCGCGACGGCGTCCCAGTAGGCGAGGTTCTCAGCCCGCTCTCCGCTGGCCTGCTCCCATCCTGCGAGGACCGGTTCGGCCGCAT
>DASRII010000293.1:0-15852 GCA_035650075.1 Micromonosporaceae bacterium | reverse complement strand
GGTCGGCTGCTCAGCCGCGGCCAGAATTCGAGACTGGATCGACCGGCTATAGTTCGGCCTGAATATCGACGACGAGGGCGGCCGCATGATCCCGTTCTGGAAGAGGCCGAAGGAACTGGTGCTGTACGCGGTGCTCGCCGTCGTCGCGGCGGCCGCCACGTTCGTCGGTATCGACCTCGCCCGGCACTCCCTCGGCGCCGACCAGCTGACGTGGCTCGGCAAGCAGGACGGCCAGGTCGTCGGGGTCGACGCCGACGCCGGCCAGCCACAGGACCGGCTACAGGTCGGCGGACCCGACGACGAGATGAGCGTGGTCCAGGGCAACGGCGTACTCATCGTCACGAACCTGCGAACCAACGACGTCACGATCGTCGCGCTGCCGACCCTCGCCGCCCGGGAGATGGGCTCCAACAACCTCGCGGCGACGAAGGTACTGCTCTCCCAAGGCCGGATCTACCTCGTGAACAAGGCGGCCGGGCTGCTCGAACAGGTGGATCCGGTGACCGGGGAGACGATCGGGCAACCGTGGTTGACCGATGTGCTGCTGGTGGACGGCGTGGTCGACCGTACCGGCGCGGTCTGGGTCCTGGCTCACGGCGGGCAGCTCATGGCGCTGCGCTGGTCGCCGCAGACCGGCGCGTTCCTCGAGGAGCTACGGGTCACAGTGGACGGTGCCGGTCCACGGGCCGCGCTGATCCCGCACGAGGAGGGCGTCACCGCTGTCGATCCGGACAGCGGGCGGATCGTCCAGGTCGGTACCGATGACGAGGTCGTCGCGGAGGTCACCGATCTGACCGCGCCGCTGGCCGTCGCCGACTTCAGCCCGGCGAAGCTCGTCACGTTCGCCGCACCGGCGTCGTCGACCGTGCTCGTGGTCCGCGACGGTCAGGTCGTGTCCCTCGACGTATCGCTGCTCGGCTGCGCGACCCCGGGTGCGCCGGTGGTCTACGGCGGCAAGGTGTACGTGTCCTGCCGCGGGGCCGGCAAGGTGATCGTGCTCGACGGCTCCGGTCGCCCGATCACCGAGATACCCACGCCGGCGGGCGGGGACGCGGTCCTCGTACCGGCCAACGACAAGCTCGTCATCAACGTGCCCGGTGCGAGTGTCGGTCTGGTCGTACGGCCGGACGGCACGACCCGCACGATCCGCACCAACGACCCGGACATCCCGGTCCGCTCGGCCACGCCACGGCCGAGTACCAACAACAACGCGGACCGCGGTAACGGCAACCAGGCGCGGACCACGAGCCCCGGCCGGCCGCCGCGGACAACGTCGGCGCCGGGCGCGGGGCCCGGGCCGGGCGGCGCACCCTCCGGACCGGCCGTGGCGGCGACGACCACGTCTCCTCCGCCACCCCCACCGCCTCCTCCGCCGCCACCACCGAACTCCACGCCCACGTCGGTGAACGCGAACGAGCTGCTGACCGGAAACACCCGGGTCTCCTGGACGCCGGGTGCGGGGACGATCAGCAGCTACCGGATCCTGCTGGTCGGGAACGGCGGGCTGATGGCGACCGCCTCCGGCACCGCGACGACCATCCTCGTGAACACGCAGGCGTACATCGGGGAGCCCATCGCATTCATCGTCGAGGCGGTTACTGCGTACGGCAACTACCAGTCCGCGCCCAGCAACACGGTCATCCCGTACATCGAACCGCGCGACCCGCCGCCGTGTCGGGGATGTCAGATCCCCTGACCGGCACAGCGGGTCGGGGACACCCCGCGTTCCTGAGCCACGACCGCGATCACGAGGAAGCAGTACGGGCCGGCGGCCGGGTCGATGTCCTCGAGAACGAACTCGGTCGACCCGGGTGGCAGCGTGGTGACCGGCTGGCCCCGGCCCTGCACGACCCGGATCACGATGAACGTCGCCCCGGATCTGGTGGGGTCGCGCCACCGGAGCACGACACTCGTACCGACGATGTCGAGCCCGGTGATCATCGGAGCGAGCCCCGGGTTGTTGGCGCCGGCGGCGGTCGGACCGGCGGACGGCGACCGGCCTTGGGACGGCGGTACCGATGCCACCGCCGTCAGGGCTCTCGATGGGGCGGCATCACCCGGTGGCGGCGCTGATCCGCCGAGCCGGCCGGATGCCCAGGCCACGCTCACGCCCAGCAGCCCGCCGAGAACGACCGCGAGCACGCTGTTCAGCAGAATCCGGCCGAGGCGGGACGGCCGATCGACGTCATCGTCCTCGTCGTAGTACTCGGGCTCCGGCTGGATCGGGACCACCGGCCGGGGCGCCTCCGGCACCACGACGGCCGCCGGGTCGGTGCGGGCGCCCTCGACGAGTGCCTTGAGCCGATCGAACTCTCCGGCGGACAGCGCGTCAGCCGGTACCTCCCGCTTGGGTCCCGGCGGCGTCGACTCGGCATCGTCGCGGCGAGCATCGTCCGGCGTCGTCATGGCAGCGCCAATGGTGCCACCCCATGAGTCACAAACCCAGGTCGCGGGCGATGATCATCCGCTGGACCTCGGAGGTCCCCTCACCGATTTCGAGGATCTTCGCGTCCCGCCAGAAGCGACCGACGGGGAACTCGTTCATGAAGCCGTAGCCGCCGTGGACCTGGGTCGCTTCGCGGGCGTTGACGACCGCGACGTCCGACGCGTGCAGCTTGGCGATCGCGGCCTGCCGCTTGTACGGCTGGCCGGCCAGCAGGCGGGCCACCGCGTCGTAGTACGCGAGCCGTGCGGTGTGGGCGCGCGCCTCCATATCAGCGATCTTGAAGCTGATCGCCTGGAAGTTGCCGATCGGCTGGCCGAACGCGTGCCGCTGCTTGGCGTACCGCAGCGACTCGTCCACGCAGCCCTGGGCCAGTCCGACGGCGAGGGCGGCGATCGCGATCCGTCCGTCGTCGAGGATGTTCAGGAACTGGGCGAACCCGCGTCCCCGTTCGCCGAGCAGGTTCGCCGCCGGTACCCGGACGTCGTCGAACGACAGCTCGTGGGTGTCCGACGCACACCAGCCGACCTTGGAGTACCCGGGCTGCACGGTGAACCCCGGCGTGCCGGACGGCACGATGAACGTCGATATCTCGTTCTCGCCATCAGCACCCACGCCGGTCATCGCGGCCACCGTCACCAGCGCCGTGATGTCGGTACCGGAGTTCGTGATGAACGCCTTGGTGCCGTTGATGACCCACTCGTCCGTGGATTCGTCGAGCACCGCGCGGGTCATCAGACCACCGGCGTCGGAGCCGAAGCCCGGCTCGGTCAGCCCGAACGCGCCCAACGCCTCGCCCGACGCGAGCTTGGGCAGCCACTGTTGCTTCTGCTCGGCGCTGCCGTACCGGTAGATCGGCATCGCGCCCAGCGAGATCGCCGCCTCGAGCGTGATCGCCACCGACGAGTCGACGCGGGCCAGCTCCTCCAGGGTCAGACAGAGCGCGAGATAGTCGCCGCCCATGCCGCCGTACTCCTCCGGGAACGGCAGCCCGAACAGGCCCATCTTGCCCATCTGCCGCACGATCTCGTACGGGAACGCGTGCCGCTCGTAGAAGTCCCCGATCACCGGGGCGACCACATCCACGGCGAACTCGCGCACGGTCTGCCGCAGCGCCTCGTGCTCTTCGTCGAGCCTGAAGTCCACCATGACGAATCTCCGTTCGTGACTAACCCGATCAGACCGGCGTGACGCCGTGGCGCCGCCGGGAGAAATGACGGTCCTTGCCGCGGGCGAGCGCGAACCGGCGGATCAGCTCGCCCCGCAGCTCGGTCGGCTCGACGATCGTGTCGACGACCAACTCGCTGGCCAGCCGGACGATGTCGATGTCGCGCTCGTACTCGTCGCGCTTCGCGGCCACGAACTCGGCTCGCTCCGCGTCGTCGCCGAGCGCGGCGATCTTGTTGGCGTAGACGGCGTTCACCGCCGCCTCGGCGCCCATCACCGCGATCTTCGCGGTGGGCAGGGCAATCGTCGCGTCCGGCTCGAAGCCGGGCCCGGCCATGGCATAGAGGCCGGCACCGTACGCCTTCCGGACCACGACACAGATCTTCGGTACCGTGGCCTCCGCGATCGCTGTGATCATCTTGGCGCCGTGCCGGATGATGCCTTCCTTCTCCACCGCCGCCCCGACCATGAACCCCGGTACGTCGGAGAGGAAAAGTAGCGGCACGTTGAACGCGTCGCAGAGCTGCACGAACCGCGTGGCCTTGTCCGCCGAGTCGACGAACAGCACGCCACCCTTGAACAGCGAATTGTTCGCCACGACACCGACCACCTCGCCGTCGAGGCGGCCGAAGCCGATCGTCACCTCACGGGCCCACAGCTGCTGGATCTCGAAGTACGAGCCCTCGTCGAGCAGGCCGGTGACGTACTTGCGCATGTCGAACGCCTGCCGCTCGCTGGCTGGTACCAGTGTCGCGAGATCCACAGTGGACGGAGCAGCCGCGGCCGACGCGACCGGCGGCGAGCCCTGCCAGTTCGACGGAAGGTAGGACAGGTAGCGGCGGACCACGTCCAGCGCCTCGTCCTCGTCCTTGCACAGGAAGTGGCCGCAGCCCGACTCGGTACAGTGCACCCGCGCACCGCCCATGTCCTCGAGCGTGGTCTTCTCGCCGGTGACCATCTCGACCATCCGGTCGGAGCCCAGGTACATCGACGCGTTGCCGTCGACCATCGCCACGACATCGCAGAACGCCGGGATGTACGCCCCACCGGCCGCGGACGGCCCGAACAGCGCGCACACCTGCGGGATCGAGCCCGACGCGCGGACCTGGTTCCAGAAGATCCGCCCGGCGCCACGCCGGCCGGGGAACAGGTCGACCTGGTCGGTGATCCGGGCCCCCGCCGAGTCGACGAGATAGATCATCGGTACGCCGCTGGCGTACGCCTTCTCGATGATCCTGATGATCTTCTCGACCGTACGGGCACCCCACGAGCCGGCCTTGACCGTCGAGTCGTTCGCCATCAGGCAGACCGGCCGGCCGTCGACCGTGGCGTTGCCGGTGATCACGCCGTCAGCCGGCAACCCCTCGGCCAACGCGTTAGCGAAGATGCCGTCCTCGACGAACGAACCCTCGTCGACCAGCCGGGCGATTCGCTCGCGGGCGAACAGCTTGCCGCGCGCGGCGTTCGCCGCGTGGTACTTCTCCGCGCCACCGGCCCGGACGCGCTTGCCGAGCTGCTCGAGATCCACGAGCCCTCCTTCCTAAACGATCGTTAGGGTAACACTCAAAGAGTACGGGAGCCTCCGCTGGATGCGGAGACTCCCGTACCTGAGTTCAGCCCGCGATCAGGCCGCCGGCGCCGCCGAGTCGAGCAGCGAGGTCAGGTCGACCCCAGCAGCGTTGATCTTGCTGGTACGCAGACCGCCGAGCACCGGCAGGTCGGTTGCGCCCAGGCCACTCTTGCCGGCACCCAGGCCACCGCCCAGGCCACCGCCCAGGCCACCGAGCGCGCCCAGCCCCGGCAGAGGCAGCGCCGAGGTCAGGTCACCGAGCAGCGGCAGACCCTCGGTCTTGGCCGTCTTGGCCTGCACGGTGTCGGCCGACTTCTTGTGCGGCTTGTAACCGTCGTGGTCGCCGCCCCAGCTCTTCTTGTCCCAGTCGCCCTTGTGGTCGCCCTTGTACCCGTGGTGGTGACCGTGGTGGTCCCCGCCGCGGCCGAAGTCGGCGTCGTGCACGGCACCGTTGATGCAGGCGCCCGACAGGCCGACGGCGGCCGCGAGGCCGACTGCCACGCCGTTGCCGCAGATGTTGATCGGGATCTGGATCGGTACGTAGACCTGGTTGCCGTTCAGCACACCGTCGTTACCCGCCGACACCTGAGCGGTGTCCTCGGTACGCTTCGCCGACTCGGTGTCGACGTCCTGCAGCGCGCCGTTGATGCAGACGCCAGACAGGCCCGCGGCGATCGCCGCGACCGCGGCAACGCTGTTGCCACACACGTTGATCGGGATCTGGACCGGCACGTAGACCTGGTTGCCGTTCAGCACACCGTCGTTGTCGAACGAGCCCTGGAACGTGTCCTCGGTACGCTTCGCCGACTCGGTGTCGACGTCCTGCAGCGCGCCGTTGACGCAGGCACCGCTGACACCGATGCCGATCGCGGCGACCGCGGCGATGCTGTTGCCACAGATGTTGATCGGGATCTGGACCGGCACGTAGATCTGGTTGCCGTTGAGGATGCCGTCGTTGTCGAACGAGCCCTGGAAGGTGTCCTCGGTACGGCTGCTCTCGCTCTTCGCCTTCTTGGAGTGCACCTTCTTCGGCGTCGCCTTCGGGGTCAGCCGCATGGTGTCGGAGCTCTTGTCCCACTTGCTCCAGCTGTCCACGTCCTGCGCCGCGCCGTTCACGCACACGCCGCTGATGCCAGCGGACAGCGCGACGACCGCCGCCACGCCGTTGCCACAGACGTTCACCGGCACCTGGACCGGGACGAAGACCTGGTTGCCGTTCAGGATGCCGTTGTTGTCCACCGAGATCTGTGCGGTGTCGGCGTGTGCGGCGGCCGGTGCGAACAGCACCGCACCCGCGGCCAGTACACCGACGCTGAGTGTCTTACGAACCCACGATTTCATGGTGAAAGCGATGACCTTTCGAATGTTTGTTTAATTGCTATGGCGAATTCCGGAATCCGGCTTCCGGATTTGGAAGGGACGCGGCGGTGCCATGGCATAGGCCTTTTCTGCCCTGACTCCACCTGTCGACACGCGCCCCAGGTTTTCCGTGATGTCGTTGTCGGCCGCTTCGGCCACGCATCACTAGTCAGGAGAGAATGTCGGGTCCTCGGCATCCGGCCGGGGGACCACGACGTCGACCGCGCGCGACCCGCGGTGGGAGGCCACCGCGCCGGTCACGGTCGAGGAGGAGACAACGGCGGACGACCCGCCGTCGGTGTGCGAGCCCGACCCGTTGGTCGAGGCTCCGGATCCGGTACCCAGCGGGCTCTTCACCGGCGTCGGCTCGGGCAGCTGAGGCAGTTTGCCGCCGCCGGGCCCGCGCGGCTGGGCAGCGCGGAACGTCGTACCGACGACCGTCAGGGCCGCGGTGGCCGGACCGGTCGAGGACTCGGTGGCCGGGACCGGCACCGAGGCTTCGGTGGCGGGCACGTCGGCCGCGACCACCGCCGGGTTTCCGGTACGCGGTGCGGCGGCTGCCTTGAGCCGGCCGATCCGCGCGCCGGACACCGAAGCGTCCAATGTGGACGTCACCGGGCGCAGCACCGGTTCCAGCGGGTCGATGACCGGATCCAGTGCCCGGGTCAGCGGGCTGACCAGGGTGGTGGTCACGGTCACCACATCGCCGAGACCGAGCGGCGCGGCGATTCCCTGCAGTACGCGCGCCAGGCCACCAGCGGGTGGTGCGGGCTGCTGGTCCGGCACGGGTACCGCGCTCACGCACTCGGTACCGTCGAGGCACGGCACGTCCGCGACGGTCCGGGCGGGAGCCTCGGGCGTCGCGGCGGGGGCCGGCGTCAACAGGTTCGTGCCGAGTACCTCGTGGTCGAGGTCGGCCACCAGGCGGAGCACGGGGAGGTCGAGCTGGGCCGGCGCGGTGGCGTCCTGCTCCGCGGGAGCGGCGTGTGCCGCGGCGGAGGACAGGAGCCAGGCGGCCGACGCGAAGCCGGCGACGACGATGGCCCGGACGCCACAACGCAGGGCCGCGCGCTTCACACGCTCGCCCTGCGTTTGCGTCATGTCCGATACAACGAGGCGGGCGATAAAAGAGACACGCGCATTACGAGCGAATTGTGCGAGTACGTGGACCCGCGCGCAACACTCCCGATGGCAGTTCGCGACCGACAATTCTTTCCGCCAGCCGGGCGGCTTCGAGCAGAGCCTCGAGGTCGATGCCGGTGTCGATACCCATGTCGTGCAGCATGTGCACGACCTCCTCGGTGGCCACGTTTCCGGTGGCGCCGGGCGCGTACGGGCAGCCGCCCAGGCCACCGACGCTCGCGTCGTACTCGGTGATGCCGTAGTCGAACGCGGTCAGGATGTTGGCGAGCGCGGTACCCCTCGTGTTGTGAAAGTGCATGAGGAGCGGAACGTCGGGATGGCGCTCGCGCACGACGGCGGCGACCTCCCGCACGCGGCGCGGCGTCGCCATGCCCGTGGTGTCCCCGAAAGCCACCCGGTCGGCCCCGTCCGCCACCACTCTGTCCACAATGGACGAGATCCGGGACGGGGCGATGTCGCCCTCGTACGGGCAGCCGAAGCTCGTGGACACGATGACCTCGGCGGTGGCGCCCTCGGCATGCAACATCTCGATGAGCGACGCGATGTCGTCCAGCGACTCCTCGGTACTCCTGTTGACGTTCTTGCGGTTGTGCGTGTCCGACGCGGAGACGACGACCTCGATCTCCCGGAAGCCGGCGTCGAGCGCGCGCCGTGCGCCGCGGGAGTTGGGCACCAGCGCGGAGTAGCGCACGTCCGGACTCTTGTCGGCGGCCGCCCAGACCTCGTCCGCGTCGGCCATCTGCGGGATCGCCTTCGGGTGGACGAACGAGACCGCCTCGATGCGCCGCACACCGGTACGCGACAGCGCATCCAGCAGCTCCACCTTGGCGGCGGTCGGTACCGGGTCCTCGTTCTGCAGCCCGTCGCGCGGCCCGACCTCCCGGATCTCGACGCGTGTCATCGCATCCGTCCCACCAGAGCGGTGTCGTAGTCGCCCGACACGAACTCGGGGTTGTCGAGCAACTCGGCGAAGAACGGCAGGTTGTTCTTGGGACCGGTGATCTCGAAGCCCGCCACCGCGTCCCGGGCACGGGCCAGCGTCTCCGCGCGGTCCGCGCCGTACACGATCAGCTTCGCCATCAGCGAGTCGTAGTGCGGAGTGACCGTCGTACCGGGCCCGTAGCCGGCGTCGACCCGCACGCCCTCGCCGGTCGGCTCCACCCAGTGGGTGATCGCGCCCGGGCCGGGCAGGAACCGCTTCGGGTCCTCGGCGTTGACGCGCAGCTCCAGCGCGTGCCCGCGGCTCTCGGTGGGCACCTCGACGGGCAGGTCGGAGGCCACCCGCAGCTGCGCCTCGACGAGGTCGATGCCGAATATCAGCTCGGTCACCGGGTGCTCGACCTGCAGCCGCGTGTTCATCTCGAGGAAGAAGAACTCGCCGGTGTCGGGCGCAAGGAGGCACTCGACGGTACCGGCGTTGCGGTAGCCGACCGCCTCACCGGCGCGTACCGCCGCCGCGAGCACCCGCTCCCGGAGTTCCGGCGACACCGCGGGAGACGGCGACTCCTCGGCCAGCTTCTGGTTGCGCCGCTGCACCGAACACTCGCGCTCGCCGAGCGCCACCACGCGCCCGTCGGCCAGGCCCAGGATCTGCACCTCGACGTGGCGCACGCGCGGGAAGTAGCGCTCGAAGAACACGGCTTCGTCGCCGAACATGCGCGCGGCGAACCCGCGCACCTTCTCGTACTCGGCCGTCAGCGCCGACTCGTCGGCCACGACCGCCATGCCCATGCCGCCGCCGCCGGCCGCCGCCTTGACCATCACCGGGAAGCCGATCGCGGCGGCCTCGGCCGGGTCGGTGGTGCCGGGCGCGACCGGCACGCCGGCCGCCGCCATCAGGTCGCGCGCATTGATCTTGTCGCCCATCGCGGCGATCGCGTCCGCGCCGGGTCCGACCCAGACCAGGCCCGCGGCTTCGACGGTACGGGCGAACTCGGCGTTCTCGGCGAGGAAGCCGTAGCCGGGGTGGATCGCCCGCGCGCCGGTCGACTTGGCGGCAGCCATGATCGCGTCGACGTCCCGGTAGCACTGCGGCGGGCCGAGCAGGATCGCCTCGTCCGCCTCGGTGACGAACGGCAGCGCGGCGTCCACCTCGGAGTGCACGGCGATCGTGCGGACCCCGAGCCGCCGGGCGGTACGCATGATCCGGCGGGCGATCTCGCCGCGGTTCGCGACGAGCAGTGACTCGATCATTCGACAGTGCCCTCCAGCAACGCGGCGAGTGCCGCCGCGCGCAGCAGAGTAGCGCGCCGACCCCGGTCGACCTCGCCACCGAGGAAGGGTGTCGAGTTCATCAAGCCGAACGCGGCGTGGGCGAGCACCCGCGCCTCGGCCGCCACCAGCTCCGGCCGGACCGCGGTCAGCACGGTGACCCACTCTTCGACATAGATCCGTTGCAGGCGCCTGATCTGCCGCCGGGGCTCCTCCGGCATCCGGTCCAGCTCGTGCAGGTGCAATGCGATGACGGCCGGGTTGGCGAGGGCGAAGTCCACGTGAAAGTCGACCAGCGACTCGAGCGCCGCGCGGGGGTCGTCGGGATGGCTGGCCACCCGCGCCCGCCCGCCGGTCATCAGCCCTTCGCTCACCGGCATCAGCGCCGCGACCAGCATGGCCTCCTTGCCGGCGAAGTGGTGGTACAGCGCTGGCCCGGTGACCCCCGCCGCGGCACCGATGTCGTCCATCGAGACGCCGTGGTAGCCGCGAGCCGCGAAGAGGCCGACCGCGATCTGCAGGATCTCCTCCCGCCGGGACCGCCTCCGGAGGCTTGTTACTTGCTGGTCAACGCTCACGTGGTCAGCCTAACCCGGCGTCAAGGTCTCACCTTAACGAGCGTTCAATCATCGGCCAGGTGGTACTCCGCCCGCAGCGCGGCCGCCTCCTCCTCGCGCCCCTGATCCTGCAGCGCGGCGGCCAGCAGCCAGGCGGCGTGCGGTAGCGCGCTGGCGTCGCGGGGCAGGCCGGTGAGCACCGGGCGGAGCACGGACTCGGCCTGCGTGGGCCGATCGAGGCGGAGCAGTACCTCGCCCAGGACCAGCTCGGCGGCGACCGCCTCACCGAACGCCTCGATCGACCGGAAGTATGCCGGCGCTGTGACGATGCGGGCCAGCGCCTCCTCGAACCGACCGGCGTCGATCATCAGCTTCGCCCCGTCATAGGCGAGCATCGCCCGCTCGAACACCGCCTCCGGCGCCTCCGCGGGGTCGACCGGAAGGCCTTCGACCAGCGCGTCGATCTCGGGCAGCAGTTCGACCGCGGCGTCGGGATCGCCCGACCAGCGCAGTGCGAGCGCCCGCCGGCGCAGCGCCCGGGCCTTGTCCAGGCTCAGGCCGGCGACGCTGTACGCGGTCGCCGCCGAGTGGAACCGCTGTGCCGCGATCGCGTCCCGGTCCAGGCGGTACAGGATGCTTGCCGCCTCTTCGTGCAGGTGTCCGCGTTCCGCGGCGTCGCTGACGTACGGGCTGGTAAGCAGCTCGTCGAGCTGAGCCAACGCCTGGTCGGGCTCGTCGAGCTGCCGGTACACCGCGTACAGCAGCCGCCGGGTCTGATCGACCGCGGGCTGTTCACCCCGCCGCTCGAACCCGGCCAGGGCGTCCTCGGCGTTCTCCGCCGCCTCGGCCGTGCGGCCGGCGTTGAGCAGGGCCGCGCCGAGGAAGTACCTTGCCTGGTCGGCCTCGGACGGGTTCGCGACGGCTCGGTTCAGCCAGTCGACGAGGTCGTCGATCGCGTCGGCGGCCTGCGGCGTGCCGGCCAGCAGGCGGGCCCGGCGGGTCCGCGCCTCGGCGCGCATACCGGGGTTGTGAGCCGCTTCCGCCGCCCGTAGGTACGCGGCCTGCGCGGCGTTCTCGTCCCCACCGGCTTCCTTCGCCACGCCCAGCACCATGATCGCGGCCGCCATCGGATCCGGGTCGCCCTGCACCCGGAACAGCTCGATGGCTTCCTCGGCCGCGGCGGCGCACTCGTCGAGCCGTTCCAGCCCACCGAGACACTGCGCGCGCACCAACGCGAGGTGCGCTTCGAAGGCCGGATCCAGCGCGCTCGCGCGCAACGAGGTCGCCCGGTCCACCGCGGCCAGGGCGTCTGCCGGGCGCTGCGCGCAGAACATCGCCACGGCCAACCGGCGGTGGGCGGACCCCTGGCTGACCGGGTCACCGTGGTCGGCGACGTACGCCGTGGACGTCTCGACCATCGGCAGGCCCTCGGCCACCCGGCCGGTCTGGCACAGCGTGAGACCGAGCCGGCCGCGGGCGATCTGCTCCCGGTTCACGTCGCCGGCTTCGGCGTACCGGGCGATCGCCCGTTGCCATGCCTCCTCGGCCTCGGCCGTGCGGCGGGTGTCGCCGACCGCGGCCAGGCCGGCGCCGTCCGCCCGGCGGCCCTGCTGCAACGCGGTCAGCTCGGTACCGGTGAACCGCTCGTCGAACAGCTGCCACAGCGCGTACGCCCGTTGGTCCATGCCTCGTGCGTAGCTGTCCTCGGCCAGGCCGAGTACCTCGTCCGGGGTCGCGGCGGGCGGTACGTCTAGCTCGAGCGGCTCGGCATCGTCGGGCTCCGGCCCGGCGGACACGGTGGACGCGGCGGGCCGCGACCGGACCGTGGCCAGGGAGACCTGGGGGTAGTCCGGCGCCAGATCCAGCCACTGGGCGATCAGGTCGCTCTGGTGGGTCGTCCCGTTGCGGGCGTCGAACCGCTGCGCGATCGCGATCGCGCGGGCCGCCAGCTCCTCGCCGACCTCGGCCGCGCTCTGCTCGCGGCGGCGTACCGGCAGATCACCGTGGCCGCTGGCGGCGAGCCGGCGCAGCACCATGCCGGCGGCCGCGGCGAAGTACATCTCCGAATGCGGGGACGGCGCCCGGTCCAGCCAGTCCAGGTGCCGCTCGACGATCTCCAGAGCCCGCGGTTCGTTGCCGGTGACCGCGCAGAACCGTACGTGGCTGGAGATGCTGCCGAGATCCGCCAGGTTGCCGCGAAGGGCCCGGTACGACCGCCGGTGCGCATCGCGTGCTTCGTCGAGTCTGCCGGTACGCAGGTACGGCGTCAGCAGCTCGGTGAGGATCGCCTGCGGCTGCTCGTCACAGGTGAGCTGGCCGGCCAGCACCGGTACGGCGAGTGCGACCGCTTCCTCGTAGCGCTTGGTCGACGACAGGTGCGTCACCTTCGACGTGGGGTCACAGCCCACGCAGTCGGAGTTGTCGTCGCGCGGGGCGGCGCACCATTTCTCGTACCAGGACGCGGCGGCGTCGGTGTCCCCGAGGTGGTGTGCGACCACCCAGCGGTGCTGGTACACGGCGTGCAGGCTGTGCCCGCCGGCGAGGTACCGGCGTTGCATGTCGTCGAGCACGGCGTAGGTGCGGTCGAGCGGCACCTCGGGGAATCTGGTCAGCGACGAGACGACGTACTTGAAGAACCACAGCAACAGGTGGGCGTCCCACCGGCTGCGCTCGCCGGGGTTGCGGTCGTACTCGGCCAGGCACCAGGAGAACGTGACGAACGTCTTGGCCGGCTCGCCTCCGCGCTGGTACGCCTCGGTGGCCGCCATGCGGGCGTCGAACGCCAGGTTCGGGTCGGCGAGTGCGTCGGCCTGCCGTACCGCCTCCTCGGCCGCTGCGATCCGGCCCGCGCCGGGCGGCATCGACCAGCTCTGCCGGATCATCCGGTCCAGTTCGTCGGGCGTCATGGCGTCGGTTCTTCCGGAACGGCGTGGTCCAGCAGGCCCAGGAACGACCGGTTGAGCAGGGCCGCGTCGACCGGACGCAACGGGTGGTGGCCGAGCAGCAGCGCCTGACCGTACAGCGCCTCGACGGCGAGCGCGACGAGTTCGGCGCCGGGCAATGCGATCACGCGGCGGACCAGCGCGTTGCGGTGGTTGAGTACCAGCTGCGGCCGGGTCTCGGCCTCGGCCTCCTCGAACGCCGCAAGCACCCCGGCCCACACCTCGTCGACCCGGTGCCTGGTCTCGCGCAGCTGCCGCTGGAAGGCGGCGTGCCGGTCGACGAGGTACAGCGCGGGCAGCCCCATCGGCTCGTACTCGCGGATCACCACCTCGCAGCCGAGCCGGTCGAGCGCGGCCTGGGCCGAGGTCAGGAACGGGCGTAGCGCCAGCTCGGTCGCGGGGTCGAGCGCGTCGAACCGGGTCGTGAGGTCGCTCGGGTCGAGCCGGTCGACGAGGATCGCCCGGTCCAGGTCCGGCAGCCGCTCGATGATCTCCGAGTCGTACGTGTACCCACCGTTGACGACCCCGAGCCCCTGCGCGGCGGCGACGGCGGCGAGCTGGCGGAACTCGTCGATCGTCGCGCAGTAGCGGACCGTGCCGTACCGCTCACGGAACTCGCGGAGCGTCATCCGGCCCGCGTTCGTCTCCATCGGCCACCACTGGTCGACCAGCCGCAGCATCTCTACGTCGTGCAGTGCCAGGGCCTTCACACCGAGGTGGTGGATCTGCAGGAAGTCCTCGAGCCGGCCGGGGTCCACGGTGGCCAGCCGGACGAGCCAGGTGCGCAGCTGGTCGCCGAGCGCCTCCCGGGTCGACTCGAGCAGCGCGTCCTCGTAGAGCGCCTCGCGGCTGGCCGTCGGCCGCAGCTCGGACGCGTCCACCACGCACCGGGCGAAGAACGCCCAGTCCGGCAGCAGTCCGGGCGCCCCCTCGGCGAGCAGCATCCTCTTGAGGTACACCCGGTGCGCGGCGCGAGCGGCCGGGTTCGCCGGCATCGGCAGGACGAACGCCACGCCCGTCAGGCCGGCCTCCGGTACCGCGAGGTCCACGAAGTCGAACGGCTGGAACCCGAGGACCTCGCTGGCGTACTCCACCAGCCGCCCCCGCCGGTCACCCGCGGCGTCGCCGGCGTACCGCAGCCACGGCGGTGGCCCGGCCGTGGTCTCGGTTGGTCCAACGTGGACAGTCATGGGCAGGAACGAGCCGTAGAGCCGGGCCAGTTCGGTCACGGTCGGCCCCGCCAGCCACTGTTCGGATCCCCGGCGCGGGACGAGCGTCACCGTCGTACCGGGCTCGTTCCGCGGCCTCGTCGCCGCCTCGACCCGGTACCGCCCGTCGGCGTACCCGGTCCACTGGACGGTCGGCTCGTCACCACTGCGCGTGGTGACCCTGATCTCGTCCGCCACCAGGAAACAGGACAGCAGGCCGATGCCGAACTGACCGAGGAACTCGTGCCGGGCGAACCCCAGCTCGTCCCGCTTCGAGCTGCGGCCGATCGTGGCGAGCAGCTCGTGCACCTGGGACTCGGTCAGCCCGATCCCGGTGTCGTGGATACGCAGCGTGCCGTCGCCGGTTACGTCGGGTGGCTCGATGCGTACGCTCGCCGGCGCATGGGGTTCGGCCGCGCGCCGGGCGGTGATGGCGTCGACGGCGTTCTGCAGCAGCTCCCGGACGTACACGCGCGGGCTGCCGTACAGGTGGTGGCTGAGCAGGTCGACGATGCCGCGCAGGTCGACCTGGAATGAGGAGTGGTCCATCGCGCGCCCCACGATAGCCGTCTAGTCCGTCGGCATGCCTACCCTAAATATCCGCCTCCGCCGCTGTGCCCATCCTTCGTTCGCGGCTGCGGGGCTCGCTGGCGCTCACTCCTCGCGCTCACCCTGAGCCGCGTCGCGAGTCCCCCGAGCGTGGCACCGAGCGCGTTGAGCAGGACATCGTCGACCGAGCTGACCCGGCCGAGCGCGAAGGCGTACTGCGCGATCTCGACGAGCACCGATCCCGCCGCGCCGAGCACGAACAGCCGCGGCAGGCTGGCCAGCGCCGGCCAGCGGATCGGGGCGCAGGCGCCGATGGCCGCGAAGACCAGCAGGTTGCCGCCGACCTGGGCGAACGCCGTACCGGGATCGCCGCCGAGCTGGTTGGCCAGGTCGCGGAGCGGGACGAGATTGACCGCCCTGCCGGCTACCGGGCCCGGCGTGAGGATCATCCAGATCCACGGCAGCGTCCCGACGACCAGGCCGACTTCGGCGGCCGACCTCGCCCACGCGTGCGGCACACCGGCCCGGCGCCGGGTCGTCGCCAGAGCGAGAGTCACGAGTACGGCGACCGGCAGCGCGGCGAGTGCGGCGAGGACCACGCCACCCCAGGTGCGCCAGGTCTCCGCCACCCGGTCGACGCTAGCGGGAACCTGCCACGGCGCCAGCGGCTCGTTTCGGACATGTTGACCCGTCGTTCCCTGCT
>DASRII010000292.1:0-2534 GCA_035650075.1 Micromonosporaceae bacterium | reverse complement strand
TATCGGCAAGATGCGCTGCCCGCGCGTCCGAAATGCCCACTCAAGAAGCGTCGTCGGTCTGTCGATGAAGACGCCGAAGCGCACGAACGGGCTCCGGATCTGGGAGGCGGGCAGATGACCGTTGCGGGCAGGGCGTTCCGGTGTTTGGCGGCTGTTCTCAGTGTGGCGCTCGTCGGTGCGCTGGGTCTCCTGCAGCTGGTGGCGACCGCGAGCCCGGCAGCGGCTCAGACGCCGCTGTCGGTCTCGAAGGTGTTCTCGCCGGATGTGATCCCGGCCGTGGCAACGGCGGCACAGGTACCGGCGCCGGGGGGAGCAGCTCCGTCAGTCCCCTCGGCGGCAACGGTGGTGCCGGCAACGACTCGGGCGGCGACGGCGGCGCCGGCAGCGGGAACATCGCGGGCAGCGGCGGCGGCGGCGGGCTCGGCATCGCGGGCGGCGGCGGCGGCGCTTCGTCTGGAAATCCGAACGGCGGCGGCGGTGGCGGCGGCTACGGCGCCGGGGCCGGCGGCGGGGCCGCCCCGAGCTCCACTCAAGGGGCCGGCGGAGGCGGCGGGTCGTCGTTCGTGGCCGGAGCGGGGACCCAGGTCACCAGCTCGGCGAACCACAGCGGCGACGGCGAGGTGACGATCACCTACGACCCGGCCACGGACTCCTGCCCGACGCCTCCGACCCCGCCCGGTCCGGAGCCGGGCCCGGATGGTGGTGCGGCTCCCGGAGGTGCCGCGGTTGCCGTGATCGCCCAGCCCAATTTCACGGCCTGACCCGCCAACGCCTCCAGATCCCAATCGATCGGTCGCGCGCGCACCGGTACCAGCTGCGCGTCTTCGTACACTCCCGCGATGGGCTTGTGGCGCGAGCACGTGGTGCCGCGGCTGACCGACGTGTTGCTGGGAACCCGCGAGGTGCGCGGTCATCGCGAGCGGGTCGTCACCGGTTTGCGGGGCGACGTGGTCGAGATCGGCTTCGGTTCCGGTCTGAACGTTCCCCTCTACCCGGCGGGAGTGGACACGGTGTACGCGGTCGATCCGTCGGCGGTCGGTCGCAAGCTGGCGGCGAAACGGCTCGAGGCGTCGCGCGTACCAATCCGGTTCGTCGGACTCGACGGCCAGGACCTCCCGCTCGACGACGAATCGGTCGACGCCGCGCTCAGCACGTTCACGCTGTGCACGATCCCGGACGTGACGCGAGCGCTGCACGAGCTGCGCCGCGTGTTACGACCGGGCGGGCGGTTCCATTTCCTCGAGCACGGCCTGTGCCCCGAGCCGGCCACAGCGAGCTGGCAGCACCGGCTCAACGGGCTCCAGCAACGGCTCGCGGGCGGGTGCAACCTCGATCGGCCCATCGACCGCCTCGTGCGCGATGCCGGCTTCGAGATCCAGGATCTGCGCAACGACTGGTTCAAGGGACCACGCCCGTCCAAGCCCTGGGGCTACCTGTACGAGGGGTCGGCGATCAAGTCCCCGCGGTGACGCGTCGGCCATACTGACGCCCCGTGTCGCCCGAAGTCGCGCTCGCGATCGTCCTGGCCCTCCTGACGGCTTTCCTCTACGCGCTGAGCAACGTGCTCGAGCTGACCGAAGCGGAGCAGGTCCCCGACGAGTATGCGCTGCGCGTCGGTCTCATGACCCGGCTGGTCCGCCGCCCGCGATGGCTCCTCGGCCTTCTGTGCGACGTGTTCGGCTACATCAGCCAGGCTGCTGCGCTGGCCCTGGCGGCGGTCGTCTTCGTCGAGCCGATCCTTGCGCTCGCCATCGTCATCTCGCTCATCCTCGGCGCGGCGATGACGAAGCGGAGGCTCCGACCGGGCGACTGGGTCTGTGCGGTCGTGCTCTCCGCCGGGCTCGCGCTCTTTCTCTACGAGGTGCCGCCCACCGGTGGCCACGAGTTCGTGCCGACCGACCGAGCGGTGATCGCCGGGCCCATCACGTTCGCGGTGATCGTGGCGTGCATCGCGGCCGCGAAGCCGACCCGCGGGGCGCCCAGAGCCGCGCTTCTCGGGGTGGCTGCCGGAATCTGCTTCGCTGCCGCGGCCGTTCTCACCAAGGGCGTCGTGCAATACCTGGGCGACGGGATCTTCGCCTGGATTCCCCACTGGGAGTCGTACGCGCTGGCAGCGGTGTCGATCGGGGGCGTCATCGTCGGCCAGAGCGCGTTCCAGACGGGCGCGCTCGCCGCCTCGGTCGGTGCCACCGAATCCACGGCACCGATCGCGGCCGCGATCCTCGGCTTGGTGCTGCTCGACGAAAGCGTCTTCTTCGACAGCGCAGACCAGATCGCGGCGGTCGTGATCTCGGTGTGCATGATCCTCTTCGGGATCGCCGCGCTGGCACGCGCCGAGGAGCGCGTGGTGGCCGAGGCGGCGGCGACCGCGTCGCCGTAGATCACGACGGCGCCGGTCAGCCGATCATCGGGCGGCCGTCGGGGCCGATCTCCCAGTCGGGGTTGTACGCGATCTCCCAGACGTGCCCGTCGGGGTCGGCGACGTGCCCGTGGTACATGCCCCAGTCCAGTGCGTTCGCCGGCTTGAGCACGGT
>DASRII010000291.1:0-21871 GCA_035650075.1 Micromonosporaceae bacterium | reverse complement strand
GTGAACGCGTGCGCCGCGGTACCGGCCGTGGGGATGCCGTAGCGCAGGCCGGCCGCCAGGTTCGAGGTCCACGCGAAGCCGGCGAGATAGGAAGCCCGGGCCGCGGCCACGGCGGCCTCTTCGTGGGTACGCCGGGAGCCCATCTCGATGACCGGACGGCCCCGGGCCGCGGTGACCATGCGAGCCGCGGCCGCCGCGATCGCGCTGTCGTGGTTGAGTACCGACAGGGCGATCGTCTCCAGGATCACGCACTCGGCAAACGTGCCGGAGATGGTCAGGATCGGGGAGCCCGGGAAGAACAGCTCGCCTTCGGCGTACCCGTCGATGTCACCGGTGAACGCGTAGCGCGACAGCCACGCGGCGGTCTCGTCGTCGACCACCTTGGTCCGGACCAGGAAGTCGAGCGTGTCGCCGGCGAACCGGAAGTCCCGGAGCAGCTCTACGAGGCGACCGGTGCCGGCGACCACGCCGTACCGCCGGCCGGGCGGCAGCCGCCGGGCGAAGACCTCGAAGACGCACGGGCGATCCGCGGTGCCGTCCCTGAGTGCCGCCGACAACATGGTCAGCTCGTAGTGGTCGGTCAGGAGCGCGGTGATCACGAACTCGAGCCTAGTCTCTGGTTCGCGCGCTCCGCGCCGCCTCGTGGCAGCGCCTTCCCGATGCGCCACGCAACAGCCTTCGGCTGGCGCGTCGCTCCGGTCCAGGCGCCGCCGGCGGCGCTGCGCTTGCTCACTAGTCGGGCAGGGCGGCGAGGGCGGCGGCAAGCTCGGTACGGCCGCCGATGCCGAGTTTCGCGTACACCCGCAGCAGGTGATTGTCGACCGTCCGCGCGGACAGGTAGAGCTCGTCGCCGATCCGCTTGCTGGACACCCCGGCGGCGGCCAGCCGCGCGATCTGCCGTTCCCGGTCGGTCAGGTGCGGCGGGCGCAGGCGCAGCGCCGGCGTTGCCGCGTCCGGACAGTCGGCGCGCAACGCGGCCAGCTTCTCGAGCGCGGCGCCGCGGGCCGCCGAGCGCTTCAGCCGCATGCTGCTGACGACCATCGCGGCGGCTTCGACGGCGTACAGGTGCAGTTGCCGCACCGCGAACTCGTCGGCGACGGCCAGCAGGGCCGGTCCGTCCTCGGCGGCCGCGGCCCGGGCGTGCGCCCAGAACAGCGCGATCAGATCGCCCTCGACGACGCGGGTCAGCTCGTCGAGCCGGGTCAGGGTCTCATCGGCGTACCCGAGCCGGACGAGGTCGTACAGCGCGTGCGCCTCGTGCCCGGCGAAGCCGTCGGCGCGCAGCCGGTCCACCAGCTCGCGTAGACCGTCGGCGGCACCCGCCACGTCACCGGCGCACGCCTTCACCCAGCAACGCGCCTGCTCGCGGAACGGGTAGAGGATCAACATCGACTCGGCGTAGGACCGGTCGGACTCGGCCATCGCCTCCGCGGCGTGCGTGCGATCGCCCATCAGGGCGGCGACGTGCGCCCGTTCGGCGTTGGCCAGGCTGGCGAACGGCACGCTGGTGGCCAGGATCGCGGAGGCCTGCAGGCCGCAGCGGAGCGCCTCGCCGAGCTGGCCGCGCAGCCGCCCGGCCTGGGCGCGCAGCAGCGTCAGGTAGCCGGAGCCCAGTCGGAAGTCCCCGGCGTCGGCGAGGCCGGCGTACTCCGCCGCCACGATCACATCGACGGCGGCCACGTTGCCGGCGAGAACCAACCCCGTACCGCGGGCCAGGTCGACCGCGAGCTGGAAGTACGGCGCGTCGCCCCGCCATTGGGCCGAGTCGGCGTCGATGGCGGCGACGGTACGGGCACTGGTCACCACCCGCCCGCGCAATGCCTGCAGGTGTGCGATGACGCTCTGCGCGAGCGCCCGCGAAGCCGGTGCCGCGGCCTGCCGGTCGAGTACGTTGTGCGCCAGCCGCAGCGCCTCGTCGGTGAGCAGCCCGTGCAGGGACATGATGGCCAGGAACGCGAGTACCCACGATCGGTGTCCGGCATCGGTGATCTCCTCGGTGCCGGCGCGGAGCCGTTCGCGCGTCTGGAGGCGGTTCAGGCCCCAGTACGACAGCAGTGAGTACACCGCGAGCCAACGGCTGCGCCGCAGGTCGTCGGTGAGCTCGTCGCGAACAGTCTCCAGGACCTCGAGCGCCTTCTCCGGCTGGTCGGCGAACATCAGCAACGTGGCGAGCAACTCGGCGGCCTCGTAGCCGCCACCGGTCTCCACCGACGCGGTCGCGAGCCGCACGGCGAGCGGGATGTCGTACGACGAGAAGGCGTACCGCGTGGCGTCCAGTAGGAGCGCGCTGTCCTGGGCGGTGTCCGAGTCCAGCCGCCATACCGCGACCCGGAGCAGATCCTCCCGGCGCCGCGCGCCCGCCTTCGTCACCAGGTCGGCCAGGTGGGCGAGCAGTCGGTGCCGACGGGTCACCGGGCAGCCGCGCCGGACCACCTCGCCGTAGAGCGGGTGGCCGAGCCGGACCGTCGTACGCCGGTCGTCGCGCAGGACCCGGATCAGCCCGCGTTCCTCGGCCAACTCGACGGACGCCGGGTCGGTAGCCTGTTCGAGCAGCCGCAGGCCGATCGGCTCACCGAACGCGACGAGCTCGAGCACGGTACGGATCTCGTTGGTCAGCCCGCCGATCCGGACGTCGATGAGGTCGGTCAGGCTGGGCGCCAACTCCAGCCGGCCGGTCCACCGCCACAGGCCGTACGCCGTGGTCAGCTCGCCCCCGGTGCGCGCCGCGATGACAAGCTCGCGCAGCAGCAGGGCATTGCCGGCCGACAGCCGCCAGAGCCGGTCGACCGAGGCCGAGTCGACCGGACCGTCGAGCATCTCCCGCAACAGGTCCGCGGTGTCCGACGCGGTCAGCGCGTGTAACTCGATGTGATCGACCAGGTCCTCTGTCCACAGTGAACGAATCGACTCCGGTACGTGTTCGCCGTTACGCAGCGTGGCCAGCACGATCGCGCGGTCGGACTGTGGCCGCCCGCTCTGCGGGGCCGTCCCGCCCGCCTGTCCGGACCGCGCGACGAGATAGACGAGCGTCGCTGAGACCGGATCGAGCAGGTGCGCGTCGTCGATCGCGAACACGATCGGCCGCCCGGCCGCCTGCTGGTGCAATGCATCCACTGCCCACCGGAGCAGCCCGGCGGGGGACAGGCCGACCGGCTGGTCGACCGGCAGCACCTGGGCCAGTCCGCCGAACGGCAGGCCTGAAGTAGCCGCGTTCGCGGACGCGGTCAGTACCGCGAACCGCTCGCGAGACAGCGCGGCCACTCCCTCGCGCAGGAGACGTGTCTTGCCGATGCCCGCGGTCCCGCTGACGATGAGCCCGCGGCCCGATATGCCGGTCGCGGCGTCGCTGAGCCGGCGCAGCTCGTCGGTCCGGCCGACGAAGCCCCATGGACCCACGGCCCGCAGCCTAGCGACCACGGCTCGTGGTCGGTATCCACCTCATCGGTGGACGTTGAGTAATTGACGCACAGTTAGTTGAGTAACCCGGCTCCTGCCTGCGTAAGTGACCGTTCACGTACTGTTCGCAAACCACCCCGGGACGGGCTGGGCTTCGCAACAAGGAGGCGCCGGAAATGGAGTCAGCGGCGGCGCTGAGCGTGGTCTTCACCGCTCCCGACTCGGCATTGACCGGGTCGAGAACCGCACCGCCTCAGCCGAAAGCCGACCGATCCGCTCGACGGCGGACCGCGTTGCCAGTGATCGAACCACCCACGGTCGAGCATCCGGCGATCGAACAACCTGCGGTCGTGGTCGTCGAACTGCCTGGCGCCGATGGATCGCGTGTCATACGCGCACTGCTCGACCAGACCGAGCACCCGACGGCGCCGGTCGGCAGCTACCTCGTGCTCAGGGCGAGTGCGGGTGCGTCGGGCGATCTCCGGTCGTTCGTGCCCGGCTACCGCCAACCGGCCGACCCACCTCCCACCGGCGACCTCTTCGCGGGCGCGCCGCCCGAGGACGCTGTCGAGGCGCCGGTACCGAGCGCGCCGAGCCGGCCGCCCCGGCGTGTCGAGGCCACGTTGCCCGCCGCCCTCCTGCGGCACACCGCGCTCGTCATGGCGCCGCCGACGGGAGCATTCGGGCCGGCGTACTCCCGGATCGTTCTGGATGCCGCGGAGCGCGGCGGCGCGATGTTGCTCGTGGCGGCGGCGCCCACGCCGCTCGGCGAGCCAGAGCACGACCTGGCCGTGCAGGCCCTCGAACGCGGCGTGACGGTCTTCCTCGCGCTGAGCCAGGCGATGACCGGCGAGTTGGCGGTCGCCCGTACCGAGGCGCAGCGGCACGCGCCGATCCTGGCGGAGCTGGCGTGGTTCGCGGTCGACGACCCGACGATCGACGGCGTGGCCGCGCTGCGCGAGAACATCGTGCGGTGGGCCGCCGACGAGCGCGGCCGCCGGCTGGCTTCGGCGGGCAAGCCGTTGCGGACCGGCCCGATCCGGGTGTCGTCCGACGCCGCCGACTCCGGCTGGGAGGAACTGCTCGAACGGGAGATCAAGTGGCGGTGCCACGCGGTCTGGCAGCGCGTCGCGATCGAGCTGGCCCACATCCACCTGCGCGGCGTCCACGAGCTCATCTTCGGCGCCGGCTGCGCGGGACTTCCGTACACATTGGACCGTGAGCTGCACGCCCTGTCGATCTTCGCGACCAGGCAGCTGGACTCGGCGGTCGCGGCCCTGGTCGACCGGCTGCTGCCGGAGGTGCTGGCCGTCGCGCCCGACGAGAACGGGCTACGGCTGATCGGTAGCACGTTGCGCCGGACGCTGGACGACGACCAACCGGACGGCCGTACCCGGGACCGGGTGCTGCTCGTCACGAGCACGTCCGGGCTGGCGGTGGTATCGGGTACCGGCGCCGAGGTGAACCTCGCCTCCTACCAGACCACGCCTACGGGACCGTTGGCGGCCGTCGTGCCTCCGATCGGGATCGCGCTGACCGGCGGCTGCTACCTGTTCTGGCGGGACCCGACACACGCCGATGTGGACAAGTGCCGGTACTGGCTGCAGCGCGTCGTCCGGGAGGTCGAGAGCGAGTTGCGGCGCGAGCTGGAACTGCGCTTCCGCGACCTGAGCCGCGGCGTCATCTCGCTCCTGCACGACGCCTTCGAGCACGGCATCGTGTTGATCTAGCCCGGAGTCGCGGCCCGTTTCGGGTTGTCGCCGCTGCGCACATCAGCCTCGTAGGATGGCGAGGTGGCCGCACCGCAGACCGTCCCCGTCGAGACGCCCGACATCGACGAGGCACCGGCTGCCGATCGTCCGTGGATCACGGTCGTACACAACGATCCGGTGAACCTCATGTCGTATGTGACGTGGGTGTTCCAGAAGCTGTTCGGCTACAGCCGGGACAAGGCCGAGAAGCTGATGCTGGATGTGCACCACAAGGGGCGGGCGGTCGTCTCCTCCGGCATGCGCGAGCGGATGGAGTACGACGCCTCGCGGCTGCACTCCTACGGCCTGTGGGCGACGATCGAGCAACCGTGAGTATGTTTCGGCGCGACGGAAGAGCCTGTGTCGCGAGGTTCGGGCCGGACGAGGTACGAGTGTTGCGCAAGGTGGTCACCGAGGTGATCGCGCTGCTCTCGGACGGGTTCGACCGTACCGATCCGGTCGTCGACCGGCTGTTTCCCGACGCGTACCCGCAGGATCCCGGCGATGCGGCCGACTTTCGCCGGTACACCGAGGGCGACCTGAAGAGCAGCAAGATCGATCAGGCCGGCGCGATTCTGGCGGCGTTGCCCTCCACGGGCGGCGGGGAGGTACGCCTCGACGCCGAGGCCGCCGAGGCATGGCTGCGGGCGTTGACCGATGCGCGGCTGGCGCTGGGCATCCGGCTGGAGATCGAGGACCAGACGGATCTCGAGGACGAGCTGGACGACGCCGTCGCGCGGGACCCAACCTCGCAGCGCGTCTTCCAGCTGTCGGTGTACGCCTATCTCGGCTACCTCCAGGAGTCCTTGGTGGACGCGATCAGCCGGTGAGCGCCGCGCTTTCGGCGAAAGTGGCCCTTCGACCGCCTGCATGAGGCCTGTTTCACGGAAACTGCGATGATCATGGCGCGCGGCGACAGCCGGTGCGAGGTAGCCTGAGACCGTGCTGTCGATCGACCTCGCGACCCTCGACGCGATCGTCGCCCACGCCCGCCGCGATCATCCGGACGAGGCGTGCGGGATCGTCGCCGGTCCACTCGGCAGCGACCGGCCGACCCGGCTCGTCGAGATGACGAACGCCGAGCGGTCCAGCACCTTCTATCGCTTCGACTCGATGGAACAGTTGCGGGTCTGGCGCGAGATGGACGATCGGGACGAGGGGCCGGTCGTGATCTACCATTCGCACACGGCGACCGAGGCATACCCGTCGCGTACCGATACTTCGCTCGCGAGCGAACCGGACGCCCATTACCTGCTCGTCTCGACGAGGGACCCGGAGCTGACCGAGATCCGCTCGTTCCGCATCGTGGACGGGGCCGTAACCGAGGAACCGGTCCGGATCGTTGATGCCACCGTGGACCCGAATGCCGTCCAGTCCTACCTGTTCGGGCAGACCCCGGCAACGGTCGACTACGAGTGTCGCAGCTCCAGCTGACACCTACGTCGTCCCGTTACCCTGCCTGACTAAGGAGAGATACTCATGGCTATCGAGGTTCGCATTCCGACGATTCTGCGTTCGTACACCGGCGGCGCGAAGGCCGTCGACGGCGCGGGAGATTCGCTCGACGATGTGTTGAACGATCTGGACGCCAAATTCCCGGGCCTGCGCGGCCGGCTCGTCACGCCCGAGGGCACGCTGCACCGATTCGTCAACGTGTACGTCAACGACGAGGACGTACGGTTCCTCGGCGCCTTGGAAGCGAAGGTGTCCGACGGCGACACGGTGACGATCCTGCCGGCGGTGGCCGGCGGTGCGTTCGCCTTCGCGGCCATGGCCGCCCTGTCCAGCACGAGGTAGCGGTGGCTCGCTACGAGAGCCTCCTCGACGCCTGCGGCAACACGCCGCTGGTCGGCCTGCCCCGGCTGTCTCCGGCGGTGCCCGAGGGGGCTCCGCCGGTGCGCCTCTGGGCCAAGCTCGAGGAGCGCAACCCCACGGGCAGTGTCAAGGACCGCGCGGCGCTGTGGATGGTCCGCGCCGCCGAGGAGGCCGGCAAGCTGCGCCCCGGCGACACGATCCTCGAACCGACGAGCGGCAACACCGGCATCTCGCTGGCGATGGTCGCGAAGCTGCGCGGGTACCGCGTGGTGTGCGTGATGCCGGAGAACGTGTCGACCGAGCGGGTGCAGCTGCTGCGGATGTACGGCGCCGAGATCATCTTCTCGCCGGCCGCGGGCGGCTCGAACCAGGCGGTGGCCAACGCCAAGCAGTTGGCGCTCGAGCATCCGGACTGGGTGATGCTGTACCAGTACGGCAACGAGGCCAACGCTCGCGCGCACTACGAGACCACCGGTCCCGAGCTGGTCCGCGACCTGCCTTCCGTGACGCATTTCGTGGCGGGCCTGGGTACCACCGGCACGCTCATGGGCACCGGACGGTACCTGCGCGAGAAGGTCGAGGGCATCGAGATCATCGCGGCCGAACCGCGGTACGGCGAGCTGGTCTACGGGCTGCGCAACATCGACGAGGGCTACGTACCGGAGCTCTACGACGCGAGCGTGCTCACCCGCCGGTTCTCGGTCGGCACGCGGGACGCGGTGCTGCGTACCCGTCAGCTCGTCGAGGTCGAGGGCTTGTTCGTGGGCTTCTCGTCGGGCGCGGTCGCGCACGCGGCGCTGGCCGTGGCCCACGAGGCGGTCAAGGCCGGGCGCCGGGCGGACGTCGCCTTCCTCGTGGCCGATGCCGGCTGGAAGTACCTGTCCACCGGCGCCTACGGCGGCACCCTCGCCGACGCCGAGTCCGCGCTGGAAGGCCAGCTCTGGGCTTGATCTTGCCTCTTGATCGCGGGGTCAGGGGGCGGAGAAGACCAGGAGCAGGTTCGCGGCGAGGGCCGCCGTCGCCCCGCTCAGCAGCCACCACGGCAGGCGCTGCTGGTGTACCGCGAGGAACGCGCCGACCGTGAGCGCCATTCCGAGTACCCCGACACCGACGACGGCCGGCTGATACCAGCCCGGTACCACGCCGAAGAACGCCACGAACGCCCGTACGGCGATGAACGTCCCGACGAGCCCCAACCCGGCCGCCCAGCCGCAGAGTGCGCCCACGCGCTCGACGGGTGGCGCCGGGTCGCCCGCCGACGGCAGCCGGAACAGCGGCACGGCCTCCGCCGCGATCCGGTGGGTGGGCGCGGGCTGGGCTGGAGCGGGCAGCTCGGAGGCTCTCCGGTGGGGGATCTTGGTCGAAACCGACTCTTGGGTACGCACGAGGTCACCGTCCCGTCTGGTTACCCTGTGCAACGGATGTCCCATCGTCCCGTTACGTGTGCACACGCCCTCACCTGGGGTGTCACGTTGGCGACATGTTCCGCGCGATCTTTCGGCACGCGACGTTAACCGGCGTAGGCTGCGCTGCGTGACGGACTCGCCCATCGGGATCTTCGACTCCGGTGTCGGAGGGCTGACCGTCGCTCGGGCGATCGTCGATCAGCTGCCCCACGAACGGGTGCTGTATCTCGGCGACACGGCTCACGTGCCGTACGGCCCGAAGCCCGTGGCCGACATTCGTCGGTACGCGCTCGCCGGCTTGGACTCACTCGCCGACCGCG
Organism: Micromonosporaceae bacterium; assembly: GCA_035650075.1. Lineage (GTDB taxonomy): Bacteria > Actinomycetota > Actinomycetes > Mycobacteriales > Micromonosporaceae > DASSUC01. The sequence continues at coordinate 13,183 of DASRII010000291.1, read as the reverse complement.
GTGTCAAGCTGCTCGTCATCGCGTGTAACGCGGCTACCGCCGCCTGCCTGCACGACGCCCGCGAGCGGTACCCGGTACCGGTTGTCGAGGTGATCCGTCCCGCGGTACGTCGGGCGGCCGCCGTCACCCGCAACGGCCGGGTCGGGGTCATCGGCACCGTGGCGACGATCAACAGCAGGGCATACGAGGACGCGTTCGCCGCCGCCCCCCATGTAGCGGTGACCAGCGTCGCGTGCCCGCAGTTCGTGGACTTCGTCGAGCGCGGCATCACCACGGGCCGGGCGCTGCTGGGACTGGCCAGCGCCTACCTGGAGCCGCTGCAGCGGGCCGAGGTCGACACGCTCGTGCTGGGCTGTACCCACTACCCATTACTCGCCGGTTTGATCTCATTGGTAATGGGGGACCAGGTAACGCTCGTTTCGAGCGCCGACGAGACCGCGAAGGACGTGTACCGCGTGCTGACCGAGCTGGACCAGTTGCGGCCGGCCGAGCTGCCGCCGCCGGAGCACCGGTTGCTGGCGACCGGTGACATCGAGCCTTTCACAAAACTCGCGCACAGGTTCCTCGGGCCGGCCGGACTGGCGGGTGGGCCTACCCGAGTCGCCGCCGGAGCGGGGGTTCGTGGATGAGGCTGACGATCCTCGGCTGCGCCGGGAGCTTTCCTGGTCCGGAGGCGGCCTGTTCGGCGTACCTGGTCGAGGCCGAGAACTACCGGCTGATGCTCGACTTCGGCACGGGGTCGCTGTCGGCGTTGCAGCGGTACGCCGGCCTGAACGCGGTCGACGCCATCCTGCTCAGCCACCTGCACCCCGACCACGTCCTGGACGCGGCGCAGTACGTGATCGTGCGGCGGTACGCGCCCGACGGCCCGTACTCGCCGCTGCCGGTCTACGCACCAGCGGGCGCGCCGGGGCGGCTGGCCGCGGCGTACAGTCTGGACGAGGGACCGCTGGACGACGTGTACACGTTCTACGCCTTGCAGCCGGGCACATTTCCGATCGGGCCGTTCCAGGTGACGGTCGACCAGATGAACCATCCGGTCGAGACGTACGGCGTACGGCTCGAACACGACGGCAAGGTGATCGCGTACTCGGCGGACACCGCACCCTGTGACGCGCTCGTGCGGCTCGCTCAGGGCGCCGACATTTTCCTGTGCGAGGCGAGCTACCTGGACGGCGCGGACAATCCGCCGGATCTGCACCTGACCGGTCGGGAGGCCGGCGAACACGCGACGAAGGCGGGTGCCACGCGGCTCGTGCTCACGCATCTCGTACCGGCCTGGGGTAGTGAAGCGCTCACCTACGAGGCGGCGGCCGCCGCTTTCGGCGGCCCGGTGGACATCGCCCGGCCGGGTCAGCGGTACCAGCTCTGACGGACCCGGCTTTCGCCCATAGTTTGCCGACACGTCAGCATTTCGACGCCTGCTGCACCGGCTGTCGTCGCACCGTTACCACATGCGCATCGCGATCATCACGGAGTCGTTTCCCCCCGACGTCAACGGTGTCGCGCATTCCGTCGTCCGCGTGGCCGAGCACCTGGTAACCAGGGGCCACCGCCCGATCGTCATCGCACCCGAGCCCGCCTCGGCCGCCCGGGGCGTCACCGGCCCGCTGCCGTACGAGGTGATCCGGGTGCCGTCCGTACCGGTACCGGGCTATCGCAGCTTCCGCCTCGGCCTGCCGAGCGCCAAGCTGACCCGTGCCCTCGTGGCACACGCCACGGACCTCGTCCACCTCGCGAGCCCGTTCGTCCTCGGCGCCCGTGGGGTTGCCGTGGCCGGCCAGCTCGGCCTGCCCAGCGTTGCCGTGTACCAGACCGACATGCCGGCGTACGCCCGTGCGTACCGGGCCGGCTTCGGCGAGGACTTCGCGTGGCGCTGGCTCCGCACCATCCACAATGGAGCCAATCGGACTCTGGCGCCGTCGAGAGCGACGGCCGCCGCCATCGTCAGCCGCGGGATACACCGGGTCTGGCTATGGGGGCGCGGCGTCGACACGGTCCGGTTCGACCCGGCCAAGCGCCACCGCCGGTTGCGGCAGGTGCTGGCGCCCAACGGCGAAACCATCATCGGGTACGTCGGTCGCCTGGCCGTCGAGAAGCAGGTGGATCTGCTCGCCCCGGTCTGCCGGATGCCGGGCGTACGCGTCGTGATCGTCGGGGACGGGCCGGAGCGCCGGTCGCTGGCGCAGGCGCTGCCCGGGGCGCTGTTCCTCGGTGAGCGGCACGGCGAGCAGCTCGCCCGGCTCTACGCGAGCCTCGACGTGTTCGTCCACACCGGACCGTACGAGACGTTCGGGCAGACGGTGCAGGAGGCGCTCGCCAGCGGCGTACCCGTGGTGGCGCCCGCGGCCGGCGGCCCGCTCGACCTCGTCACGCCGGGGCGTACCGGGTTCCTCGTCACGCCCGGCGACCCGGCCGCCTTCGCCGGCGCGGTAGCGCAACTGGTCGCGTCGCCGGAGCTGCGCCGGGAGTACGGGATGGCCGCCCGCGAGTCGGTCGAGGGCCGCACCTGGGCGGCGGTCGGCGACGAGCTCATCGACCACTACACCGCTGTCCTGGATGGACGGTCGGCCCGAGTGCTCGCCGGGGTGGTGGCTTGATTGCGCATCGTTCGGCTCGCCAACTTCGTCACGGCCACGTCGGGTGGGCTGCGGACGGCGTTGCGCTGCCTCGGTGAGGGCTACCTGGCCGCTGGGCACGAGCCGGTACTGGTCGTCCCCGGTGACCGGTACCGCGACGAAACGACCTCCCAGGGCCGGATCGTGACGACGCCGGGCTGGCCGGTACCGGGCTCCGGCGGGTACCGGGTGCTGCTGGGCCGGCGCCGCCTGGCCGCGCTGCTCGACGAGCTGCGTCCGGACCGGCTGGAGGTGTCGGACCGGTTCACGCTGCGCTGGACCGGCGCGTGGGCGCGGCGGCGCGGGGTGCCCGCGGTGATGGTCTCGCACGAGAGCCTGGCCGGCCTGCTGCGGATCTGGGGCGCGCCTTCTCGACCGAGCCGGCGGCTCGCCGACGCACTCAACGCCCGTACCGCGGCGGCGTACGACGGGATCGTGTGCACGACTCTGTGGGCGGGCACCGAGTTCGCCCGGATCGGCGCTCGCAACGTCAGCCAGGTTCCCCTGGGCGTGGACCTCGAGCTGTTCCACCCGGACCGGTACGACCCCGAACTGCGTGCCCGGTACGCCACCGCCGACGAGTTGCTGATCGTCCACTGTAGCCGGTTGTCGGTGGAGAAGCGCCCGGCCCGGGCCATCGACGCGCTCGCCGCGTTGCAGGGCAACGGCGTCCCCGCCGTTCTCGTGGTCGCCGGGGACGGCCCGCTGCGCGAAAGGCTGCGGGAGCGGGCGGCCGGGCTACCCGTGCGTTTCCTCGGCTTCGTCGACCGTCCGACCGAGGTGGCCGCGTTGCTCGCCACCGCGGACGTCGTCCTTGCACCGGGTCCGGTAGAGACGTTCGGCCTGGCGGCGCTCGAGGCGCTCGCCTGCGGTACGCCGGTCGTCGTGAGCGCCGAGAGCGCTTTGCCGGAGGTGGTCGGGGATGTCGGAGTGGCGGTCGCCGGGGAGGGCGACGCGTTCGCCGCCGGCATACTGTCCCTTGTGGACAGATCGGCCACGCGATGCCGGACCGAAGCCCGGCGCCGGGCCGAAGCGCGCCGGCGAGCCGAGGAGTTCGGCTGGCCGGCCGCGGTCGCCGGCTTCCTCACCGCACACGGTCTCGTCGACCGGCAGGAGGTTCGTTGACGCCGCTACGGTTCACCGCCCTGGGTGACTCGATCACGGTCGGCATGGGTGACCCGATGCCCGACGGTACGTGGCGCGGCTGGGCGGCCCTGCTCGCCGAGTCGCTCGCGCCACCCGGACAGTTGGAGTTTCACAATCTGGCCAGCAGCGGTGCCCGCGCTCGGGACGTAGCCGCGGTACAGCTGCCCCGCGCGATGGCGGTCCAGCCGCACGTGGCGCCCGTGGTCGTGGGGATCAACGATACGCTGCGGCACGATTTCGACCCGGCCGAGGTGGAGCTGGCGCTCGCGGCGACGGTGTCCGGGCTGCGGCAGGTCGGCGCCACCGTGCTCACGATCAGCCTGCCCGATCCGGGCCGCATGTTCGGGCTCCCGCGACACCTCGCCGCACCGCTCGGCCGGCGGATCCGCGCGGTCAACGCGGCCGCGGAGTCGGTGGCCCAGCGATACGGCGCCGTGCACTGGGACGCGGCCAACCACGCCACCACGTACGACCGTCCGATGTGGAGCGTCGATCGGCTGCACCCGAGCGAGCGGGGTCACCGGCTGCTGGCCACGTCGTACTACGATCTGCTGGCGGCGGCCAGCCAGCGGGTCTGGCAACGGCCTTCCGCGGAGCCGCAGAACGCGCCACCGTCCCGCCGCGACGGTGCGTGGTGGATGGCGACCAAGGGCACGAAGTGGTTCCTCCGCCGGTCCGTGGACCTGATCCCGTACCTGTTGTGGATGGCGGCCGCCGAATGGTGGTCGAGCCGGCACAGTAGGCTCGGCCCATGGCTCGACCCGACGGGCGTACGCCCGATCAACTGCGACCGATCACGCTGACTCGCAACTGGAGTGTCCACCCCGAGGGCTCGGTACTGGTGGAGTTCGGCGCGACGCGGGTGCTGTGTACCGCGAGTGTCACCGAGGGCGTCCCGCGCTGGCGCAAGGGATCCGGCCTGGGCTGGGTGACCAGCGAGTACTCTATGCTGCCCCGCGCGACGACCACCCGATCGGACCGGGAGAGCGTCAAGGGCCGGATCGGCGGGCGTACCCACGAGATCTCCCGGCTGGTCGGCCGCAGCCTGCGGGCGTGCATCGACCTCGGTGCGCTCGGCGAGAACTCCATCGTCCTCGACTGTGACGTACTGCAGGCCGACGGCGGTACCCGTACCGCCGCGATCACCGGTGCCTACGTGGCCCTGCGGGACGCGGTCACCTGGATGGGTAGCCGGGGGCTGCTGGCCGGAAAGCCGGCGGAGGCGGTACACGGCTCGGTCGCCGCGGTCAGCGTCGGCATCATCGCGGGCGAGCCGCGGCTGGACCTGTGCTACGAGGAGGACGTCGCCGCCGAGGTCGACATGAACGTGGTCTGTACCGGTACCGGCGACTTCGTCGAGGTCCAGGGCACCGGCGAGTCCGGCGTGTTCTCCCGCGACCAGTTGAACGCGCTGCTCGATCTCGGTGTCGCCGGCTGTGCCGACCTGGCCGCGTTCCAGCGCACGGCCCTCGCGGCATGAAACTGTTGTTGGCCACGCGCAACGCGGCGAAGCTGGCCGAGCTGCGGCGGATCCTGGAGGCCGCCGACGCCGGCGTCGAGCTCATCGGGCTGAACGACGTACCGCCGTACGAGGAGCTGCCCGAGACCGGGCTCACGTTCGCCGACAACGCGCTCATCAAGGCCCGCGAAGGGACCCGGCGGACCGGACTGCCCACAGTGGCCGATGACTCCGGCATCGCGGTGGACGCCATGAACGGCATGCCGGGCGTATTCAGCGCACGCTGGTCCGGCAAGCACGGCGACGACCGGGCCAACCTAGATCTGCTGCTGGCCCAACTGTCCGATGTAGACGAACGTGGCGCCCAGTTCGTCTGCGCCGCTGCCCTGGTGTTGCCCGACGGTCGCGAGTGGACGCTCGACGGCGTGATGCGCGGTCGACTGATCCGCGAGCCGCGCGGCACGGGCGGCTTCGGCTACGACCCGATCTTCATAGCCGAGGGCGAGTCCCTGACGAACGCCGAACTCCCTCCCGCACGGAAGGACGCGATCAGCCACCGCGGTCGCGCGTTCCGCGCGCTGGCCGCCCTCCTCGTCGGCCTCTCCGTCGATCACGGCTGAGTGGTGGGTGAAACGTCCGATTAGTCGGCTCATTCGTCCTAGATCGGCGCGCTGACGTAGCCTAGTCATCCGTGAGCGTCACGCAGCGATTGAAGGCCAGGTTCCGCCGTTTCCTCCAGCGCCCGGGGACCACAGTCGATCTCGGGCCGCTCGAGCACCACCTCCCGGCGATCGAGGCCCGGGAGGAGGAGCTGCGGGAGCTCGACGACGCCGAGCTCACCGAGCTGGCGGGGGAAGCCGAGGACGTCGTCGAGATCTGCGCGATCGGCCGCGAGGCCGCCCGCCGTGGCCTGACCGAGCGGCCGTACGATGTCCAGCTCCTCGGCGTGATGGCGATGCTCGGCAAGGCCGTCGCCGAGATGGCCACCGGTGAGGGCAAGACGCTGGCCGCCGCGATAGCCGCCTATGGCCACGTCCGGCGCGGAAACGGGCCGGTACACGTCTTGACCGTCAACGACTACCTCGCCCGCCGGGACGCCGAGTGGATGGCTCCCGTGTACGAGCTGCTCGGGGTCACCGTCGGCTGGATCACTGAATCGTCCACAAAGGAGGAACGGCACGCGGCGTACGCCAAGGACGTCACGTACGTCTCGGTCAGCGAGGCCGGCTTCGACTACCTGCGCGACCAGCTCGTCATCGACGTGGCGGACCGCGTCCAGCGCGATCTGGTAACCGCGATCGTCGACGAGGCCGACTCCATCCTCATCGACGAGGCCCGCGTGCCGATGGTGCTCGCCGGCACCATCCCGAGCGAGCAGGACCCGGTGCACTCGGCCGCGGCATTGGTAAAGCAGCTGCGACCCGGGCGGCACTACGAGGTGGCCGACGACGGGCGGAGCGTCGCGCTCACCACCGAGGGTCTGGCCACCGTCGAGGCCGAGCTGGGTGGCATCGACCTGTACGACGACCAGCATGTCGAGCAGCTGTCCGCCATCAACGTGGCGCTGCACGCGGAGGCGCTGCTGCACCGCGACGTGGACTACATCGTCCGCGGTGGCACCGTCGAGCTGGTCGACGAGATGCGCGGGCGCGTGGCGCAGCGGCGGCGGTGGCCCGACGGGTTGCACGCGGCGGTGGAGGCCAAAGAGGGTCTCGACGCGACCGCCGAGGGCGAAGTGCTCGGCACGATCACGATGCAGGCGTACACGGCGCTCTACCCCACCCTGTGCGGCATGACCGCGACCGCGGTGCTCGTGGGTGACCAGTTGCGGGAGTTCTTCAAGCTCGAGGTCGCCGTCATCCCGCCGAACACGCCGTGCATCCGCGTCGACGAACCGGACCGCGTCTACGCCAGCCGCGAGGAGCGGGACGAGGCGCTCGTCGCCGAGATCAAGGCGTGCCACGACGCGGGTCGGCCGGTGCTCGTCGGCACCCTCGACGTCAAGCAGTCCGAGCGACTCGCGCTCGACCTCGCCGGCGCCGGCGTGCCATGCGTCGTGCTCAACGCGAAGAACGATGCGGAGGAAGCGGCGATCATCGCCGAGGCCGGCAAGCACGGTGCGGTCACCGTGTCCACGCAGATGGCCGGCCGCGGCGTGGACATCCGCCTCGGCGGTAGCGACCAGGCCGACCGGGACCGGATCGCCGACCTCGATGGGCTGTACGTCATCGGCGCCGGGCGGCACGACAGCCGGCGGGTCGACGACCAGCTGCGCGGTCGGGCCGGCCGGCAGGGCGACCCGGGCGGCTCGGTCTTCTTCGTCAGCCTCGAGGACGAGCTCGTCGTCCGGCACGCCGGCGACCTGATCCCACCGTCGCCGAACATGACGCTGGACGGAGTCGTGCACGACGAGGACGTCGACTACGCGATCGAGCATGCCCAGCGCGTCGCCGAAGGCGTCAACCACGAGATCCACCGCAACACGTGGCGGTACAGCGTCGTCATCGAACAGCAGCGCAAGGCGCTGGCCGAGCGGCGCGAACGGCTGTTGACCACCGAGGTAGCGGCCGACCTGGTGTGGGAGAAGTTCCCGGAGAAGTGCGAGGAGGTCGGCGACAACGACACCGTCGCGCGGGTGGCCCGAACCATCGCGCTCTACCACCTCGACGTGCTGTGGGCGCACCACCTGGCCGAGCTGTCCGAGGTGCGCGAGGGAGTGCACCTGCGGGCGCTCGGTCGGCTCGACCCGCTCGACGAGTTCCACCGGGCAGCGATCCCCGCGTTCAACAAGCTCGTACCGGAGATCCAGGAGCTGACCCTCGCGACGTTCGAGGAGATCGACGTCACCGAGGACTGGCAGCCCGAGCAGTCGAAGCTGATCCGGCCGAGCGCGACGTGGACGTACCTGGTCTACGACAACCCGTTCGGCTCCGAGCTCGACCGGCTCATCACGGCGGTGGGCAAGCGACTCCGGCAGGCAATGTCATCGTGACCGTGGTGCCCCGACCCGGCTGACTGTCCATAGTGATCTGTCCACCGTGGTCGGTGACGATCTGTCGTGCGATGGCCAGACCGAGTCCACCGCCGCCGGTGTCCCGGCCGCGGGCCGTGTCCACGCGCCAGAACCGATCGAACACGTACGGCAGATCCTCCGCCGCGATACCCACCCCCGTGTCGCGCACCTCGACGGTCACCCGACCGTCGACCGGCCCGGCCGTGGACAGCGTCACCGACCCGCCCGAAGGGGTGGCCCGCAACGCGTTGGTGACGAGGTTGCCGATCACCTGACGCAGCCGGTCCGGATCCGCGTCCACGGCCACCGGGCCGGCCGACCGCACGAGCAACGTCACTCCTACCGTGTCGGCGGCGGTCTGGTGCGCGGTACGGCACGTCTCCACCAGCTCGGCGAGGTCGATCCGGGACCGGTGGTACGCGAGCGCGCCCGCCTCGGCCAACGCCAGGTCCTGCAGGTCGTCCACGATGCGTTGCTGCAGTACCGCCTCTTCGAGCAGGCTCGCGAACGTCTCCGGGCCGGGCGTGACCACGCCGTCCTGCAGGGCTTCGAGGTAGCCACGCAGGTTCGCCAGAGGCGTACGCAGCTCGTGCGCGACGTCGGCCACGAGCCGCTTCTGGCGTTCCTCGCCGCGTTGGAGTGAGTCGGCCATCCGGTTGAACGACCGGGCCAGCCGGGCCAATTCGTCGTCACCCTGGGCAGGGACCCGCAGACTCAGGTCGCCCTCGCCGAGCCGGGCGGCCGCGGTGGTGAGGTCGTCGATCGGGCGCAGCAGACGGCGGCTGAGCGCGGCCGTACCGGCTACGGCCAGCATGGCCACGAGCACCGCGGCGGCCACGACGGGCCACGGCCGCAGCGCCAGCCCCGGCTCGTCGGTCGCTCCTATGTAGACGAACAGCGGTACCGGGGCCACGCCAGCGGTACGGTCGACGAACTCGCCCTCCAGGCACGCCACGTCGACCCCGCAGCCGGCGACCGCCTCGGCGTTGGCAGCGTCGCCGTCGGTGGCCCTGGACCGGGCGCGGCAGTCGTCCACGACGTGCGGTCCACTCTGCGCGGCCTCCGGATCGGCCACGTACTCAGGCACACCGAGCCGGACGGTGGACACCGAGACGCCGAGCATGTTGCGCGTGAGGCAGGCCGCGAACCGGACACCGGAGCGGTACCGCCGGATCGCTTGCAGTGTCGCGTCGGGCGCCGCCCGGTCGTCCCTGGCCTCCGGCAGGTGGAACCGCGGCCGGACGTCGACCGTCATCGGGATCAGATCGGACACCCCGCGGGCGGTACGGCCATCGAGCGTATCGGTGTCCGCGACGACCGTGCCCTGCTGAGTGACGAGCTTGATCCGCTGATCGGTGCGGTTGGCCAACTCCCGGACGGTCCGGGACACCCCCTCCCAGGTGCCGTGCGTCTCGCCGTATCTCGTCAGCTCGTCGATGATGTGCGCGATCGTCTGCTGGTCCGCGGCGGTCGACTCGGCCACCTGCCGCGAGACCTGGGTGAAGGCCAGGTACGCGGTCGCCCCGACCGCGGTCACCGCGACGAGCGAGACCAGCGCCAGGATCCTCAGCCGCAGACTCATGATTGCGCCAGCCGGTAGCCGCGACCGTAGACGGTCTGCACGTACCGCGGCTCGACCGGGTCCTTCTCGATCTTGCGGCGGAGGTTCATGACGTGGGCGTCGACGGTACGTTCGAGCACGTACTGGTCGAAGCCGAACGCCTTCTCGATGATCTGCGCCCGGGTGAAGACCCGCCCCGGTTCCGCGGCGAGCGCCTCGAGGATGCCGAACTCCTTGGCGGTGAGCGTGACCGGCCGGCCGTCGACGCGTACCTCGAACTTGGCCGAGTCGATCTCCAGGTCGCCGACGACCACCGGCGCCCCGGTCGCTGGGCCGCCCTTGCCGGCTCGCCGCAGCAGCGCGCGTACCCGAGCCGCCAACTCCCTTGGGCTGAACGGTTTGGTGATGTAGTCGTCCGCGCCGAGGTCGAGACCGAGCAGCTTGTCGTCCTCCGTACTGCGCGCGGTCAGCAACAGGATCGGCACTTGCGACTCGGCCCGAAGGATTCGGCACACGTCCAGCCCGTCGACGCCGGGCATCATCACGTCGAGCACCAGCAGATCCGGCCGGCGGGTCCGGCTGTACTCCAGTGCCCGCCGCCCGTCACCGACCACGAGCACGCTGTGCCCCTCCCGCTCCAGGTAGAGCCGGATCAAATTGGCCTGCTTCGGGTCGTCCTCGGCGACCAGTACTCGCGCGTTCATCAGTCCCGATCCTGCCAACCGCCGCCTAGCCAGTGGTGAAGAAGGTGTGAAGCCGCACGCTCGGGCGGTAGATCCGGTAGCCGGCGACCTCGTCGACCACAGCCGACCCACCCGCCGCTCGCAACCGTTCGGTGAACGCACGCTCCACTGTGGACCCGATGGGCAGTACGTAGGCCGGATCCGATGCCGCCGCCACGAGATCCCGGTAGGGCAGGTACCGGTCGTGCCCCGGGCGCAGATCGTCGGAGAGAACCGCACACACCACCCGTTCCCTGCTGGCGAACGTGATCCGGTTGCAGGTCCAGTATTCGCTGTACGCGCGGGTCACGCCCAGCTCGTCCAGCCGGGCCAGCAACGCGTGTTCGTCGCGCGCGGCGGTCCGGCTGGCCGGCACGTCCCCGACGAACTCCGCGGTGGCATAGACCATCGCCAGCACGTGGACACCCAGCACCGCAGCGGCCGTGACCGGAAGGAACCGAGAGCGCAGCCGGGCCGCCGCACGCCACAGCGGCCACCACACCGCGGGCAGCGAGATCAGCAGCGGGGTCAGGTAACGCACGCTGGTGGTCGGGGTCAGCCCGGCGGGCTCGCTGGCGGTGTACACGAGCAACGACACCGCCGCGGCCAGCACCAGCGCGAGGCGACCCGCGTGGCGGACCTGCTCCGGACGGGCGGCCGCCCGCCGGAAGCCGACCACCGCGGTGGTCGCGGCGACGATCAGGAGCAGCGGGTACACTGCACCGAGCGCGAGAGGCCAGCCCTCGCACGTGCCGCCCTCGCAGAGACCGGTGCCCATGGGTACGCCCAGCAGGATGCCGCCGTAGAGCTTGGCGCCGATCGACGCGGTGCCGTTGCGGCTCAGGTGCAGGATCTCCGCGACCGCGCTCTCTCCGTACCCGCTGTGCACGTGGTGCAGGATCCAGGGCAGCGCCCCGACGCACACCCCGGCGACCAGTAGTCCCCCGGGGCGCCCGAGCAGCTCCCGCCGGCAAGTGTAGACGAGCACCGCGGCCGCCGCACCGACGTACGGTCCGATGAGCCAGTCCGACCACACTGCCAGGCCGGCCAGCAATCCCCACGCGCCGTACCCGGCCAGTCGCCGACCGGCCGGTGTCGTCGTGTTCCCCAACCAGACCGCCAGGAGCAGAAGTCCCGCGCCGATTGCCTTGATCTCCGGGTAGCCGCCGCCGGCGAAAACCTCGCCCCGCACGACCGGGTGCGAACCGATCGCGAGCAGTGCGCTGACGAACACCGCGTACGGCTTGCTGTACAGGCGCGCGGTCAGCAGGTACATCGTCACGAAGAACGCGGCGTAGACGGCCAGCATCGGCAACCGTAGGGCCACAATGGACGGTCCGAACGCGACGAACAGCGGGGCTGCGAGGTAGGCGTCGATCGTGCCCATGTAGTGCTGGCCGTAGAAGAACACCGGAAGCTCGCGCCCCTCGGCGATGTGCATCGCGGCGAGCCCCATCGTCGACTCGTCGCTGTTGGTCGGCGGCGCGATGTTCACCGTCAGGTAGAGCCGGTACCCGAGCCCCACCGCGAGAAACAGACCCGCGAGGCGTCCAGCAGTAGTGATCACAGCGTCGGACGCTAGGGGTGTACCGGTGAAGGTCCGTTGAAGGAGCTGTCCCGCTGCTGTGCCGCACGGCGACGGCACGGCTTCTTGACGAGACCTTCATCGATACCGCCCTAGCGTCGCGCCCATGCGAAGAATCATTGTGATGCTGGCGCTCGTGCTGGGCACGCTGGCGGCCTGCGATACCGGCGGTGGGAACCAGGCGGCGCCACCGGCCAGCCCCAGCCCGTCGGCGTCCGAGCACGAGCCGAGCCACAACCCGAGCGACGGCGAGACGCCCGGACACCACGACCCGTACAAGGAGGCTGCTGGGAAGTTCAATCTGCCGCAACGGACCATCGAGAAGGCGGTCATGGACGTACGCGTCGCGATGGTCCCGATGAGCAGTGGGGGCTTCCTCGACGCGGCCGTCCTGCGTCTGTTCACCGAGCGCCTGGGCGTCCCGGCCGACCGGGCCAAGGAGGTCATGGCGTTCCTCGTCGAGGAGTGGAACGAGTACGACGAGGAGGCGGAGCAGCGGATCCCGGGCTATCGGGCCGAGTGGGCGGCGTACGTGTCCAAGGAGCTGAAGATCACTCCCACCCGGGCGGCGTGGCTCCACAACCTGTTGCAGAACCGGCCGGTCTACGTCGAGCCGGGCCAGGAGTGGGACGCCGTCTTCGCCGCGATTGCGCGCAACGTGGGGGTGACACCGGAGCGCCTGGCGCAGGTGGTTGACGCCCTCAAGTCACGCTAGGCGACCGACCTCCGCCTCGATGGCCGCCCGCAGCTCGGTGCCTGTCACCAGCGCGCGGGCGGCTTCGATGGTCGGGGCGAGGAAGCGGTCCGGGCCGGGCTCTCCGGCGAACGCCGCTACCGCCTCGACGGCCAGGCGCCCCGCCGGCGAGGGCGTCAGCGGGGCGCGCAGTTGCAGCCCGCGTACCGCGGCCAGCAACTCCACGGCCAGCACGCTCGCGACATTGTCCAGCACGGTACGCAGCTTGATGGCGGCCGCCCAACCCATGCTCACGTGGTCCTCCTGCATGCCCGACGTCGGTACCGAGTCGACCGATGCCGGCGAGGCGAGCCGCCGGTTCTCCGCGACGATGCCGGCGGCCGTG
>DASRII010000290.1:0-2815 GCA_035650075.1 Micromonosporaceae bacterium | reverse complement strand
GCTGCGCGACCCCTTGCCCGCGGACGAGAACCACGATCCGGCCACAGACCGCCCGACCGAGAAGATCACCCACAGTGGACACACAGCAACCCAACGGCCATCCGATCATGAGAATCGACCCACGGATGTGTTAGGAGGGCCCGAATTCGGCGGCGCCGACCCGGTCGGGGGCGACTCCGGTCAACGCGGTGGCCTTGGCCAGGGTGTTCCACTGCAGGGCAACGTCGCCGGCCCGGACGTTGAGCACCGCGCAGACATCGACGAACCAGCGATACGCGTCGGGACAGTAGTTGCGGGCGGCGTTGCCCAGCCGCAGATCGACCCGGCCGAGGATGTCGGCGGTGACGGTCAGCTGCCCGGTGACTATCAGCCAGGAGGCAAACGCCCTGGCCTTGACGATCGCGGCGATCTGCTCGTCGACGCTGAGCCGTTCCCACCCGCCGGCGCGTTGCAGCTTGGCCGCGAACGAACGCGCCGCTTGAATCGTGGTGCGACCGCATCCCTTGCTCAGCCGGCGGACCGCGGCGAGGTAGGCGTCGACCTGGTTCTGGCGCTGGGCAACTAGCGCCAAGGCGGCGGGCATCAGCTGTCCGCCATGGTCTGCGCGTCGATCGCCTCGCTGGCCCGGCGGTACTCCTCGGCCAGCCAGTCGTTGGCCAGGTGCAGGTAGATGCGGGTGGACTCGATCGAGCGGTGTCCGGCCTGGGCCTGGATCGCCTCCAACGCCATCCCGGCCTCGCGCAGCCGGGTGAAGCAGGTGTGCCGCAGCTGGTGGCAGGTCAGATGCGTGATCCCGGCGCGGTGCCGGGCCCCGGCGACGATCTCGTCCAACCCGGCGGCGGTCAACGGCCGGCCCCGCCGCTGGCCCTTTAGCACCACGAACACCCGTTCGGTGCCTGCGTCCTGCGGCCGTTCAGTGTCCAAATAGGACGCCAGTGTGGTGAAGAAGCGTCCTGAGATCGGCACGATCCGCTGGTGACCGCCCTTGCCGTCGGCGATGAACACCCGTTTCTCGCCCGGATGCACGTCGGTCAGCCGCATCCCGAGCACCTCGCAGCGGCGTAGCCCGCCCAGCAGCATCGCCTCGACCATCGCCCGGTCCCGGTGCGTGCGCAGCGCGGCCAGGAACGCGTTGGCCTCGCCCGGGTCGATCACCCGCGGCAGCGTCCGCGGTGCCCGGATCAGCGGGACGCCCCGCACCGCCCGCGCGCCGGTTCGGCGCAGCGCCAACCCACGCGGCACTGGGTTGCGGGTCACCGGCGTATCCCCGCGCACCAGCAAGTACTCATACAAGCCGGAGATGCTCGCCAGACGCCGCTTGATCGTGCGCGCCGCCAGCCCCCGTTCGCCGTCCTCGATACGCACCACCGTGGCACCACGGCGCGGTTCACGCTGCGCCGCCACGAACGCCAGCACATCGGCGACGTCGACCTGCACCGGATCCTTACCGATGACCGAGAAGAAGACCTTCAGGTCGAACGCGCACGCCAGTACCGTGTTCGGTCGCGACCGGGCCGCGACCAACTCCAAGAACGCATCCAGCAGCGGATGCCCGATCCTGACAACCACACCACCGTCGCCCGCCGGCGACCGAACCAGACACGGATCGAAGCCCATGCACGCACCCCACCAGGAAGGTGACCCCGGGCCTGGTCACGACATGCCGGGCAACAACCAAGATCACCCGCATATCCTGACCAGTCCACCCATTCCAGTGTAGACAGTTCAAGATGTTCGAGGCTGCGCCACGGCCCGTGCCGGCGGACCAGCTCCGCCTTGTACAGGCCGATCACGGTTTCCGCGAGGGCGTTATCGTACGAGTCCCCAACGGTACCAGCCGAGCAGTTCACCCCGGCGGCGGCAAGCGCAGCGGTATAACGGATCGACAGATACTGGGTGGATTCGACCGGTCGTCGCAACACCTCAACGAAGTGGGAGGTGTCGATGGGTCGGCCGGCGGGGTGGATGAAGGAGTTGACGGGCAGGTCGCCGATGAAGTCGCCGGGGGCGCCGGCGTTGCGGCGGGATGTCGAGCGTTTGTTCTGGCGCTGTGACCCGTGGTCCGAGTGATGCACAGTCTGTCCCTTGTGGATCTGACGCAGCGACAGCGCCATCTCCAAGGCGTCCAGCGGCAGGTCGGTGCGCATGTGATCGGCCAGCCGCCACCCCACGATGAACCTGGAGAAGCAGTCAATCACGAACGCCCCGTACACCTTGCCGGCCCAGGTCGCCACTTCGGTGAAGTCGGCCACCCACCGGGTTGGCACTGTGGGTGGTGACCTCGGGCTCGCGCGACTGTTTCGGGGATCGGCTGAGCGGGAGGTTGAGCAAATTTGTTCATGGTTCGTGCAACGCCGCCGATTGATCTTCAACTGGTGCTGGCAGCGGCCGCAACACGTCTGCTAGCTGTTGCCGGCAGTGGCTCGTGCGCGTCGCGACAGCGTCGGCCCACCGCTGTGTGCTGGCTGCAATGTCGTCCAGTATGGTCAGGTACGGCTGCAGGCTGGCTGACCGTGTGGACGGTTCGTCGCGGGGCGGTTCCCGATGCTCGGTTGCCCGGTGATGTTTGTCGAGGTACCGGAAATCGCCGACTCCGGCGACAAGGTCCGCGACTGCGCACTGGTACAGCTCGGCGAGGCGGGTCAGCACTGCCAGCGACTGTGAGTAGCCGCTTGGGGCCGGCCATCTCTCCCAGTACGAGAAGTTCTTGAACGTCTTCAGATCGTCGGGCCAGCGGCGGCACCACTCGCCTGCGGCGTCGCGCTGGGACCAGCCATGCGCGAGTCGCATCGCCGCCAGCTGCGACAGCTGCGGG